>CAYYDZ010000011.1:0-39689 GCA_964470715.1 uncultured Microthrixaceae bacterium | reverse complement strand
TCACTCGGGCTCCGGCGCCCGCCGGTCCCGCTTCACCTCGCCTCGGTGCCGCTTCGCCTCCAGCCGGCGGCGGCGGCTCCCGGCCGTCGGCCGCGACGGCCGACGCGCGGTCGGCACGCGGAGCGCGTCGGCCAAGGTGTCGCGCAGCCGGTCGAGGGCCAGTGACCGGTTGCGGTGCTGCGAGCGGGAGTCGTCGGCGCTCACCGTGACCACCGGTCCGAGACGGCCCACCAGCCGCTCGCGCTGGGCTTCGGTCAGCGCCGCACAGGTGGTGAGGTCGAGTCGGGCCACCGCCCGGGTGTGGGCCTTGTTGGCGTGCTGGCCGCCGGGGCCGCCCGAGGGCGCGAACGACCACTCGACGTCCGCGAGCGGGATCTCGCAGTCGGCGGCGACGCGCAGGCGCTGAGCCATCCGGTCGAGGGTAGGCGGGCAGGCACATCCCCGACCGGCCGGTAAGGTCCGCGCCGATGCCCGCGCCGAACGAACCGCCGGTCCTGCTCCTCCACGGCTTCGCCGCCTCTGCGGAGCGGACGTGGCGGGACAACGGCTGGATCGACCTCCTCGGCGACCTCGGCCGTGAGGTGCTGGCCCCCGACCTCCTCGGCCACGGCGACGCCGACAAGCCCCACGATCCCGAGGCCTACGCCGGGTTGGAGGCCCGGGTCGCCGAGGCGCTGCCGGCGGAGCCCGTCGACGCCGTGGCTTTCTCCCTCGGTGCACGGGTCCTCCTGAGACTGGCGGCGGAGGACCCCGACCGCTTCCGCCGAATCGTCGTGGCCGGCGTCGGCGACAACCTCTTCCGGCGGGACGACTCCGAGCCCATCGCCCGCGCCATCACCGATGGCGCCGACGAGGACGACCGCGTCGGCCAGCACTTCGCGTTGCTCGCCACCGCGCCCGGCAACGACCCTCTGGCCCTCGCCGCCTGTCTGCGGCGCCACTCCCCGCCCATGACCGCCGCCGAGCTCTCGCAGGTCCGGCGACCGGTGCTCGTGGTCCTCGGCGACCGCGACTTCGCCGGGCCGGCCGATCCCCTGCTCTCGGCGCTCCCCGACGCCCGGCTCACCACACTCCGCAACGTGGATCACTTCGCCACACCGAAGGCCATGGGCTTCCTCGATGCCGCGCTGGGGTTCCTCGGGCCCTGATGCCGGCCGGGTCGGCCTCTCGCCGCGGTCCACCGGCGCGTCGTCGAATCCGCCGACCCAACCCCCACGGAACCTCAAGACCGGCAACCTCACATCCGATGGATCAGGGGCGTCGGAACAGGTCCGATGCCCTTCGGTACCACTGGGGAGGCACGGGGAGCGATGGCATGGCGATCCGCCAAGCGATCCGGCCACGGGCACACGCGCTCGGGGGACGCGGGACGCGACCTCGCGTGGGCGGTCGTCGCCTGCGTCGTGGCGGTGACCCTCGCCATCGGCTTCGGTCTCGGGACATCGGTCACGCGTTGGCTGGTCGATTCCCCGGTGGACCTCAGCGCCATGATCGGCCTGATCCTCGTGCTGCCGCCTGCAGCGATGGTCGTGGCCCGCCGGCGCCTCCGTGACGCCAATGCCGTCCGTGACGAGCTCGACCGCCTTGCCCTGCACGACCCGCTGACCGGTCTCCCCAACCGGCGCTTCCTCAACGAGCACTTCGAGCAGATCATCCGACGCTCCCAGCGCGGCGGCGGCCGCGTCGCCGTCTTCGTCCTCGACCTGGATCGCCTCAAGACCGTCAACGAGGCCCACGGCCGCGAGGCCGGCGACCAGCTCATGATCGCCGTCAGCAGCCGCCTCACCGAGATCGTGGATGACGCCAGCACCGTCGTCCGCTACGGCGGCGGCGAGTTCATCATCATCTGCCCCGACACCACCGGTGGGCCGGCGGCCGAGCGCCTCGCCGCCGGGTTGATCGAAGGGCTGGAGGCACCCTTCACGATGGGCCACGACCGGGTCCGTCTGACCGCGCACATCGGGATCGCCATCGCCGAGGAGAACTGCGCGCAGCCCGACGACCTCATCCGTGACGCCCACTCGGCCCTCCACAACGCCAAGCACGGTCCGTGCGGCTACGCCATGTTCGACCGGTCGATCGCCCAGCGGGGGACGCCGTCGACCACCGAGCGTCGGCTGCGCGAGGCCCTCGAGCGGGGCCAGTACCGCCTGCACTACCAGCCGGTCGTGTCCCTCCAGACCCAGCGGATGGTCAAGGTCGAGGCGCTCATTCGCTGGGAGGACCCCGAACGGGGCCTGGTCAGCCCCGGCGAGTTCATCCCTGCGCTCGAGGAGACCGGCCTCATCGTGCCCGTCGGCACGTGGGTGTTGGAGGAGGCGTGCCGCCAGGCCAAGCGGTGGCAGGAGGCCTACGCCGACCGCGCGCCGCTGGCGGTGACCCTCAACGTGTCGACGCGCCAGTTGGCCCAGTACGACTTCCCCGACGTCCTGACCAGGGCGCTGACCGTCACCCAGGTCGACCCGAGCCTGATCTGCCTGGAGATCACCGAGGGCGCTCTCATGCACGACGTGGATGCGGCCTGGACGATGCTGCGCACCGCGAAGACGAGCGGTGTCGCCTTGGCCCTCGACGACTTCGGCACGGGGTTCTCCTCGCTCAGCTTCCTGCGCAGGTTCAGCATGGACATCTTGAAGATCGACAAGAGCTTCGTGGACGGCCTCGGGCACAGCCGGGAGGACACCACCATCGTCGAGCACCTGATCGGCATGGCGCGTGGCCTCGGCATGGTCACCGTGGCCGAGGGGGTCGAGACCGCCGAGCAGGTCAAGTACCTGCGCTCGCTCGACTGCCACATGGCCCAGGGCTTCTACTACTGCAAACCCCAGCCCGCCGAAGTGATCGACCAGATCATGGGTGAGCCCACCACCACGGGTTGGCGGCCCGACCAACGGGCGACCAACGGCGCCGAACCGACGCCGGCCACCATCGGGATCGACGCCCCCTGGTAGGCGGGCCCGCCCCGGGCCCGAACCCGCTTCAGGGCTCGGTCGAGGCGAAGCCGCCGGCCAGGCGTTCGAGCGGCGTGCCCGGGCCCCGCAGGCCGGCGAGGGCGTCGTAGGCCTCCCGCCGACGGCGCCAGAGCGCAGCGACGAAGCGGGGGCGCAGCAGCTTGTGCATCGGCAGGTACCCGATCTCCCACACCATCAGCACGCCCCAGAAGGCGAGGTCGCCGCTGGCGCCGCCGGGGCGGAGCTTCACGTGGATGCGCATGCCGCCGTGGGTGAAGTGCAGGATCTTCTTGTCGATGGCGTCGGCCAGGACGGCCTCGTTGATCTGGATGAGGCTGGCCCGGTCCTCCGGGGGCTCGACCGCCTTGGTCACCCGCCGGTGCACGAAGTCGACCACCCAGTAGGGCTCGGGTGACGACGGCACCTCGAACACCACGGGTCGTGACAGCAGGTACCGGGGCACGAGGGGCGGCAGATCGTGGAGGAAGGCCCCGAGGTAGGCGGAGAAGGCTTCCCAGGACAGCGTGACGCCCGCTTCCTCCTCGGCACAGGCCTCGAGGGCGTCGCGGTGCTCCTCGAGGCGGGCGGCGAGGGCGGCCTCGGGGTCGGCGAACCAGGCGTGGCCGGTCAGGGCGAAGCCCTCGGACGCCGACCAGGAGTCGCCCGGCGAGAGGATGGTCAGCTCGGTGTGCTCGACGCCGGGGGCGCCGGCGAAGGCCTCGGCGACCTCGACCGGGCTGATGAGGTTGGGGTTCACCCAGCGGCTCTCGGGGTGCAGGAAGGCCACCATGTTGGCGAAGGGCACCGCGTAGTGCGGCTGGAGCTGGCGGGCCGCGGCGACGAAGTCGTCGATGTAGGTCTGGCGGGTCAGCAGGGTGAGGTCGGCCGGGTCCTCGGCCTCGTAGCCGATGGGGTACGACTGCGCCCACGAATGGGTCTTGAACATGAAGGTCGGGTGGCCGAAGTCGTAGGCCACCTGGTCGAGGGCACGACCGCGGATCTTGCAGTCGTTGAGGTCGGCGACGACCTCGTCGCCGTCGGCCACCACGAACGCGGTGTCGTCGAAGCCGTACTGGTACGACGCCACCCGCACGCCCGGCGCCAGCTCGGTGATCTCGCCGTGGGGCAGCTCGGTGACCTTGTCGAATCCGAGCGAGCGCACCTCGCCGCCCATGACGTCCACCCCGAACTTCGAGACCAGCACCTCGGTGCCCTTGTCGATCTTGCGCATCGACGGGTAGTGGAAGTGGTCGAAGTGGTGGTGGGTGAGGTAGAGGTAGTCCGGCGCCAGCCACTCCGGCTTCAGCTCGTCTTGGGGGGCGAAGTGCCACCAGGAGCGCCAGTAGCAGGAGCCGAACAGCCACGGGTCGATGAGGATGGTCGGGCCCGTGCCCTCTCCTTCAGGACCATCGGTTTCGATGTAGAGGCTGGCGTGGCCGATCACGGTGAAGCGCATGGCAGTGGTTACGGTATGGCAGAGGGACCGTGAGCGAGAAAACTGCGGACGAGCGCCGCTTCCGGCTGGCGCTGGGCGCCATCACCCTGGCGGGTCTGGCCCTGCGGGTGGCCAACGTGGTGCTGCTGCGTCCCACGCGGGACGCCGGCGGCGACGGCTACGTCCTGGCCGGCGACTCGCTCTACTACCACTTCCAGGCCAACGCCCTCGCCAAGGGGCTGGGCTACATCATCCCGTTGGGGACCGACCTGCGCCCCGTCACCGCCGGCTCCGACCTGATCACCCCGAGTGCCGCCCACCCGCCGCTGTACTCGACCTATCTCGCGCTCTGGTCGAAGCTCGGCGTGGACACCGTCACCGGCCACCGCCTCGCCTCGTGCCTCGTCGGTGCCGCCACCGTGGCCCTCGTCGGGCTGCTGGCCCATCGCCTCGCGCCGACGGCCACCGCCACCCGGGTCGGGCTCGGGGCGGCCGCGGTCGCCGCCCTGTACCCGGGCCTCTGGATCAACGACGGCGTGCTGCTCTCCGAGACCGTGGCCATCTTCACCGTCACCCTGGCCGTCCTCGTCGCCTACCTCTTCTGGGAGCGCCCCTCGTGGTGGCGGGCGGTGGCCCTCGGGGCCGCCATCGGCCTCGCCGCCCTCAGCCGCAGCGAGGCCATCGCCCTCGTGGTCTTCGTGGCCCTGCCCCTCGCCCTGTGCTCGCGTGGTTCGTGGGGGCGGCGCCTCGGCCTCGCTGCGGTGTCCGGGGCGGCGATGGTGGTCGTGTTGGCGCCGTGGCTCGGCTACAACCTCACCCGCTTCGAGAACCCCGTGCTGCTCACCAGCTCGAGCGGGGCGGTCCTCTCCGGGGCCAGCTGCGACGGCTCGTGGTACGGCCCCCTCACGGGGTCCTACGCCGACTGCTTCGACCCCACCACGCTGTCGGCGGAGACCCAGGCCGACCTCTGCGATCGCATCGATCGACCCGCTGACTGCCTCGCCAGCGAGGAGGGCGTGCAGGCGGTCGTCCTGTCGCTGCGCGACCCCCGCCTCTACGACGAGAGCCAGTCCGACCAGCCCTACGCCGAGCAGGCCACCGCGTACATCCGTGACCACCTCGGACGCCTCCCCGTGGTGGTCGCCGCCCGCGTCGGCCGGGTCTGGGGCGTCTACGCCCCCCTCCAGAACACACGGCTCGACATCGACGTCGAGAACCGGGGCCGGGTGGCGTCCTGGCTCGGCTTCGTCGCCTACTGGCTCCTGGTGCCGCTGGCGGTCGTCGGGCTGTGGTCGCTGCGCCGCCGGCGCGTGCCCATCTTGCCCTTCCTCGCCGTGGCCCTCACCGTGACCCTCGCCGCCGGGGCCACCTTCGGGGTGACGCGCTACCGGGCGACCGCGGAGGCACTGCTCGTGGTGGCCGCCGCGCTCGGGGTCGACGCGGTGGTGCGACGCACCGCCGTCACTCGAACATCGAGTCCAGCAGCGGACGCACCATCTCCACCGTCGTCCGCGGGTTGACGAAGCAGAGGCGCATCACCGGCTCGCCCTGCCAGGACGTGGCCCGCACGAAGGCCCGCCCGTCGGCGAGCTGGCGGTCGGCCCATGCGTCGTAGTCGGCGCGCTCCCAGCCCGGTCGACGGAACAGCACCACGGACAGCTCGGGCTCGAAGACCAGCTCGAGCCCACCGCGACCGGCGATCTCGGCCGCCACCCGCCGCGTGAGGGTCAGGATGGACTCGACGGCCTCCCGGTAGGCGTCGGTGCCGTGGGTGACGAGTGAGAACCAGAAGGGCAGGCCGCGGGCCCTCCGGGAAAGGTGGAAGGCGTAGTCGTGGGGGTTCCACTCGTCGCGGGTGACGGCGTCCAGGTACGACGCCTTCTGGGTGTGGGCGGCCGCGGCCAGCGCCGGGTCCCGGTAGAGCAGGGCGGCGCAGTCGAAGGGGCTGAAGAGCCACTTGTGGGGGTCGATGGTCACCGAGTCGGCGCCCTCGATCCCGTCGAAGAGCGCGTGCACCGACGGGGCCGCCAGGGCAGCGCCCCCGTAAGCGGCGTCGACGTGCAGCCAGAGGTCGTGCTGGCGCGCCAGGTCGGCGGCGCCGGCGAGGTCGTCGACCACACCGAGGTTGGTGCTCCCGGCGGTGACCACGATGACGAACAGGCCCTCACCGTGCTCGGGGTCGGCATCGAGGGCGGCCCGCAGGGCCTCGCCCCGCAGCGCGCCCCGGTGATCGCCGGGGACCTCCAGCAGGTCGACGTCCATGATCTCGGCCGCCGAGCGGACCGACGAGTGCGCCTCCGCGGTGGCCGCGATGCGCCAGCGCGGCGGACGGTCCCCGCGTGCCGCGGCGGCCCGGTGACGGGCGGCCACCAGCGCACTCAGGTTGGCCGCCGATCCCCCGCTCACGAAGCAGCCGCCGGCGCCGTCGGGCAGGCGGCAGAGCTCGGCCAGCCACGCGAGGGCCTGGTTCTCGGCGAACACCGCACCGGCGCCCTCCTGCCAGGACCCGCCGAAGATGCTCGACGCGCTCACGACGAGGTCGAACAGCACGGCTGCTTCGGTCGGGGCGGCGGGCACGTAGGCGAGGTGCAGGGGGTGGTCCATGGAGATGGTGGCCTTGGCCAGCACCTCGGTGAAGCGGCGCAGCGCCTCCTCCCAGCCGAGGCCGTCCTTCGTGACGCTGGCGCCGACGAGCTCGCTCAGCTCAGCCGCCGGTCGGGGCCCGTCGAGGGGCACCTCCCGCTGGGTGCGGTCGGCGACGTAGTCGAACACGGCCCGGGCCATGCGGGCGGTGTCCTCGTCGTAGCGGTGCATGCGCGCCGGGTCGGAGGGCGGGTTCATGAGAGCACGTCGGAGGGCGGGTTCATGAGAGCACGTCGGAGGGCGGGTTCATGAGAGCACGTCGGAGGGCGGGTTCATCGGTGCTCGTGGGGCGCGGCCATGCCCAGAACGTATCGTCGCCCCATGCAGGCCTGGCGAGTGCACGAGCACGGCGCGCCCCTGGAGGTGCTCCGCCTGGACGACGACGTCGCGCCCCCGGTCCCCGGGCCGGGCCACGTCCGACTGGCCGTCGAAGCGTGTGCGCTGAACTTCGCCGACTCGCTGCTGTGCCTCGGCACCTATCAGGAGCACCCGCCTCTGCCCTTCTCGCCCGGCCTGGAGGTGTGCGGTCGGGTGGAGGCCGTCGGCGCCGGCGTGGACCTGCCCGTCGGTCGGCGGGTGATCGGCCTCCCGACGCTCCCCCACGGCGGCTACGCCGAGGCCTGCCTGTGCGCGGCCCACGACGTGTTCCCCGTGCCCGACGACGTGGACGCCGCCGTGGCCGCCGCCCTGCCGGTCACCTACCAGACGGGGTGGTTCGCCCTGCACCGCCGAGGCGCGCTCCAGCCGGGTGAGACCGTCCTGGTCCACGCCGGCGCCGGCGGGGTGGGATCGGCCGCCATCGAGCTCGCCGTGGCGGCGGGGGCCCGGGTGCTGGCCACCGCCGGCGGCCCCGACAAGGTCGAGCGCTGCCTCGCCCTCGGTGCCGAGCAGGCCTTCGACTACCGCGCCGGCGACTTCGTCGACGCGGTCAAGGACGCCACCGGCGGGCGGGGCGCCGACGTCATCTTCGACCCGGTCGGCGGCGACACCTTCGACCGCTCTCGCCGCTGCATCGCCTGGGAGGGCCGCATCCTCGTCATCGGCTTCGCCGCCGGCCGACCCGCCGATGCGCCCACCAACCACGTCCTGGTCAAGAACTACTCGGTCGTCGGCGTCCATTGGGGCGGGTACCGCACCCGCGACCCCGCCCTGGTGCAGCACTGCCACACCGAGCTGCTGGACCTGCTGGCCGTCGGCGCCATCCACCCGCTGGTGTCCGCCGAGCGTCCCTTTCCCGAGGCCGCGGCGGCGCTGGCCGACCTCACCGGCCGCGCCACCACCGGCAAGGTCGTCCTCCGCCCCTGATCAGCCCCCCGGGCGGCACAGGAGCCGGTCGACGAGGGCGTCGAGGGCGCCGGTGGGATCGACGAGCAGCGGGCGCACCCGGGTGATGGACGGGCGCTGCGGCGGCTCGCTGAAGCCGAATCCCGCCGGCGGCCAGACACGGGTGAGGGCACCACGGTCCTCGCCCTCGACCGACAGCGAGCCGGCGGTGACCGGGTGCCAGGCATCGGCCCGGTACCACTCGCGCACTCCGGTGGGACTGACGCCGTAGGTCCGGACGTCCATCGCCACCTTGGCGACGGGACCCTCGACGAAGCGGGTGAACCACGCCGGCCGGCGCACCGGGATGGGCCAGCCCCGTCCGGCCGTGAGGGACAGCGCGAACGCCGGGCCGGCGGCCTCGAGGTGGCGGGCGTCGCCTCGGACGGACAGCTCGACGACCGCCAGCTCGTCGAAGCGGTACACCGCGCTGATGAACTCCCCCACGCCGGCGTCGGCCACGTAGAGGGTGCGCCGACCGTCGGGGGCCGCCCACATGACGTCCGCGAACGGCCCGATGGGCGAGCGCGCCCAGTGCCCGACCACCAGGCGGTCGCCCGAGGCGAAGCCGGCACCGGCGATGACCCCCGCCAGCTCGTGGCGGCGCGTCACCCGAGGTCGGGCAGGCCCGGCGGCACGGCCACGGGCGCCCCACCCGATGCCGCCGAGCGGTAGATGGCGTCGGTGACGATGTGGGCCCGCAGGGCGTCGGCGAAGGTCGGCGCCGCGGGGCCGCCTTCGACCACGGCGCGGACGAAGGCGGCGTCGGGATTGCCGTCGTCGGGGTCATCCGGGCCGATGGTGGCGGCGAACAGGTCCCCGCCCTCGATGGTGCCCGACTCGCCCCCCGCCCGCGTCCAGTGGACGGGGCCGAACCAGTCCCCCTCGATGACCACGTGCAGGCGCTCGCAGAACACCTCGACGCGGCGCAGGCTCGGGCGCTCGAGCAGGTCGTGCCAGACGGACGTGAGCACGCCCAGGCCGCCGCCGGCAAAGGCGAACGACACCGCCACGTTGTCCTCGATGCCGGCCAGGCCGTGCTGCTCGGCGGTGTGGCCGTTCACGGTGACCACGGGGCCGAGCAGCCACTCGAGGATGTCGACGTCGTGGATGGAGTGCTCGAGCAGCGCCCCCGAGCCCGCCCTGGCCGGGTCGGCCCGCCAGTCGGAGGCGTACTGGCCCTGCACCGGCAGGTACTGGTCGTCGCGGAACACGACGCTCATCGGGCGCCCGCTGCGTTCGTCCTCGATGAGCGCCTTGGCGAAGAGGAACGCCGGTGAGCGGCGCAGCACCAGCCCGACCTGGTTGGTGACCCCGGCCACGGTGACCGCCTGCGTCATGGCTCGGGCGGACTCGAGGTCGGTGGCGAGCGGCTTCTCGCAGAACACGGGCAGTCCCCGTTCGACCACGGCATCGACGAGGCGGGGGTGCTCGGCGGTCCAGGTGCACACGAACACCGCGTCCGAGCGGTCGAGCACCTCGGCCTCGGTGGCGCACACCGGTGCCCCGCTGGCCGCCGAGAAGGCGGCAGCCTTGTCGGCGTCGGGGTCGTGGACGCCGGCCCAGGCGACGTCGACGCCGGCGTGGGCCGCGCCCCGCAGCATCTTCGAGTGGAACGTGGCGATGAAGCCCGCTCCCAGGAACCCGACGCGCACGGTCACGACGGCGACCGTACCGGGCCGTCTGCCCGACGTCCCGATCAGGCGGGAATGCCCGCCGACCCCAACCGGTTCAATGTCGTAATCATGTAATCAGGCTTTAGCCTGGACCTTCCACGAAGCTCCTTCCCGCCAAGCAAGGGAGTCCCTGTGAACGACGTCTCCACCCTCACCCTGCCGGTGCTGCCCCTGACCACGGGTGTGGTGTTCCCCCAGATGGTGGTCACCATCGCCGTCGAGTCGGACGAGGCCCAGGCCGCCGCCGAGGCCGCCAGCGACGGTCGCCTGCTCCTCGTCCCCCGCCTCGACGGCCACTACAGCCGCGTCGGCACCATCGCCAAGGTGGAGAGCCGCCTCACCCTCCCCAACGGGCAGCCCGCCCTGGTCGTGCGGGGCGAGTCCCGCGCCTACGTCGGCGGCGGCGTGGTCGGCACCGGGGATGCCCTGTGGGTGCAGGCCGAGCCCGTCACCCTCGACGAGCCCAGCGAGCACGTGGCCGAGCTGGCCCGCGAGTACCGGGCCACCGCCCGCGCCCTGCTGGCGCAGTTCGGCGGCCGGCGCCTCAGCTCCGTCCTCGGCGACGTCGACGACCCCGGCGCCCTGGCCGACACCGCCGGCTGGATCCCTGACCTGGCCATCGAGCGCAAGGTCACCCTCCTCGAGACGGTCGACGTCGAGGCCCGCCTCGAACTCGCCCTCGGCTGGGCCAAGGACTCCCTGGCCGAGCTGGAGCTGGCCGAGCAGATCCGCAACGACGTCACCGAGGGGATGGAGAAGACCCAGCGCGAGTTCCTGCTGCGCCAGCAGCTGGCCGCGATCCGCAAGGAGCTGGGCGAGGACGGCGACGACGATCCGGTGGCCGAGTACCGCGAGCGCTTCGCCGACCGAGACCTCCCCGACGACGTCGCCGCCGCAGTCGACCGCGAGCTGGACAAGCTCGAGCGCACCAGCGCCCAGAGCGCCGAGTACGGCTGGATCCGGGCCTGGCTGGACACGCTGGCCGAGCTGCCCTGGGGCGAGCGCTCCGCCGACCACCTCGACCTCGCCGAGGCCCGGGCGGTGCTCGACGCCGACCACACCGGCCTCGACGACGTGAAGCAGCGCGTGGTCGAGTTCCTGGCCGTGCGCAAGCTCCGGGCCGAGCGCGGCATCGACGCCGACGGCGGCCGCAAGGCCGGCGCCATCATCGCCCTGGTGGGCCCGCCCGGGGTGGGCAAGACCTCGCTGGGCGAGTCCATCGCCCGCGCCCTCGGGCGCTCGTTCGTGCGGGTCGCCCTCGGCGGCGTGCGCGACGAGGCCGAGATCCGCGGCCACCGCCGCACCTACGTCGGTGCCCAGCCGGGCCGCATCGTCCGGGCGCTGGCCGAGGCCGGCACCATGAACCCCGTCTTCCTGCTCGACGAGATCGACAAGGTGGGCTCGGACTGGCGGGGCGATCCGTCGTCGGCGCTGC
Source organism: uncultured Microthrixaceae bacterium (assembly GCA_964470715.1). Taxonomy (GTDB): domain Bacteria; phylum Actinomycetota; class Acidimicrobiia; order Acidimicrobiales; family DATDAH01; genus JAEUJM01. Next base: position 28,226 of record CAYYDZ010000011.1, on the reverse strand, counting down.
TCGAGGTGCTCGACCCGGCCCAGAACCACTCGTTCCGCGACCACTACCTCGAGGTCGACCTCGACCTGTCCGACGTGCTCTTCGTGGCCACGGCCAACGTGCTCGACACCATCCCCGGCCCTCTCCTGGACCGAGTGGAGATCGTGCGCCTCGACGGGTACACGGAGGACGAGAAGGTCGCCATCGCCCGCGACCACCTCGTCGCCCGCCAGCTCGAGCGCAACGGGCTGCGCCCGGACGAGGTCGCCTTCGACGAGGAGGCGCTGCGCACGGTGATCGCCGACTACACGATGGAGCCCGGCGTGCGCGACCTCGAGCGCCAGCTCGGCAAGGTGCTGCGCAAGGCGGCCACGACCATCGCCGGCGGTCTCGACGAGGGCGCCGGCGCCGCGGCAACCGTCGTCATCGACGCGGACGACCTGCGCCCCGCCCTGGGCCGGGCCCGGTTCCCCCGCGACGACCACGACCGCCGTCACGGCCCGGGCGTGGCCACCGGCCTCGCCGTCACCGGCGCCGGCGGCGACGTCCTGTCCGTCGAGGCGACCGCCCTCGACGGCGACACCGGCCTGAAGGTCACCGGCCAGCTCGGCGACGTCATGTCCGAGTCGGCCGAGATCGCCTTCACCTACGTGCAGGCCAACCGCTCGGCCCTCGGCATCGAAGAGGGCGCCGACCAGCGCCGCTTCCACCTCCACGTCCCGGCCGGGGCCGTGCCGAAGGACGGGCCGTCGGCCGGCGTCACCATGACGACGGCGCTGGTCAGCCTGCTCACCGGCCGCCCCGTCCGGCCCGAGGTCGGCATGACCGGCGAGGTCACCCTCCAGGGCCGAGTGCTGCCCATCGGCGGCGTGAAGCAGAAGGTGCTGGCCGCCCAGCGGGCCGGGCTCACCACGGTGATCCTGCCCGCCAAGAACGGCCCGGACCTGGACGACCTGCCCGACGACGTCCGCGAGGCCATGACCCTGCACCTGGTCGGCGACGTCACCGAGGTCCTGGCCCTCGCCCTCTCCGACCCCGAGGAGGGCGAGCAGGGCGACGACCCGGGCGACGAGGTCCCCGTTGCCGCCTGATCCCCCACCCGGCGCCGGGCCACCGGTCCACGACCGGCGGCCCGGCGCTCAGGGCCGACGCCCTCGGGAGTCGGGAAGGGGCGCCACCACGAGGTCCATCTCGCGGGCGGCCCAGGCCAGGTCGGGGTCCGCAGTCGCAACGGCTTGGCCGTAGCGGACGGCGCTCGCCAGTGCGCAGCAGTCGGCCAGCGAGAGCGGCCGGGTGTCGCGGTCGTAGAACTGGGCGCGCAGGGCGCCGGCCACTGCGCCGTCGAAGGCGTCGACCGCCAGCACCTCGAGGCCTCCGTCGCGCAGCCAGGTGATGCGCTGCACGACGTCCACCAGCTCGAGACCTCCGACCCGGGAGGAGCGGTCGATGGTCTCGGCCAGGTTGACGGCATTGACAACCGGCGGGTCGTCCCGGTCATGCAGCATGGCGGCCACCTCGTCTGCTGCCGGCTCGTCGATCAGGTGGGCGACGAGGACGAACGCGTCGAGCAGCACCTACCGCTCCCTGCGCTCGTCGACCGCGTCCTCGTCCCGCCCCGCGGCCCGGAGCATCTCAGTGGACACGCCCTCGGCGAGGCGCAACGACCCGCGCGCCCGCTCGAGGGGATCGTCGGGCACCGGTTCGACGATCAGCCGGTCGCCTGCGTCGACCACTCGCACCCGCCGACTGCCCCAGCGGCGCCGCACCGCCGCCGGGATGGAGATCTGGCCACCTTGTGAGATCTCCACCGTACGCACGGACTCTGGGTCAAGCTCATGGAAGAGGTTGAGCACCATGACTGGGATCGTACCTCATGGACCTGGAGGGCAGACTGCGATCCCCGCGGCAGCGGTCCGCCCGGTCACCGTCGCTGCATCGCGTGCCCGATGCCAGGGTGAGCGATCCAGGACCGGTCGCTCCGCGCCGGCCGGGCGTAGGGTGAGGCGATGGCCCGGCTGTTGCGCATCGGGGGCGCCAAGCGCCCCTGGCCCGAGGTGCGGGCGGCCATCGAGGCCGCCACCACCGCGCGCTTCCCCGGCGCCGGCGTGGTCGTGGACGACGAGCCGTCGATCGGGTGGCACGACGGCCCGGCGGAGGCATCGGTGGCCGAGGCCGTCGGCGAGCTGCCCGGCTGGCGCTTCGCGGTCGCCCTGGAAGGCGCCGACGGCGCCGGCGCCACCGGCGACGACGACCGCCGCTCCCCCATCTGGCTGCGGCGGACCTTCAGCGACGAAGCCCTCGCCATCGCCGTCGTGCGCTTCCAGGCCAGCGCCGTGCGCCCCTACGACAGCACCAGGGAGGGCGCCGAGACCCGCCTGCGCGACCTGCTCGACGTCGACGATCCCGCGGTCAGCGGCTACCCCCTGACCGACGCCATGGCCGTGCTCCTGCTCGCCGATCCCCCGGCCGCCGACGACGCCTCCCCCACCCGCGCCGACGCCTGGTCGCGACGTCTCACCGCCCTCGGCTACGACAACCTGTGGAACCAGGCCTACGCCGAGTCGCCCCTCTGACCGTGGTGGTCGACGCGCTGGTGCTCGCCGAGGCGGTCGGGGTCGGCACCCTGGCGTGGGAGACCCTGAAGGCGGTCTTCTTCCTCCTGCCACTGGCCCTCAGCCTCTGGGCCTTCCTCGACGTCACCCGTCGTCCGGGTTGGGCCTGGGCGCTCGCCGGCCGCAGCCGCATCACCTGGATGGTCCTGATCGCGCTCGGCGTGCTCACCATGATCGGTGGCATCGCCATCTGCTGCTGGTACCTGCTCCGGGTCCGCCCCGTCATCGCCGCCGCCGAAGAGGGACGCGTCGCCGACCCCTGAGGGACCCTCCCGTCAGAAGCCGGGGCGGGCCTCGAGCTGGAGCATGGCCCGGAGGGTGGCGTCGGCGAGGAGGGCGTCGCCCTCCGGGGTGTAGTGGAGGCCGTCGTCGGCCCGCACCCGCACCATCTCGCCGTCGGGGCCGAGGGGCAGGTCGTCCGAGTACTCGCCGTTCAGGCTCGACGGCGTGGCCCAGTCGACCTTGGGAACCGGGAAGGTGCGGTAGATCTCGTTCAGGCGGGCGACGTGGTCCTCCATCGGCCCGTAGTACCCGTTGGTGCTCACCGGAGGTGAGATCACCCAGAAGACCCGGGCGCCACCGGCCGACGCCCGGCGGATCATCTCTCGCGAGACCTGCTCCCACGTCTGGTAGGCGAGGTCGGTGTTGGGGAGCACCTGCGTGCCATCGGGCAGTTCGTAGAGCCGGTCGGGAGGGTTGGTGTAGTCGCAGCAGGCCTCGATGACCACGACGTCGGGGTCGAAGTCGGCCACCCACCGGTCGATCTGGCTCAGCCAGTCGCCGTCCCCCTGCGGGTTGAGCGGACCGGTGCCGGGGCCGCCGGCGTAGCCCGTGGTGATGCCCCGCTCGGCGAACCGGTCACGGAAGAAGGGGTAGGCCTGGCCCATGACCGAGTCACCCACGAGCAGCACGCGGTGCAGGGTCGGAGCGGTCATGGCGGCCACGGGCACGGCATCTTCGACCTCGGCGGCCTGGGCCGCCAGGGCCTGAGGCGACGCGTCGGGCGCCTCGAGGGCCTCGGTGGCCTCACGGAAGTCGAGATCGGCTACCGCCGGCGGGTTGACGGTGACGAGGAGCACCGCCACGACCACCGCGGAGACCGCGGCCGGCGCAACCACCCACGAACGCTTCGAGACGAGCAGGAGGCGTTGACGGACGGGCTGTTCGAGGTACCAGTACGACACCAGCGCGACGCCGAGGGTGACGGCGACGCGCAGCAAGAACAGCGGCCAGAGGGGCAGGCCCGTGCGCTCGGGGGTGAGCCACAGGAAGATCGGCCAGTGGTAGAGGTAGACGCCGTAGGAGATCTTGCCCAGGGCCACGATCCCCGACTTGGAGAAGATGGCCTGCACCGGCCCCGCCACTTGGAGGGCGGCGAGGATGAGCAGGGCCGAGAACCCGGCATAGACCACGAGCCCGCCCTGGTACAGCATGCCGTCGGCCTGGTCGACGTGCATCCAACACCAGATCGTGGCCCCGAGCGCGAGCACGCCGGCGGCACCGACCGCGAGGACGGCACCCGGGCGGCGGAGCGGCCCGCGTCCCAACAACACCAGAGCGAGCAGACCGCCGATGAGCAACTCGGCGGCACGCGTGAACGTCGAGTAGTACACCCGGGCCGTGTCGAGCCCAGGCTGGTACAGGTGCAGCATCCACGCCACGGACGCCGCGGTGAGCCCGAGCAGCACGGCGAACAGCACCCGCCGAGCCCCCTTGGCCGCCCTCAGCACGCCGAAGACCAACAGCGGGTAGACGACGTAGAACTGCTCCTCGATGGCCAAGGACCAGAAGTGCTGCACCGGTGAGGGCGCCGTGAAGAGATCGGCGTAGGACTGGTCGGCGACGATGAAGTGCCAGTTGGCGACGTAGAACAGGGCAGACAGGACGTCGCCCCGCAGTTCGTTCAGCTGGGCGGCGTCGGCGACGAAGAGCCCGAAGAGCACGGAGATCCCCGCCAGGGCCGCCACCGAAGCGGGCATCAGCCGGCGGAAGCGGCGCGTCCAGAAGTTGCGGAGGCTGATGGCGCCCCGAGCGTGATGCTCGGTGACCAGCAGCGTGGTGATCAGGAAGCCCGACAGGGTGAAGAAGGTGGAGACGCCCAGGAACCCACCGCGCGCCCAGGCGAACTGGCCGTGGAAGAACAGCACCCCGAGCACCGCCAGGCCGCGGAGGCCGTCGAGGGCGGGCTCGTAGCGCAGGTGGACCTTCGGCGCGGCGGCGATCGTCGCCCCGGCGGGGGCGACGTGGGCGAGGTCGGCCTGGGGCTGGAGGGCAGGGTCGTCCAGCTCGGGGTCGTCGACGTCGGCGCCCGTGGCGAGGTGGTGGCCGTCCGGGGCGGCGTCCTGGTCGAACAGCGTGGGACCGTCGACCGCGACCGCCGCGCCCACGAGCACCTCGGCCAGGTCCTCTTCGTCGTCGTCGGTCGGTTCCCCGGCCACCGGCTCCCACGCGTCCTGGTCGAACAGCGTGGCGGCTGCGACGGGCGCCGGTGCATGCTCCGCAGGCTCGGGCACCTCCTCGGGCTCGGCCGCTTCGTCGGGGTCGTCGACCGGCTCACCACCGTCCTTGCCCATGTCGTCGACTGCCGTCTCGTCCACGTCCACGTCCCGGTCGCCGTCCGCGGGCGCGGTCGTGACGGCGGACGCGTCGTCGGAGGGCTCGCGGTCGGAGTCGGTCATCGAGGAGGTCGGAGGGGCGCCCGGCGGGCGCTGACCCACGTCAGCATCACGCCACCGAACACATCCCAGCCTACCGTCGGCACTTCGGCCCCTTGGGGTCAGCGAAACCGGTCCGGAGGCGGCCCGTAGCGACCGCGGAGGTGATCGGCCATGGCCTGCAGGCGGGCGCGGGCGTCATAGATGTCGCGTCGACGATCTGGCCGCCGCCAACCCCGCGCCACCATCCAGAGCCCGAGCAGGAGGCGCACGAAGGCCGGCCAGCGCCCGAAGTTGTCGCGCACGAGGAGCAGGGTGTTGCGCTCCTCGAGGTAGTCCACCAGCGCGATGCGACCGGAGGTGACCGGGTTGCGGACGTCGGCACCCCGCACGATCCCCACCTCCCACCCGGCGCGGCGGGCCCGCTCCCCCAGGTCCGCCTCCTCGCAATAGGCGAAGTAGCGCTCGTCGAACAGCCCGATCTCGTCCAGGCACGCACGGCGGGCGAGGAACAGCGTCCCGTGCGGGTAGTCCATGGGCTCCCAGCCGGTGGTGACGCGGGCGGGGACGATGACCGGCCCGAACGCCCGGTCGATGACGGTGGTCATGCCGTCACCGACGTCGGCGCTGATGAGCCCCGCCCCGGGCCGACGAGCGCCTTCCTCGACGATGCGCCGGAGGCACCCCTCGGCAACCAGCGCGTCGTGGGGCGCCACGCCGCACCACTCGCTGCCGTCCGGGTCGTCCAGCCACCGCCGCAACCCCACGTTCAGCCCGGGCCCCCACCCCAGGTTCGACGTCTGCTCCAACAGCACCGGCGCCCGATCGAACTCCCCCGCCAGCGCCGCCACGCCCTCACGAAGCTGCGCGACCTCGTCGGGCCGGGAGGCGTTGTCGACCACGGTGAGCCGGACGGGAACGTCCTGCGCTGCGTACCGCTCGACCGCAGTCAGGCAACGAGCCGCCTGGTTCCAGTGGATCAGCACGATGTCCACCGGCGCTGCAGTCACGAGGACAGGAGCGTACCGACGGCAGGTGGCCGCCAGGCCATCTGCCGTCCGTCGTGTGGGGCGACAGACCGCGGCACCGGTAGCCCGGCGGGTGGCGACGCGACGGCTTCCGCCCACGCGCAGGGACGAGCATGGGCGGAAACGGACTGCGGCGACAGGACCCGCCGGGCGGACGCGCGACAAGCGGGCTGTCAAGGGTGGGGGTGGCTACACCGCCTTGAGCATGGCGTGCTGGACGAGCTCGAGCAGCGCCGCCTTGGTGGACTCGCGGTCACGGGCGTCGCACAGGATGAGGGGCACGTCCGGGGACACGGCCAGGGCCTCGCGCACGTCGTTGACGTTGTGCGCGAGCATTCCGTGGAAGCAGTTGACGGCGACGATGAAGGGCACGTCCATCGACTCGAAGTAATCCACCGCCGGGAAGCAGTCGGCCAGGCGGTTCGTGTCCACCAGCACGATGGCGCCGATGGCACCCCGTACGAGGTCGTCCCACATGAAGCGGAAGCGATCCTGGCCGGGTGTGCCGAACAGGTAGAGGATCAGGTCCTCGCCGAGGGTGACCCGCCCGAAGTCCATGGCCACGGTGGTCGACTTCTTTCCCTGGGCGCCCCCGACGTCATCGACGCCGAGGCTCACCTTGGTCATGGCCGCCTCCGTGGTGAGCGGCTCGATCTCGCTGATCGATCCCACCAGCGTGGTCTTGCCCACGGCGAAGCCGCCGGCGACGACGATCTTCACCGGGAGCGGCACGGTGGCCATGGCGCCCATCGCTGGGTCGGCGGTCTCAGAGTGCCTGAAGCCCATTGAGCACCCTTTCCAGGAGCTTGATGTCCGGTCGGTCGTTCGAGGTGACCTGCGGCTGGTTGGTGGCGAGCAGGCCCTGGGCGGCCATGTCGCCGACGAGCACGCGTACGACACCGAGCGGCACCTTGAGGTGCGCCGAGATCTCCGCCACCGAGAGCGGCGCCGTGCACATGGCGGCGATCGCCTTGTGCTCCAGCACGAGGCGAGGCACCGCGGATTGGCCTTGCGGCGTGGTGCGGATCAGCGTCTCGAGCGGCAGATCGGCGACCGGGCGCGTGCGCCCACCGGTCAGCGCATAGGGACGGAGCCGTGCTCCGAGTCCCTCCCGCGGCTGGTCCGCCACGGTCATCGCGGCAGGGCGCCCTGCAGCTCCGCCCGCAGTTCGGGCGTGAGCACGGAACCAGCCTTCTCCACCATGACCGCCATCTCGTAGCCGACCAGGCCGACGTCGCAAGCCGACGACGCCACGACCGCGAGGCTCGAACCGTCGCTGACCCCGGTGACGAAGAGGAACGCGTTCTCCATCTCGACGATGACCTCGTTCACCGCGCCACCGCCGAAGCGACCGGCCGCGCCATAGGCCAAACCGATCAGGCCGGACGCGACTGCGGCGAAGCGGTCGGCGGCGTCCCGGTCCAGCCCGCCGGAGAGCGCCATCGCCATTCCGTCCGACGACACCACCACGGCCTCGTGGACGCCGGGCACCCGCTCGACGAAGTTCGTGATCAGCCAGTTCAGGTTCTGGGCTTCGGTGCTGAGGCCGTTCATGACCGCTCCTCGGGATGATCAGGGGACGATGGCTGGCGGCCCTGGTGCAGGCCGCTGCGGTACCGGGACAACATGGCCTTCACCTCTTCGGGCGACCGCTGCGAGGCGGAGACGGCGCGGTGATCGGTCGGTGCGGGACGGGCCGGGGTCGGTTTGGCCGATCGCTGGACCAGGCCGGCGGAGGTGAGGCGCTGGCCCGAGGCCGGCGGGTTGGGCACGCGTCGGGGAGTGGTGATCGCGCCCGATGCCGGCGGCCTCGGGGTGAGCGGCGGAGCGGGATCGTCCGCGAGGGCAGGAGGTGGCGGCGTCGCCAGAGGAGGAGCGGCCACGGGCGGAGCGGCCGACGGCGGAGGGGCCGGCGGTGGTGGAGAGAATGGTGGTGGAGGAGGAGGCGGCGGAGGAGGTGGCGGCGCCTGAGACCCGGGCCACTCTGGCTCAGGGGTCGGCGAAGACGGGGTCGAGCTCACGAGGGAGGCCAACCCCTCCTCGAAGGCATCACCTTCGGGCAGGGCCTCGTGGAGGCTGCTCGGTCCGAACGCCGCAGGCTGGGGTGGCGGCTCTGCGACCGGGGGCGTGAACAACGGGAGGTCCGGGGCGGAGGGCGCCGCTGGCTCGGAGGTCGGACCGAAGAGGTCCCCGCCGCCGGAAACGCCGTCGTCGGCGACCAGCTCGGGGAACCCCGTCGGTTGATCCCCGGAGGGGGCCCAGAAGTCGTTGTCGAGAGCGGCAGGTTCCACCCTCGGCGCCTGCCCCGGCGGCGGCGGGACGTCCGACGGAGGGCCGGCGAAGGCGCCCGAAGCCTCACCGTTCGACCACGACGGCGGGGCCGGGTGCGGCGCGTCGAACGGCGCGGCGAGCGCCTCCCCCGCCGCCGGCACCGCCGCGTCGGGGTGCCCGCCGACGGGACCGAGATCAGGCAGCGGAGCCCCGCCCACCGGGGCCGGGCCATCGGCTTCTGCGAACAGAGCACCCAGGGGCGACGGCTCGCCCGGGACGGCCGGGGCGATGAACCCGTTGGAAGCGGTCGGCTCCGCTGTCGGCGGAGGCGGCGGGGGCGGAGGCGACGCCGGTGCGGGCACCGGTGCACTCACGGGCGAGTCGACCGCAGGCATTCCCTCGTCTGCCACCAACCCGGACGGCAGCACGACCATCGCACTGATGCCCCCTGCGGGCGAGGACACGAGGCGCACCCCGATGCCGAAACGAGCCGCGAGCCGTCCGATCACGATGAAGCCGAGTGAACGGGACAGCGCCAGACCCACGAGCGGCGGATGGGTGAGCATGGCGTTCGCCTCGGCCAACTGCTCGGCGCTCATGCCGATGCCCTGGTCGGACACCGTGATCAGGTAGCCGGCGTCGGGTGTCCGCTGCCCCACCACCTCGACGTGGGTCTCGGGCGGCGAGAACTGCGTCGCGTTCTCCATCAGCTCCGACAAGAGGTGGGCCAGGTCGACGGCCACGTTGCCACCGACGGTGACCTCGTCGAGGGCGAGCAGGTTGACCCGGGTGAAGTCCTCCACTTCGCCGATGGCGACGCGCACGACATCGGCAAGGGCGACCGGGCGGGCTCGGCGCCGGGGCGGCTCCGCCCCGGCGAGCACCAGCAGGCTCTCGGCATTGCGCCGCATCCGAGTGGCGAGGTGATCGAGCTTGAAGAGGTGCTCGAGTTGCTCAGGGTCTTCCTCGTTCGCCTCGAGCTCGTCGATGAACTCGATCTGGCGGTCGAGCAACGACTGGTTGCGTCGGGCCAGGTTCACGAAGATGTCGCCGATGCCCTTGCGGAGCAGGGCGGCCTGCTCCTCGGCCACCTCGACCGTGACGTTCTGGATCGCGTTGAAGGCCTCGGCGAGTTGGCCGATCTCGTCCCGGGAGCGCACCTCGATCGGCTCGACCGCGACGGACCTGGCGTCGGCGATGCCCTCGGGCGAGCGGAGGTCCTCGACCAGGCGTGGTATGCGCTCGGAGGACAAGATGTTGGCGGCCTTGGTGAGCTTGCGGAGCGGCCGGGTGGTGGCCCGGGCCACGATCGAAGCGAGCAGGAGGGCCACGAGCGTGGCGGCGGCGGCGCCGGCGAGGTAGAGGCGTACGGCCTTCTCGGCGGCGAAGCTCAGGGCCGCGGCCTCGTCGGTGACGTTGACGAGGACGGCCTCCTCGACCGCCTGATACGCGTCGAGGCGGGCGGTCCCGGCAGCGATCCAGTCCTCGACGAGCACGTCCGGGTCCCCGCTACCACCCAGGGCGCCGGCGGCGATGATCTCGGCTTGGAGATCTTGCGAGGCCGCAACCTCGGGGGCGGTCAGCTCGTCCTCCAGCCGAGAGCGGTAGGCGCTGTTCTGCGACTCGCCGAACCGGTCGAGGTGTCCCTGCTCCGCAGTGGCGGCGGCGACGGCGGCGTCGAGGTCGCCGTCGCTGAAGCCTCCGGCGGCGAGCACACCGGTCAGGCCGGCCACCACCGTCGCGCTGGCCTCCTTGGCCTTGGACAAGGCGACGTAGTCGTTGAAGGACTGCGCCAGCTCGGGCACGGCGATGCTGGCGCCGATCTCGGTGTTGAGGGCGAGGAGGCTGTCGGTGGTGCGGCCGTACCCCTCCATCGCCGCTTGGGTGCTCAGGGAGGCGTCCACGCTGGCGCGCAGGTCCGCCAGGCCGTCGAGACGATCCTGCACCCCGGCCACGACCTCGCGCATGCCGCCGGAGGCCGATGCGAGGTCGATGCCGGCGAGCTGGGGCTCCAGGCCGCTCACGGCCTCGTCGGTGGCCTCGCGTTGGCGCACGAGGTCTTCCCCGCCGAGCTGACCTCCGCTGCCGAGGTACTCCGCGGTCAACATGCGCTCGAGCTGCAGCTCGTGCACCGTGGCAGAGTCGGCCGACGCCACGACGGTGAACTGCTCGACGTCCTGGGCCGAGTCGGCGTCGGCCAGACGCTCCTGCACCCCGAGGCCCGCCAGCACCCCGAGCACCAGCAATGGCGCCACGAGGACGGTCAAGATCTTGGTCCCGACCTTCATGTTCCTGAGCATCTGCGAGCCCCTGTTTCGTCGAACGGCTGGCAACCGTGGTCCCGGACGCCGGCGCGGTGCAGGCCGCTCCTGGACTGGTGATCCATCGGATCGCCCCTCGCGGAGTTGAGCCATGCCGGAGGACAGGGCGGCGCGGTGCGCAGATGCTCCTCACCCGCTCGTCCGGGCGGTACGGTGCCCCTGTGACCGTCGAGAAACCCTCGTCAGTGGGCGAGCCGGTCGCCGGCTCGCTCGGCGAGCGGCCCCTCGCCGAGGTGCTGCGAGAGCTCTCGCAGGCCCGGGAGACGGGCATCCTGCACCTGTCCGGCAGCTACTCGAGCATCGTGTGCCTGCGCGACGGCGGCGTCTACCTGGCCCACGCCGAGACGGGTCCCTCCCTCCGCCAGGTGTTCGTGACCACGGGTGTGGTCTCCGAGGCGCAGTGGGACCGATCGATCGAGGCCAGCCGAGAAGGCGGCCATCTGATCGACGCGCTGCTCGGCGTGGGGGGTGCCTCACCCGAGCCGGTGCGCCGTGCCTTGCACGAGCACACGGTGAGCACGCTGTTCGAGTTGCTCGTCCCCAACGCCAACCACTATCGATTCGGCCCCGGCGAGGTGCACCAGATCGGGACCCGGTACGCCTTCTCGGTCGACGAGGTGCTCGATGCCGCCGGCGCCCGCCTTGCCGAATTGCGCGAGATCGCCCGGTTGATCCCGTCGACCGACCTCGTGACCCGGGTGGCACCCCGCTTGCCCGAGGGCACCACTGAGCTCACCGTGAGTGCCGTCGAGTGGCAGATCCTCGCCGCGGTGGACGGGCGCTCAACCGTGGCCGACATCACCGGGACCGTCGGCCACAGCGCCCACACCGTCTTCCGTGCCCTCTACCACCTGATGCAGGTCGGCGCGGTCGAACGGACGTCCGACCTGGAGCCATGACCGACCCGGCACCCTCCTCCGGACCATCGACGGGCGACCTCCTGGCCTTCATCGACGCCGCCCCCTCGCCCTTCCATGCCGTGCAGGTGGTGACCGAGCGCCTCGACGCCGCCGGATTCGTGGAGCTGGACGACACTCGGGCATGGCCCGACGAAGATGGTGGCGGCCGCTACCTGCGGCGGGCCGGGGCCATCGTGGCCTGGGCCGGCGGCGGCGGTGGCGGCGGAGGGCCTGACGCCACCTTCCGAGTTGTCGGGGCACACACCGACAGCCCCAACCTGCGCATCAAGCCCCGCCCCGACACGGGACGCGCCGGCTACCGCCAACTCGGGGTCGAGCCGTACGGCGGCGCGCTCCTGAACTCGTGGCTCGATCGGGACCTCGGGCTGTCTGGCCGGGTGGCCCTCCGCGGCCCCCATGGCGTCGTCTCGCGCCTCGTGCGCATCGACCGCCCCCTGCTTCGGGTGCCGCAGTTGGCCATCCACCTCGACCGTGAGATCGACCAGCGCGGCCTGCTCCTCAACCGCCAGACCCACCTCAGCCCGATCTGGGGGCTCGGCACCCCGGTCGAGGGCGCCTTCCGCGGGCTGCTGGCCGAGGCCCTCGACGTGCCCGCGAACGACGTCGTCGCCTGGGACGTGATGGCCCACGACCTGACCCCCTCGGCGCTGCTCGGCATCGACGACGAGTTCGTCAGCGCCCCCCGCCTCGACAACCTGTGTTCGTGTTGGGCCGGGACCCACGCACTCGTCGCCGCGGCCGACCAGATGTCCCCCACCACCGCAGTCCTCTGCCTCTTCGACCACGAGGAGGTGGGCAGCACCACCGAGCGCGGCGCCGCCGGGGCCCTGCTGCCCGCGACCCTCGAGCGCATCGTGGCCGGCCGGGGCGGCGGCACGGTCGAGCTCCGGCGGGCCCTCGCAGGCTCGTTCTGCGCGTCGGCGGACATGGCGCACGCGGTGCACCCCAACTACGTCGAGCGCTACGAGCCCGACCACCACGTGGCCCTCAACGGCGGGCCGGTGATCAAGCACAACGTGAACCAGCGCTACGCCACCGATGCGGTCGGCGCCGCCAGCTTCCGCCTCGCGTGCGAGCGCGCCGGCGTGCCGGTCCAGGAGTACGTGCACCGATCCGACCTTCCGTGTGGCTCGACCATCGGGCCGCTCACGGCTGCGGCCCTCGGGGTCCCCACGGTGGACGTCGGGGTGGCCCAACTCGCCATGCACTCGGCCCGCGAGCTCACCGGTGCGGCGGACCCACCTCGCTTCGCCGCGGCATTGGCAGCGTTCCTCACCTGACGACCCACCCAGGGAGCCCGAACGCTACGGCAAGGCGGGCAGGGCGGCTTCGATGGCATCGCTGAGGTCGTCGGAGGCGTCGGCGAGCGCCACGAGGGAGGCCAGCGCCGCCTCGCTCGTCAGCACCCCTTCGACCTCACCTCGCACGATCCGACGCAGCTTCTGGCACTCGAACACACCGGTCATGAAGGCATGGCGGCTCACCCCGTCCGGGTAGAGCGCCACCACCATGTCGACGCCGTCCGGGCCCGAGGGCCGGGCGTCGACCATGGCGGAGCGCTGCATCACGGCGGCGTCGAGGAGCCGCGCCAGGCGGTCGGGGTCCATCGGGCCGGCCAGGTCGAAGCCGTAGCGCAGACGCAGTGGATCGTCGGGGCCCCCGGGACCGTCGACGGTGATGGTCAGCAGTCCTCCGTCGTCGCGCAGACTCACGAGGAGGCGGAAGGGAGGGCCCGCCTGCACCATCTGGCAGCCGAAGCCGGCGAGGGCGCACCAGCGCTGCAGTTCATCGATCGTGGCGGTCATGGGACTCCATCCTCGTGCAGGTCGTCGGCCCGCCGGGCCGGGGGTGTGGGGCAAGAGTCGATCTCGCCGAGGGTCGCCCGCGTCCGGGCCAGATCGTTCCTGGTCGTCTCGTGCGCACGGCCCAGGTCGGCGACGTGCGCGGTGAGCCGGCGTTGCGCCGCCACGAGGCGGGGGGCAGTGCCCTCGAGTGCGCTGAGGGCTTCGACCACGGCGAGGCGCCGGTCCTGCCACAACCAGAATCGGGAATCGTCGAGGCCCGCTTCGGCCGCGGCGATCACCTCCTGGTGAAGTCGTTCGAGGCGCCCTGCCTGCTCCGCCACCCTGTCGTCGTCGACCAGGGAGGCGGCGCGACGCGCACTGGTGCTCACGAGGTTGGTGGCCGCTCCGGCGAGGGCCATGCAGCCCGCGAACGACGACAGGTACTCGGCGTGTGCCCGGTCGGTCGCGACCGAGGCGGCGAGCCGGCGAACAGCCTCCGCATGGGCACGGTGCAACGCGAGATCGGCGCCGGCAGCGGCCAGCGCCTGCTCCAGACGGACGAGGCGGGCCTCGTCGATGCGGAGCCTCTCCACAGCCTGGGAGCGCTCGTCGACACCCGACCCGGCGTCAGCCGCCTCGGGCGACGGCGCACACCGCGGGACCGGGTCGCGGTCGTCGGCGATCCCCGTTCCCCCCGCGGCGCCCGTACCCATGCCCGGTTCGTCCCCACCCGGCTCCGACGCCGAGGCCGATGCCGACGCCGCCCGCGCCCGTCGCCTGCCGTTCCGTGACAGGAGTGCAGCCACGACGACGACCGTGCCTCCGAGCACCCCCATGACGAGCGCGATCGGCAGTCCCGACGACGACGGGGACTCGGTCGGGGCGAGCGTGGCGTCGACATCGCCACCGCTGCCGCCGACGCACGGTGCCGTGTCGCCGGGCACGCGCGCGAGGAGCTCCGAGGCGGCGTCCTCGACCGCGGGGAGCACCTCCTGCGAGGCCGCTCCGAAGGTCACCCGCGCACTGAGGCTCGGGTGGTCGACGAGACCCTGGACACGCCCGTCGCCTGCGGGCTCCGAGACGAGCTCGAGGGTCTCGCAGTTGAGGTCGTCGGCGTCGTAGCGGCTCCACGACAGGGTCAGCTCGGCCACGGACTGCCCGCTGGCCCGGTGGTACGGGCACAGCAAGGTGTAGCGGACCAGGACACCTTCGTCGTTGGCGAGTGCCCGCGGTGTGCCTGCGAACTCCTCGTCCAACGACAACGGGACGCCGTCGAGCTCCGCTGGGCACGCCACCGCCTCGTCTGCGGCCCGGGGTCCGACCTGGGCGCCGGCGTCGGAGTTGGCCCCCCACGCCGGCCCTGCCGCGAGCAGCAACGGGACCACGAGGCACACCACGGCGACGGCCCGCTCCCGACGGAGCGGTCGGGATGTCGCGACCGCCCGGACGTGGGAGGCTTTTGCGATGCACCCCCTCGACGCGCTGACCGCGCCGGAGATCGAGCGCGCCGCGTCCATCGTGCGCCGCGAGCGATCGACCGAAGACCTGCTGTTCGCCACCATCACCCTCCGAGAGCCGGACAAAGCGGTGGTCGGCACCTATCGGCCCGGTGACCCGGTGGATAGAGAGGTCCGGTGCGTGGTCGTGGACGGGCCCAACTCGATCGCCGAGGCGGTGGTGTCCGTCACCGCCGACGAGCTGCGGTCCTGGCGGTCGCTGCCCGGGGCGAAGCCGGCGCTGCTCTTCACCGAGATCGTCGACGCCATGGGCGTGCTCCACGAGTCCGAGGAGTGGCGGGACGCGCTCGCCAAGCGGGGCATCACCGACCTCAGCACGGTCCAGATCGACCCCTGGCCGGCGGGCTCGTTCGGCGACGCCGCCGAGGACGCCACCCGCCTGACTCGGGTGGTCAGCTACCTACGTCACGACCCGACCGACAACGGCTACGCGCACCCCATCGAAGGACTCGTCGCCGTGATCGACCTGTCGGCCCGCCGGGTCGTCGAGATCGTCGACCACGGCGTCGTGCCGGTGCCCGCCGAGTGCTCCAATTACGACATCGAACGGGCCGGGCCCGCCCGTACGAGCCTGCGACCCCTCGAGATCGTGCAACCCGACGGACCGAGCTTCACCGTCGACGGCAACCTGCTCAGCTGGGAGAACTGGCGTCTGCGAGTCTCGATGGACCCCATCGAGGGGCTGGTCCTGCACCAGGTCGGGTGGGACGACGGCACCCGGGTGCGCCCCATCCTCCACCGGGCGGCCCTCAGCGAGATGGTGGTCCCCTACGGCACCACGGCGCCGACCCACGACTGGAAGAACGCCTTCGACGCCGGCGAGTGGGGCATGGGCCGGTTCGTGAACTCGCTGGCCCTGGGCTGCGACTGCCTCGGGGAGATCGTCTACCTGGACGCGGTGATGGCCACTGAACGAGGCGGCGCCTCCACCGTCTCCCAGGCCATCTGCCTGCACGAGGAGGACTTCGGGATCCTGTGGAAGCACCAGGACCTCCACAGCGGCACCACCGAGGTCCGGCGCAACCGGCGGTTCGTCATCAGCTCGATCTACACCGTCGGGAACTACGAGTACGCGTTCTACTGGTACCTCTACCTCGACGGCACCATCGAGCTCGAGGTGAAGCTGACGGGGATCATGCAGACGATGGCCGTGGCCGAAGGGTCCCCGCCGGCGCAGTCCGTCATGATCGCTCCCGAACTGGCGGCGCCCCTGCACCAGCACCTGTTCAACGTGCGCCTCGACGTCTGCATCGACGGGCCGGACAACTCGGTCTACGAGGTCGACGTCGAGGCGATGCCGGCCGGGCCGGACAACCCTCGCAACAACGCCATGACCACCGTCGAGACCCTGCTCGGCACCGAGCAGGCGGCGCAGCGCCTCATCGACCCGACCCGCAGCCGCACCTGGCGCATCGTCAACCCGTCGGTGACCAACCGCCTCGGGCGGCCAGTGGCCTACAAGCTGCTGCCCGGCGCCTGGCCCACCCTCCTGGCCGGCGAGGACGCCGCCGTGCGCCGGCGTGCCGGCTTCGCCACCCGCCACCTCTGGGTCACGCCCTTCGACGAAGACGAGTTCCGGGCCGCCGGGCCCTACGCCAACCAGAGCACCGGCGGAGGCGGGCTCCCCGAGTGGACCGCGACGGACCGACCCGTGGTCGACACCGACGTGGTCGTGTGGTGCACCTTCGGCGTCACCCACGTGCCCCGCCCCGAGGACTGGCCGGTCATGCCGGTCGAGCGCACGGGCTTCAGCCTCGTCCCGGTGGGGTTCTTCGAGCGCAACCCCGCCCTCGACCTCCCCCCGAGCGCCGGCCACTGCCACCCGTGATCCACGGCGGGACCGACCGTCACGCGGGGCGGTCGGGCTCCCGTACGAACTCCAAGGGCTCCGCCGGCGTCATCCAGAGGTCGATCGCGGTCCACAACGTGCGCGACGAGGGGAGGAACAGCACGGGAACCAGCACCGCGATGCTGACCGCCACCGTGACCACGGGGACGAAGGGGACGTGGGGGTACGTGAGGAAGGCCCCCACCACGATGGACGCCAACATCAGGCCGAACGCGGCGATGGTGTTGATGGCGATGGCGCCGATCCAATGACCCTCGACCCGCTCGAACTTGAAGGCACATCGTGGGCAGCGCTCGCAGATCACGAACCAGCGCCGGAAGAGCTTCCCGCTGCCGCACATCGGGCAGTGGCGCAGGAGGCCCCGCCAGAGCAGGACACGCGGAGGCGGTGTGGCGACGATGGGCTCCACGGGGGCACGGTAGCCAGGTGACGCCCGAGGAAGCCCGTTCGGTGCTGGGGGTCCTGCCCGAGGCGTCGCCGCGGGTGCTGCGGGACGCGTTCCTCGACCTGGTGCGGGCCCATCATCCCGACACCACGAACCACCCTCGCGGCGCCGGCGAGCGCACCGCGACCATCATCACGGCCTATCGCCTGCTGCGCGACCTCCCCCCGGAAGAGGCGCACGAGCTCACTCCCCCACCAGGCGTCACCGAACCCGTCGCCACCATCGAGCTCATCACCGAGGAGGCGGTCTGGGTGGGCGTCGATGCCCGCCTGGTCACCTCGGTGCTGTTCGAGGTTGCCGACGAGCTCGGCGATGTGAGCTACGTCGACCGCTCGGGGGGCCTCGTCCAGCTGACCGTTCGCCCTGCCGAGGGCCCGACCTGCTGGTTCACCATCAGCGTGCACGCCCGACCGGGCGGCACCGTCCTGGTCGCCACGCTGGAGTCGATCGAGGCCCAGCCGACGCCGCCGCCGGGCCCGCTGGTGCTGGCCCTCGCCGAGGCCCTGGCCGACCACCTCACCCGCTGACACCCGTGGGACCTCGGCGGGACCGCGACCGCGTTCCGGAGGTGATCCGCCGCCGGATCGGCGACGAAAAGCGGGTATGCGCTTCGACATCGACGCCTACCAGGCCCATTCCGGACGCGTCACCTGGGACGACCTCGACTTCTCAACCTTCCGGGAGCAACCTGTGTCCGACTCCGGGCTTCGTTGCCTCCAGTACATGCACGACATCGAGTTCCACACGGTGTGCTACCTGCGGGACCTCCTGGTGACACGTGCTCATGACGACCACCGCGTCACCACCTTCCTCACCATCTGGAACCTCGAGGAGCTGTACCACGGCGAGGCGCTCGCCGCCGTCCTCGAGGCTCACGGCCACCCGGCCGGCCCCGGGCGCATCGAGCCGCTGCGCCGACGCCTCGGAGGCGCACGCCAGAACCTGGGCACGCTCGCGTCGATGATGGGCTCGTGGGCCATGCGGGACTTCACCGCCATCCACATGGTGTGGGGCGCCGTGAACGAGTGGACCGCCCAGGCTGCCTACGGGCGACTCTCGGCCCTCGAGGGCCACCCGGTGCTGAGCTCGCTGCTCAAGCGCCTCATGCGCCAGGAGGGCCGCCACGTCGACTTCTACGCCTCCGAGGCCGAGCGGCGCCTCGCCGACAACCGGCGCGCCCAGGGTCTCACCCGACTGGCGCTGCGACGGTACTGGGGACCGGTCGGGTCCGGCGTGGCGCCCCCGACCGAGGTGCGCTTCATGGTCCGCCACCTCTTCGGGGGCGACGACGGCGCCGCGGTGGCCGCCCGCATCGATCGCCGGATCCAGCGTCTGCCCGGCCTCGACGGCCTCGACATCGTCACGCGGGCGCGGGCGTCACACCTCGGTGCCGACGTGGCCGCCTGAACCTCGTCAGCCGCCGTCAGGCCGGAAGCTCTCGACCCCCGCCACCACCGCGGCGACCTCGTCGTCGCCGAGCGAGTGGTGCAGGGGCAAGCGCAGGAGGCGGCCGCTGAAGGACTCGGTGACCGGGCAGTCGCCTTCGGAGCCGCCGAAGCGCCGCCCCATCACCGACAGGTGCAGCGGCAGGTAGTGGAACGGCGCCCCGATCCCTCGCGCCCGCAGGTGCTCGATGAGGCGATCGCGGACCGCCCGGTCGGGTAGGAGCAGGTGGAACGAGTGCCACGCCGGACCGGCCCCCTCCGGAACGACGGGAAGCGCACATCCATGCCCTTCGGCCCACTCCCCCAGGTCCTCCCGGTAGCGCTCCCAGACCAGTCGGCGGCGGGCCTGGATGCCATCGCACTCCTCGAGCTGCGAGGCCAGGACGGCCGCGAGGACGTCGGAGAGCAGATAGCTGGAGCCGACGTCCATCCAGGCGTAGCGGTTCACCTCGCCACGGACGAACTGACTTCGGTTGGTACCCTTCTCACGGATGATCTCGGCTCGCTCCACCAGTGCCGAGTCCGTCAGGACGAGCGCACCGCCCTCTCCGCAGGTCACGTTCTTGGTCTCGTGGAAGCTCAGGGTGGCCATGGCTCCCAGCGTGCCGAGCGGGCGATCCCGCCACGTGCCGAAGAGGCCGTGGGCGTTGTCCTCGATCACCACGAGGCCGTGGGCGGCTGCGATCGCGCCGATGCGGTCCATGTCGCAGGAGATCCCGGCGTAGTGCACCACCACGACCGCCCGGCTGGCCGGGGTGATGCGCCGCTCGAGATCGTCCGGGTCGAGGTTGCCCGTGCGTGGGTCGATGTCGACGAACACCGGGCTGGCCCCACGCAGCACGTACGCGTTCGCCGTGGACACGAAGGTGAACGAGGGCATGAGCACCTCGTCCCCCGGCCCCACCTCGAGGAGCAGGGCGGTCATCTCGAGCGCGTGGGTGCACGACGGGGTGAGCAGCACCCGAGCGCCCTCGAGGCGCTCCTCGAGCATGCGGGTGCAGGCCTGGGTGAACGGGCCGTCCCCCGCGAGGTGGTGGGCCGCGAGCGCCTCGGCCACGTTCTCCAGCGAGCGCGGGCTGGTCGTGGGTCGGTTGAACGGGACGGGGACGTGTTCCATGGGAGGGGCCGTCACCCTAGTTCTGAGGGCACCCCGAGGAGGGCAACGTGCTCGCGGTGAGCGGTGCACCCGGGGCCGAGCGCCCGGCGTCGGCGTCGACGCGGCGCTTCGGCAACGTCACGGCGCTCTCGGGCCTGCGGGGCCTCGCCGTCGTCGCCGTGCTCTACCACCACCTCCCGACCGAGGACGGGCCCCGCGGCTACGGCCTCATGGGTGTCTGCTCCTTCTTCGCCCTGTCGGGCTTCCTCATCACCGCCCTCCTCGTTCGGGAGTGGGACAACACCGGCGCCATCCGGGCGTCGGAGTTCTACCGCCGACGGGTGGTACGGCTGCTGCCCGCGCTCGTGGTGTTCCTCCCCGTCATCGTCATCTGGTGCGCGTGGCTCGGCTACGACGAGACCCGCGAGGCCCTGTTCACCACCCTCTCGGTCAGCAACTGGGCCCGCATCAACGACGAGCCCATGGGCGTGTTCGCCCACACCTGGACCCTCGCCGTCGAGGCGCAGTTCTACGTCGTCGCCCCCCTGCTGTTCCTTGCCTCGGTGCGCGGGCGCTTCGCCCACCGTCCCTGGGTCCTGGCCGCTGCCCTCGCCTTGCTGGTCGCAGCGTGGCGCGCCTCGCTCTGGCTCTTCGCCGGCGACCTCGTGCGTTGGGCCGACGGGGGCCTGTTGATCTACGTCACTCGGGCCACCGACACCCGCCTCGACGCCATCCTCGTCGGGGTGGCCACCGCGTTCCTGTACAGCCGCACTCGCATCGTCATCCCCGGTTGGTTGGCGGCGTGCGCCTTCGCCGCCCTCGTGGCCATGGGCTTCATGGACCCCGAGGGTGACGCCATGATCACCGTGGGCATGGCCGCCGGCGTCGTCTGCGCGGGCGTGATCATCCTGCACCTCGTCACCGCGGAATCGCCCCTCAAGCAGGTCCTCAGCGCCCGTCCGCTCGCGTACCTCGGCCTGATCTCCTATGGGCTCTACCTGTGGCACCTGCCCCTCTACAAGCTGCTCTACCTCCAGCTCGACGGCCTGCCGTGGGGCGTGGTCGCCGCCGTGGCGATCACGCTGAGCCTCGCGCTCGCCTCGCTCTCCTACCACGTGGTCGAACAGCCCTTCCTGGGCCACCGACGTCGGCCGCCGGAGGCCTCGGAGGCGAGCACCCCGGCGGACCCGCCCGCGTCTCGCCCGGTCGCCGCCTGAGGCGAGGCCGCCGCACTACCCAGGTGCGGTTGTCGCCCGGCCTGGCGATTTGAGTAGCGATTACTCATGGCACGCGGGGTGTCGTCGTCCACCATGGCCTCACCCGGTGGGCAACGCCCACCCCGAGACCGAGGAGCGTGCCCGTGGGGCTCTTCAAGGACATGAAGAACACGTTGAACGCGACGCCTGAGGCCATCAACCAGGCCTCGCAGCTGCAGCACGACGCCGTGGCCGCCCAGGGTGCGGCCCAACAGCCCGTCGACCTCAACGATCCCGTCTGGGCGCCCATCGATGGCATCACCCTCGACAAGTACGCGCAGATCACCGCCGCCATGGCCCGCCAGAACCTCGGCACGCCCGACCAGGCGGAGGCCTGGCTCGAGACCCAGGGGGTGACCCGTGGCACCTGGCCCGGCGTGAACGTCGGCTGGGTGAACCGCATGGCCATCAACGAGGCCGTCCGCACCCGCTACGGCGTCATGTACAGCCAGTCATGAGCGGAAGGTTCTGGCGCTGGTTCAGCGCGATCATGCTCGTCACGGGCGGGGTGCTGGTCGTCTGGGGCTTCATCGCCCGGTCCAACAGCGAGGACGGCATCAACGGCCTCGCCAGCAACATCCAGGCCCAGGCCCTCATCTTCAGCGGGGCGGTGATCATCCTCATCGGCGTCATCAACCTGGTCGTCTACAAGCTGTTCCGGCCGCTCACCCAGGCCGGCGACAACCTGATGGTCGCCCAGGGCTACAAGCCGGGGCTCGGCGGCACGATGGCGATGGCGGCCGACTCGATGGCGCAGGCCAACGCCACCATGGCCGCCTTCAACGCCGGCCCGAACCTCGCCTACCAGGTGGCGGCCTCGGGCGTCGAAGGCACAGGGACCGTCACCGGCGCCCGGCCCACCGGCCAGCAGTCGAACCTCAACCCCGTCTACGAACTCGACATGACCATCAACGTCGCCGGCATGTCGCCGTACGCCGTGACCCACACCACCGAGGTGAACACCCTCCGCGTGGCCCAGGTGGCCGTGGGCCGGCAGCTCCCCGTCCGGGTCAACCCGGCGGATCCACGTCAGATGCTCGTCCAATGGGAGAAGGTGCCCGTCTCATGATGAACCAGATCTACGGCCAGATGTTCTTCTGGCTCTTCGTGTCCCTCGCCATCTCGGCAGTCGTGATCTTCTTCGTCTACCGCATGGTGGCGGGGATGACGGGCAACTCGAAGGCGGGCAGGGCCCTGATGGCCACCGGTGCCGATGCGCCCGCCACGGTGCTCGGCCTCCAGCAGACCGGCACGTACGTGAACATGAACCCTCAGGTCGTCATCACCCTCCAGGTGAGCCCGCCCGGCCAGACCCCCTTCCAGGCCCGGACCTCGACCATCCTGCCGATGGTGGCGGTCCCCCAGGTGCAGCCGGGCGCGGTGGTCAACGTGAAGTACGACCCCATGGACCACTCGAAGGTGCTGCTCAACATGGGAGGCTGATCGCCGCGATCTCCTGCGGCGATCAGCCCGTGGGGGCCTGGAGTCCGACGGTGTTCTGGGTGTTGGCCCCCGTGAGGTCGGCCCCCGCCAGCTTCGCCCCGGTCAGGTCGGCGTTGAGCAGATCGGCGTTGGTCAGGTCGGCGCCGGTCAGGTCCGCGTTTCGGAGGTCGGCGTTCTGGAGGTTGGCGCCCGACAGGTTCACGCTGGCCAGCTTGGCATCGCGGAAGTCGGCGTTCAGGAAGTCGATGTTGCTGAGGTCGTCGCCCCGCAGGTCCGCCCCCCGGAACCGGGTGTTGTTGGAGCTGACCTGTGTGAGGGTGGCGCCTCGCAGGTCGGACCCGTCGAAGATGGTGTTGGCGATGGTGGCCTGGGTGAGGTCGGCGTTCGAGAGGTTGGCCTCGCTCACGTCGGCGTTGGTCAGCTGCGCCTGGACGAGCGTGGCGTCCGAGAGGTCGGCGCCCGCCATCTGGGCGTTCAGTAGCTGCGCCTGGGTGAGGTCTTCACCCGAGAGGTCCTTGTCCTCGCAGACGGTGTTGGGCTTGAGCTTGCAGCCGTTCACCGAGGGGAAGCCGTCGTCGACCGAGAAGCAGCCGGCGGCCAGGAGGGCGACGAGCGCGGCGGCGATCAAGGGGCGGGAAGTGGTGCGCACGGGCGTCAAGGTAGTCCCCGCGACCTCGTGGCTGCGTGGACGACCGGCGCGGCGCGAACGGCGCGAGATCCGAGAGACTGATGGCCATGGCCGAGCTCAAGCTGCCCTTCGCCACCCCTGCCTTCACCTCCGTCGAGGAGGAGCGCGCCCACGTCAAGGCGCGCCTCGCCGCGTCGCTGCGGATCTTCGGACGCCTCGGGTTCGGTGAGGGGGTGGCGGGTCACATCACCGCCCGGGACCCCGAGCACCCCGACTGCTTCTGGGTGAACCCGTTCGCGATGAGCTTCCACCACATCAGGGTGAGCGACCTGCTCCTGGTCGACCACACCGGCGAGGTCGTCGAGGGCGAACACCACGTGAACCGGGCCGCGTTCGCCATCCACTCGCAGGTCCACGCCGCCCGCCCCGACGTGATGGCGGCGGCCCACGCCCACTCGGTGCACGGCAAGGCCTGGTCGTCGTTGGGCCGCCTGCTCGACCCCCTCACCCAGGACGCGTGCGTGTTCTACGAGGACCACGTGCTCTTCGACGACTACACGGGCGTCGTCTACGACACCGAGGAGGGCAAGCGCATCGCCCACGCCCTCGGCGACGCCAAGGCCGCCATCCTGCGCAACCACGGCCTGCTCACCGTCGGCCACACCGTGGACGAGGCGGCCTGGTGGTTCGTGACCATGGAGCGCACCTGCCAGGCCCAACTGCTGGCCGAGGCGGCAGGGACGCCGAAGCTCATCGACCCCGACACCGCCCGGCTCACCGCCGGCCAGATCGGCACCCACCAGGCCGGGTGGCTGGGCTACCAGTCCCTCTACGAGTGGATCGCCCGCCTGGAGCCCGACCTGTTCGACTGACGCGCGCCGCGGGCTACCCCTCGGCCGCCTCCGCGTCCGCCGCCTCGCCGGCGAGGCGGGCGTCGTAGGTGGGGATGAGGTGGCGGGCGGCGCGGGCCTCGTCGAGGCGGCGCACCGGGGCGGTGCGGGGCGCCTCGTGGGCCTGCTCCCCCGTCTCCGCGGCGATGCGCTCGAGGGCCTCGCAGAGCGCCTCCAGGGTCTGGAGGCTCTCGGTCTCGGTGGGCTCGATCATGAGCGCCTCGGCCACGATGAGCGGGAAGTAGGTGGTGGGCGCGTGGAAGCCCTCCTCCAGGAGGCGCTTGGCCACGTCCAGCGCGGTCAGGCCCTGAGCCTTCTTGAGGCTGGTGGTGGACAGCACGCACTCGTGCATGTTGGGGCGGTCGAAGGGCACGTCGTAGACGCCCCGCAGGCGGTGGCGCACCCAGTTGGCGTTCAGCACGGCCACGTCGGCCACCGTGCGCAGGCCGTCGCCACCGTTGGCCAGGATGTAGCTGTAGGCACGGGCCAGGGCGAGGGCGTTGCCGTGCCAGCCGTGGACCCGGCCGATGGAGTCCGCCGGCGTCGCCCAGTCGAAGGCGCCGTCGCCCGTGCGCACGGGACGGGGCCCCGGCAGGAAGCGGGTGAGGCGCTCGGACACCGCCACGGGGCCGGCGCCGGGGCCACCCCCGCCGTGGGGCACGGCGAAGGTCTTGTGCAGGTTCATGTGCACGATGTCGAAGCCCATGTCGCCGGGACGGACGACGCCGAGGATGGCATTGAGGTTGGCGCCGTCGTAGTAGAGCAGTCCGCCCACCTCGTGGACCGCGGCGGCGATCTCGGCGATGTCCTCCTCGAACAGGCCGAGGGTGTTGGGGTTGGTGAGCATGATGCCCGCCACCTCGTCGTCGAGAGCCTCGCGCAGGGCGGCCACGTCGACGCAGCCGCGGTCGTCGCTCGGGATCGTGACGGTCTCGTAGCCCCCGAGCGTGACCGAGGCCGGGTTGGTGCCGTGGGCCGAATCCGGGATGATCACCTTCGTGCGGGCCTTGGTGGCCGCACCGGTGGCCAACTGGTCGTCGTGCCAGGCGCGCATCAGGAGCAGGCCCGTGAGCTCGCCCGCGGCGCCGGCGGGCGGCTGGAGGGTGGCGGCGTGCATCCCGGTGACCTCGCACAGCCACTCCTCGAGGGAGACCAGCAGCTCGAGCCAGCCCTGGGTGAGGGCGGCGGGCGCCGACGGGTGGATGTCGCGCAGGCCGGGCAGGGCCGACGAGTCGTCGCAGAGCTTGGGGTTGTACTTCATGGTGCAGGAGCCGAGGGGGTACGCCCCGAGGTCCACCGAGTACTGGCGGTGGCTCAGGCGGGTGACGTGGGCCACGAGGTCGCGCTCGCTCACCTCGGCGAGGTCGAGGGCCTCGTCGGCGAGGTGCTCGGCGGGCACGAGCTCGTCGGCGCCCCACTCGGGCAGGTCGGTGCGGGGGAAGGTCCAGGCCTTGCGCCCGGCCACCGACAGCTCGAAGACGGTCGGCTCCTCCGAGCGGCCCATGATCGGGGCGCTGGTGGCGCGTCCCCCGGGGGCGGCGGTGCGGGTCTCGGACATCAGCGGACCACCTTCTGGAGCGCCTGGGCATAGGCGTCGATCTCATCGCGAGTGCGCCGCTCGGTGGCGGCGATGAGCAGGCCGCCGCCGTAGTCGGCGTCGTCGAGGGCCACGCCGGCGAGGAAGCCCTCGTCGGCCATGCGCTCGATCACGGTCTCGGCGGGCACCGGCAGGCGCACCGCGAACTCACGCAGCATCGGCGCGCTGGTGACCGGCTCCACGCCATCGATGGCCGTCACCGCGTCACGGGTGTACTTCGTGGCGCGAGCACAGCGCAGCGCGAGCTCGCGCAGGCCGGTGGTGCCCAGCCAGGACAGGGCGATGGTGCACCCGACGGCGATGAGGGTCTGGTTGGTGCAGACGTTCGACGAGGCCTTCTCCCGGCGGATGTCCTGCTCTCGGGTGCGCAGCGTGGTCACGTAGGCGCGGCGGCCGTCGACGTCGACGGTCTCGCCGACCAGGCGGCCGGGCAGGCGCCGCACGTGCTCCTCCCGGCAGGCGAAGTAGCCCAGGTACGGGCCGCCGAAGCTGAGGGGCGTACCGAAGGGCTGTGCCTCCCCGACCACCACGTCGGCGCCGAAGGAACCGGGGGTCTTGAGCAGGCCGGCCGAGACCGGGTCGCCGGCCACGAGCAGCAGCGCCCCGTGCGCGTCGGCACAGGCGCGGGCGGCGGCGAGGTCCTCGATGCAGCCGAGGTAGTTCGGGTACTGGACGAGCACCGCGCCGACCTCGGCGTCGCCGGCCCCTGGCCAGGCGGTGGTGCCGTCGTCGCCGAGGGGCACGTCGATGAGGTCGTGGCCCGTGCCCTTGGCGAAGGTGGTCATGGTGTCTCGCCAGTTCGGGTGCACGCCCCGACTCACGAGCACGCCCTGCTTGCGGCTGGCCGCCACCGCCAGGTTCACGGCCTCGACGCAGGCCGTGGCCCCGTCGTAGAGCGAGGCGTTGGCGATCCCCACGCCGGTGAGGCGACTGATCAGCGTCTGGTACTCGAAGAGCATCTGCAGCACGCCCTGGGCCACCTCGGGCTGGTAGGGCGTGTAGGCCGTGACGAACTCGCTGCGGAACATGAGCGAGCGCACCGCCGACGGGACCTGGTGGTCGTAGGCGCCGGCGCCGGCGAAGCACACGAGGTCGGTGTTCGAGCCCGAGTTGGCCGCGGCCAGGCGGCCCATCTCGGACAGCACGTCGGCCTCGGCGAGGCCGTCGGGCAGGTCGAGGTAGCGGCCGTCCTCGCCGGCCACGAGGCGCAGGGCGGCGGGGATGGTCTCGAAGAGTGCTTCGAGCGAGTCGAGGCCCATGAAGGCCAGCATCTGCTCGATCTCGTCGTCGGTGTGGGGGACGTAGTGGCCCACGGGCATTCCTGTCTCTGGGTGGGTCGGACGGGGTGGTGCCTGCTGCTGGTGCGATCGGCGGTCAGGCGGGACGGACGAAGGGCGTCGTCACGACCTGCGCCGGAAGGGCGGTGCCACGCACGTCGATGGCCACCTCGTCGCCGACCTCGACCGACGGCGGGACGAAGGCGAGGGCGATGCCCCGCTCGAGCATGGGTGAGAAGTTGCCGCTGGTCACGATGCCGGCGGGCTCGCCGTCGACGAGGACGACCTGCTCGGCCCGCGGCGGACGGCGACCCTCCACCTCGAGGCCGCGCAGGCGGCGGCCGACGCCTCGTTCCTTCTCCGCGGCGAGCGCAGCCCGGCCGCGGAAGTCGCCCTTGTCCCAGCTGACCACCCAGCCGAGGCCGGCCTGGAGCGTCGTGATGCCGGGGCCGAGCTCGTGGCCGTGGAGGGGCAGGCCCGCCTCGAGGCGCAGCGTGTCGCGGGCACCGAGACCGGCGGGCCGAACGCCGGCCGCCAGCACGGCGTCCCAGAAGGCGCCGGCGTGCTCGGCGGGGACGGCGCATTCGACCCCGTCCTCGCCGGTGTAGCCCGTGCCCGCCACCAGGCACTCGATGCCCTGCCAGGTGAAGGGGGCGACGTGGAAGCGGCCGACGGCGGCGGCTTCAGGCGACACCGCAGCCAGGCGCTCACGGGCGGCCGGGCCCTGCACGGCGATGATGGCCCGCTCCGCCGTCACGTCGCCCGCCACGACGGTGGAAGGGGCACCGTCGGTGAGAGCGGCCACGACGCGGTCGGTGTTGGAGGCGTTCGGCATGACGTCGAAGCGATCCTCGTCGACCCACCAGACGATGATGTCGTCGAGCACGGACGCGTCGTCGGCGTCGAGCAGGTGCGTGTACTGCGCCCGCCCGGGTCCCACCTTGGTGAGGTCGTTGGTGAGGGCCCGCTGGAGCATCTCGAGCGAGCCCTCGCCCTGCACCCGGACGGTGCCGAGGTGGCTGACGTCGAAGGCGACCGCCCCCGTGCGACAAGCCCGGTGCTCGGCCAGCGTGCCCTCGGGGTAGTTGAGGGGCATGTCCCAACCCCCGAACGGCACCATCTTGGCGCCCAGGGCCCGGTGCTCGGCGTCCAGGGGGGAGGTGCGGGTCACCCGGCGGATCGTACTGTGCGACCCGGGCGCGACACCCACCCGG
>CAYYDZ010000010.1:11781-41356 GCA_964470715.1 uncultured Microthrixaceae bacterium | reverse complement strand
GCGTCGAGCCGCAGCAAGATCTTCGAGGGCCTGCCCACCGCCGGCCTCCCGGAGCAGATCGTGAACTGGGCGGAGTTCGAGCAGTTCATGGAGACCCTGGTGTCCGCCGAGGCCATCGGCACGGTACGGGAGGTGTGGTGGGACATCCGTCCCCATCCCGACTTCGGGACCGTCGAACTGAGGATGTGCGACGGGATCCCGACGCTGCGCGAGGTTGCGGCCCTGGCCGCTCTGGCCCAGTCGCTCGTGCACTGGCTCGACACCATGCACGACCGGGGCTACCAGCTGCCCGTCTCCCGCGAGTGGGTGTTGCGCCAGAACAAGTGGCGGGCGGCCCGCCACGGTCTCGAAGCGTCGTTGATCATCGATGACCTCGGTGCCTGCCGACCCATCCGGGAGGTCATCTCCGAGCTCCTCGACGAGCTCCACCCCATCGCCCACCGTCTGGGCTGCGCCGACGAACTGGCGGACGTCCACCAGATCCTCGAGCGAGGCGCCAGCTACGACCGCCAGCGCCGGGTCATGGCGGAAGAAGGGTCGTTGGTGGCCGTGGTCGACTCCCTGGTGCGCGAGCTCGTCACCGACCAGCCGGGAGCGCGCCGGTGAACCAGCATCAGCGTCGGCACCTCGACGAGCGACTCGACAAGTTCCTCGCCGCCCACGAGGAGGAGTTGGTGGCCCTCCGCCGCCAACTGCACGCGCATCCCGAGCTGTCCTGGGACGAGCACGAGACCACCGCGCTGGTGAACTCGCGCCTGTCGGTCGCCGGCCTCGAGCCTCGCCCCCTGGACACCGAGACGGGCCTGGTGCTCGACCTGGGCGACCCCGCGACCGGTCCCACCGTGGCCCTGCGGGCCGACATGGACGCCCTGCCGCTCGACGACGAGAAGGAGGTCCCCTATCGCAGCACCGTGCCCGGCGCATGTCACGCGTGCGGCCACGACGTGCACACTGCCATCCTCCTCGGCACCACCCTCGCCCTGGCCGACCTCCTGCCCGGCCTCGACGCCTCGGGCCGCCTGCGACTCATCTTCCAACCGGCGGAGGAGGCCATGCCCGGCGGTGCCCATCATCTGGCCGGGACCGACCTCATGGACGGTGTGGACGTGATCTACGCGCTGCACTGCGACCCGTCGCTCGATGTGGGCAAGGTGGGCATGCGGGTGGGGCCCATCACCGCGGCGGCCGACCGCATCATCATCACCCTCCACGGCCCCGGCGGGCACACCGCCCGGCCCCACCTGACCGCCGATCTCGTGCACATCGCCGGACGCATCATCTGCGACCTGCCCGCGGGCTTCTCGAAGCTCTCGGACCTGCGCGACGCCCCCACCCTCGTGTTCGGCTCGGTCCAGAGCGGTCACGCGGCCAACGTCATCCCCTCCACCGCGGTGCTGCGAGCCACGTTGCGGTCGCAGGGACGGGTCACGTGGGACCAGGCCCCGGCCATCATCGAGACGTTGCTGGCGTCGATCGTCGACCCCTTCGGGGCAACCTACGAGCTGGACTACGTGCGGGGATCGCCCCCGACCGAGAACGACGAACGCGCGACCGAGGTCTTTGCCGAGGGCGCCCGGCTGGCCCTCGGGGCCGACAGCGTGGTTGCCACCGCACAGAGCGTGGGCAACGAGGACTTCTCGTGGTTCCTCGAGCGTTCGCCCGGCTCGTACGCCCGCCTCGGGGTGCGGCCGCTCGGCGCCACGCGTCGACTGGACCTGCACGCAAGCACGTTCGACGTGGACGAGTCGGCCATCGCCCTGGGCGTTCGCCTCCTGACCCACACGGCGTTGCGGGCCCTCGATGTGTATGGGGATGCCTGAGCCCGACACGTCGATCGGCGCCTTCACCTACGACTTGCCCGCATCGGCGATCGCCCAGCAGCCCGTCGAACCGCGCGACGCCGCTCGTCTGCTCGTCGACGGTGGTCCCGACGCCGCTCCCACCCATCTTCACGTGAGCGAGCTGCCCGATCTGGTCGGGCCTGGCGATCTCCTCGTGGTGAACGACTCGCGTGTGCGGTCGGCCCGCCTCTCGCTGCGCAAGGCCAGCGGTGGCATCGTGGAGGTGCTCCTGCTCGACCCCATCGGCGAGGACGAGGGGACCTGGGAGGCCCTGGTGCGACCGGGGCGCAGGGTCGCACCCGGCCAGCGACTCGTGGCGGTGGGTCCCCACCCGCCAGGCCGTGCCGCCCGAGGTGGCGAACCCACTGGAGCGGTCGAGCTCGTCGAGGTGGGTGAGCCACTGGGCGGCGGCCGGCGCCAGGTGCGGCTGCTCCGACCCGAGGCCGAGGTGTTGGCCCACGGGGAGGTGCCGCTGCCGCCCTACCTGCACGAGCCGCTGGCCGACACCGAGCGCTACCAGACGGTGTACGCCAACCGGCCCACGTCGGTGGCGGCGCCCACTGCCGGCCTGCACCTCACGCCCTCCTTGCTCGCAAGGTGCGAGGCGGCCGGCGCATCGATCGCCAGCGTCGAGTTGGGTGTGGGGATCGGCACGTTCCAGCCCATCGTGGTCGACGACGTGGCCGACCACGTCGTGCACACCGAGCACTACGTCGTGCCCGAGCACACCTGGGCAGCCTGTCGTGAGGCGCGGCGGGTGGTGGCGGTGGGCACCACCACCGTGCGTGCGCTCGAGAGCGTGGCGGCGACCGGGCGTCTCGAAGGGGTCACGGACCTCTACCTACGGCGCGGGCACCGCTTCGCGGTCGTGGGCGCACTGCTCACCAACTTCCACGTCCCGCGTTCGTCCTTGTTGGTCCTCGTCGATGCGTTCGTGGGGGAGCGGTGGCGCAGCCTGTACGCCACCGCCCTCGCCGAGGGCTACCGGTTCCTCTCCCTCGGTGACGCCATGTTCCTGCCCGGGCCGCCCTTCGGTGCCATCGCGACGGCGCCGCGCCGGTGACCTTGCCCCTCGCCGTCGAGGCGACCGACGGCGCCGCCCGCGCAGGGACCATCACCACGGCTCGCGGCGTCATCGAGACGCCGAGCTTCATGCCGGTGGCCACCCGCGCGGCCGTCCGCCTGCTCGACAGCGCCGACGTGCAGTCCTTGGGGGCCTCGGTCCTGCTCGCCAACGCCTACCACCTGATGCTGCGTCCCGGCGCCGGCCTCGTTCGCGAGCTCGGCGGGCTCCACCGCTTCATGGGCTGGGACGGCCATGTCCTCACCGATTCCGGCGGCTTCCAGGTGTTCTCGCTCGATCCGAAGGTCGACGACGACGGCGTCACCTTCCGTTCGGTCTACGACGGCGGCACCCACCGCCTCACGCCAGAAGCGGCAGTGGAGGTGCAAGCCGACCTCGGCGCCGACATCACCATGGTCCTCGACGTGTGCCCGCCCTGGCCCGCCACCGAACGTGAGGTACGCCTCGCTGTCCTCCGCACGGCAGGGTGGGCCGCTCGCGCCCGGGTCGCCCACCGGCACGCGTTGGACGACGGGCGCGCTCCCGAGGGCCAGCACCAGTTCGGCATCATCCAAGGCGGGGTGAGCGTCGAGCAACGGACCCAGAGCACCATCGCCACGCTCGAGGTGGGCTTCGACGGGTACGGGATCGGAGGGTTCTCGGTCGGCGAGCCACGCGAGCTGATGCTTCCCGCCCTCGCCGCCACGACCGATCTGCTCCCCGAGGGCCAGCCGCGCTACCTCATGGGAGTCGGAGATCCCGTCGGCCTCGTCGAGGCCATCGCAATGGGCGTCGACCTCTTCGACTGCGTGCTGCCCACTCGCTTCGGGCGTCACGGCACGGTCCTCACCAGCACCGGCCGATACAACCTGAAGGCCGCAGCACATGCCCGAGACGAGGGCCCGCTCGACCGGGGTTGCCCGTGCCCTGTGTGCCTCCGATGGTCCCGGGGGTACCTGCGTCACCTCATGATGGTCTCCGAGCCAACCGGCGCCCGTCTCGTCACGCTCCACAACGTGGCCTGGACCCTCGCGCTGGTGGCTTCGGCCCGTGCCGCCATACGGGCGGGCACCCTCGACGCCCTGCGATCCGACATTCGCGCGGTTTGGGGCTAGTCTGACCCGCCGTTCTCCGGCGCCCCTGCGCGCGCCAGCCGCCCCATCCGTCGACCGTCCGGACCGCTCCATGCAGATCGTTCTGCTCATCGCAATGATGGGCGTGTTCTACTTCATCCTGATCCGTCCCCAGCAGCGGAAGGTCAAGGAGCACCAAGCGCTCGTCTCCGCCCTCGAGGTGGGAGACGACGTCGTCACCTCTGGTGGGATCTACGGCCAGGTGACCGCCATCGATGGCGACGTCCTGCGCCTCGAGGTGGCCGATGGGGTCGAGCTGCTCATGGCCCGGGAGGCCATCGCCGAGCTCGTCGAGTACGCGTCGCCAGACGACGACGAAGATGACCAGGACTAGGCGGTACTGGCCTTGAAGCGCAAAGGGGTCGGTGGCCTCCTCGCATTCCTCATCATCTCCGTCGGAGCCTTCCTCGCGGTCCTCGGCCTCGGCTACAAGCCGCTGCTGGGCCTCGATCTGCAGGGCGGCGTCTCGGTGGTGCTCCAGCCCGCCAACGAGGTCGACAGCGATCAGCTGGACCAGGCCATCGACATCATCCGGAGCCGAGTCGACGCGCTCGGTGTGGCGGAGCCGGACATCTCCCGTCAAGGCGACACCATCCTCGTGCAGCTGCCCGGCGTCGACAACCAGACCCGCGCCCTCGACCTCGTGGGCCAGACCGCAGAACTGCGCTTCCGGCCGGTCTGCGCGGTGCTCGAACCGGACGTGAACGCACCCGCCGCGCAGAGCCCCTCCACCACGGTCCCTGCCGATGGCGCCACCACGACCGCGCCCTCGGGTGCGACGACGACGGTCCCCACCACGGGTTCGTCAGCCACCGACACCACCGAGACGGGGCTCGCGCCGAGCGGGGCGTTCGGCCAGGGTGAGAGCGCTGCCGGCCTCCAGACCGACACCACGGACACCTCGGCGCCGGCCATCACCGACGCGCCCGGAGACACCTCGTCGACGACCGCTCCCTCCCCGGCGACGACCGTGCCCGCCGCGTCCCCCGATCAGGCCGCCTCGGGGTGCACGACCCCACCCACCGACCTGAACCGCAACGGCATCACCCGCCGGGTGGACGACAAGGCCAGCGACTCGGTCGTCCTCCCCGAGGTCGACCCGGACTGCGACGCCGACCCGGCCGACCCGGCCAAGTGCTGGGTGGCCCGCTATTGGCTCGGGCCGACCGCACTGAAGGGCGATGCCCTCAGCGACGCCAGCGCGACGTTCCCGAACAACGAGTGGGTGGTGAACCCGGTCTTCAAGTCCGGGGAAGACGGCATCGACAAGTTCAACGCGGCCGCGGCGGAGTGCAACTCCGCTTCACCGAACTGCCCGACCACGCAGCTCGCCATCGTCCTCGACGGCATCGTGATCTCGGCGCCGCAGATCAACGAGCCGCAGTTCCAGCGCGATCAGATCCAGATCACGGGCAGCTTCGACGAAGGCAGCGCCAAGGACCTTGCGTTGGTGTTGCGCTACGGCTCCCTGCCGGTCGAGCTCGAGCCCCAGCAGACCCAGACGGTGTCGGCCACGCTCGGTACCGATGCGCTGCACGCTGGTCTCGTCGCCGGCTTCATCGGCCTCGGCATCGCCACCATCTTCATGATCGCCTACTACCGCCTGCTCGGCGTCGTGGCCATCATCAGCCTCTTGTCGGGCGCGATGATGCTCTGGACGATCATCGCCTACCTCGGCGAGACGCGAGGCCTCGCGCTGACGCTGGCTGGCGTCACCGGCATCATCGTGTCCATCGGGGTGTCCCTCGACTCGAACGTGGTCTACTACGAGCACCTGAAAGAGGACGTCTACAACGGCCGCACCCTGCGGTCGTCGGTCGATCGCTCGTTCTCGACGGCGTTCTCCACCATCGTCAAGGCCGACATGGCGTCGATCATCGGTGCAGGGATCCTCTACTTCCTCACCGTCGGCGCAGTGCGGGGCTTTGCCTTCTACCTCGGTCTCGCCGCCCTGCTCGACCTGGTGGCCTTCTACTTCCTGCTCAAGCCCCTCGTGGCCCTCATGGTGCGGAGCCGTCGCCTCGGCTCTCATCCGGCGTGGTTCGGCATACCCCAGCGAGAGGGCGGCAGCGAGGTCGCCCTGGCCGGTGCCGTCGCTGGCGATCTCGACGTGGAGGAGGAGCGATGAGCGGTTTCAAGCGCCTCTACCGGGGCGAGAACGACATCGACTTCCGCAAGGTCTGGCGCATCGGCATCCCCTTGTCGATCGTCTTCGTGATCCTGAGCATCCTCTCGCTGGCCACCCGGGAGCTCAACCTCGGCATCGACTTCGAGGGCGGCGGGGTGTGGGAGGTCCCCGCCCAGGACTTCTCGGTCGGCGATGCCCGCGACGCGATGGGATCGGTGGGCGAGTCCGAGGCCAAGATCCAGACCCTCACCAACTCCTCGGGCGACACCATCGTGCGCATCCAGGCGGGTGCCGACTCGGTCAACCGTTCGGGGGAGATCACCGAGACCCTCGCCGACGCAGCCGGCATCGACGCCAACGAGATCAGCGTGAGCACCGTCGGTCCTTCCTGGGGCAAGAACATCACCGACAAGGCCACGCGGGCCCTGCTGGTGTTCTTCGTCATCCTCGGCATCTACATCGCACTCACGCTGGAGTGGCGCATGGCCATCGGAGCGCTCATCGCGGTGGCGCACGACATCATCATCAGCGTCGGCGTGTACTCGATCTTCCAACTCGAGGTGACGCCCGCGACCGTGGTGGCGTTCCTGACCATCCTCGGCTTCTCGCTCTACGACACCATCGTCGTGTTCGACAAGGTCAAGGAGAACCAGACGCGCATCGGCCTGGCCAACCGCACGACCTACACCGGCCTCATGAACCTGTCGCTCAACCAGACGATCATGCGGTCGATCAACACGACCTTCGTCACCATCGTGCCCGTGCTGTCCATCCTGCTCATCGGCGCGGTGCTGCTGGGCGCGGTCACCCTCGAGGAGTTCGGGTTCGCGCTGCTCGTCGGCCTCATCAGCGGCGCCTACTCGTCGGTGGTCGTGGCGGCCAGCTTGGTGGCTGCGCTCAAGGAGCGCGAGCCGCGGAACCGGGCGCTGCGTGATCGCCTCGAGAAGGCCTACGGCGGGCCGGTGCCCGTGACCGGCATCCGCCACGCATCGTCTTCGTCGCTGCGCACGGCGGTGGTGGCAGCTTCCACATCGACGGGTGGGGGCCGCGCCTCGTCCGGGGTGGGCGCCGGTGCGGTCACGGCACAATCACCGACGTCGACCACGGCCATCCCACCCCGGCCCCGCAAGAAGAAGAAGCGCTGACGCGGCGTCCGAGGGACTGGCCAGGCCCACGTAGACTGCACTGATGGCGCTCGACCCGGCATGGCTCAAATCGCACATCCGCGACATCCCTGGCTTTCCCAGCCCGGGCATCCTGTTCAAGGACATCACGCCGCTGCTCGCTGATGTCGAGGCCTTCCGCGCCACGGTCGACGCACTTGCCGAGGAGTTCGCGGGCCACCAGGTGGACCGGGTGATCGGCATCGAGGCCCGCGGCTTCATCCTGGGTGCGCCGGTGGCCTACAAGCTCGGAGCGGCCTTCATCCCGGTGCGCAAGCCGGGCAAGCTGCCCCACGACGTCGAGGGCTTCGAGTACGAGCTCGAGTACGGCACCGACACCCTCGAGGTGCACCGCGACGCCCTTGGTGCCGGGCATCGGGTGGTCATCATCGATGACGTGCTCGCGACCGGTGGCACGGCTGCGGCCGCGGCCGCCCTTGTCGAGAAGCTGGGTGGTGACGTCGTCGGCTTCGGCTTCTTGATGGAGCTCGCCTTCCTCGACGGCCGCAGCCGGTTGGCCGACCGCGACATCCGCTCGCTCCTGGTGTACGACTGACCTCGTGGCCACGACTGCCGATCGCGTCCTGCCGTGGCGGCGGCACAGCGTCCCCGCGGTGGTCGAGCTCAAGCCGCTGATCGACTCGTTCCGCCGGCACCACGCGAAGGCCTCGACGGTCATGATCGAGCAGGCCTACCGGCTTGCCGCTGCGGCTCACGATGGGCAGTTCCGCAAGTCGGGTGACCCCTACGTCACCCATCCCCTCGCCGTGGCCACGATCGTCGCCGACCTCGGCCTCGACGAGGACACGGTGACCGCGGCGCTGCTCCACGACGCCGTCGAGGACACCCGCGTCAGCCTCGAGGACCTCGAGCGCGACTTCAGCCCCACCGTGGCCTCCATCGTCGACGGCGTCACCAAGCTCGAGCGCCTCGACTTCGAGACGAAGGAGGCCCAGCAGGCGGCGACGATCCGGAAGATGCTGGTGGCGGTGGCCGAGGACCTCCGCGTCCTCATCATCAAGCTGTCCGACCGCCTCCACAACATGCGCACCATCGCGGCGATGCCCGAGTGGAAGCAGGAGCGCACCGCGCAGGAGACCCTCGACGTCTATGCACCGTTGGCCCATCGCTTCGGCATGCAGGAGATGAAGCAGCAGCTCGAGGACCTCGCCTTCGCCGCCCTGCACCCGAAGCGCTATGCCGAGATCGACCACATGGTGTCGATCCGAGCGCCCGAGCGCGAGCTGTACCTCACCCAGGTGCTCGAAGAAGTGCGCCAGCGCCTCGGCGAACTGGGGATCGAAGCCGACGTGACCGGGCGCCCGAAGCACCTCTGGAGCATCTACGAGAAGATGGTGGTCAAGGGACGGGACTTCGACGAGATCTACGACCTCGTCGGCATACGGGTCATCGTGGGGACGGTCAAGGACTGCTACGCGGCCCTCGGCTCGATCCACGGCACCTGGCATCCGGTGCAAGGTCGTTTCAAGGACTACGTCGCGATGCCCAAGTTCAACCTCTACCAGTCGCTGCACACGACGGTGATCGGGCCGCAGGGCAAGCCCCTCGAGGTGCAGATACGCACCCGGGAGATGCACGGGCGGGCCGAGATCGGCGTCGCCGCACACTGGAGCTACAAGGACCCGTCCCCAGCCGGCGACGCGGTCTGGCTCAACCGCATCATCGACTGGCAGGAGGAGACCTCCGACCCCTCGGCCTTCATGGCCAACCTGAAGATCGACCTCGACCAGGACGAGGTCTACCTCTTCACCCCGCAGGGCGACGTCGTCACCTTGCCCCAGGGAGCCACGCCCATCGACTTCGCCTACACGATCCACACCGAGGTCGGTCACGCCTGCATCGGCGCCAAGGTCGACGGTCGCCTCGTGTCGCTCGAGACCCCACTGCGCTCGGGGGCCACCGTCGAGATCTTCACCGCCAAGACCGGGAGCGCGGGGCCGTCTCAGGACTGGCTCAACATCGTGGTGACGCGGCGGGCGGCCAACAAGATCCGCCAGTGGTTCTCCCAGGAGCGCCGCGAGGACGCCATCGAGACCGGCCGCGACGAGGTGCAGAAGGCCCTGCGCCGCGCCGGGGTGCCCATCCGCACGCCGGCGGCCGCCAAGCTCGTGAGCGACGTCGTCACCAGCTTGAACTACGTCGACCTGGAGGCTCTGTACGCCGCGGTCGGCGAGCACCACGTGTCCCCCGAGGCGGTCGCGGCCCGGGCCATGCGCCTGCTGCGCGGCGGCGACCCCGAACGTGAAGAGCAACTTCCGACCACGGCACGCACCCGGCGGTCGTCGGTGGACGGCGCCGGGGTGCACGTCGAGGGCCTCGACGACGTGCTCGTCCGCCTGTCCCGCTGCTGCACACCCGTGCCGGGCGACGAGATCATGGGCTTCGTGACGCGCGGCCGCGGCGTGTCGGTGCACCGCACGGACTGCGCCAACGCCGTGTCCCTCATGGCCGGCCAGGCCGATCGCCTGATCGAGGTCGAGTGGGACGAGGCTCACAGCGGCAGCTTCGTGGCCGCCATCGAGGTCAAGGCCCTCGATCGCCGCTCGCTCCTCGGCGACGTCTCGTCGGCCTTCGCCTCCTACCAGGTCAACATCCTCGCCTCGAACACCCAGACCACGACCGACCGGGTGTGCAAGATGCACTTCGACGTCGAGCTGGGTGACCCCTCGCACCTCGATTCGGTGATCAGCACCATCAAGGGCATCGAGAGCGTCTACGACGCCTACCGGGTGCTGCCGCGCGGGTGAGGGCATCGCCACGGGTGGGGCGGTCCACCGGGTGGGTGCTGGTCGCCCTGCTCGTCGCCGTGGCGGCGCTGGGCATCGGCTCGCCTCTCGGCGCGGAGGAAGCCGGTCCCGGCACGGCCGGCGCCGAGGTCGCGCCCGCCGGCCCGGTCGGCCACGTCGGTCGGTGGTTGGTCGACGCCGAGGGTCGGGTGCTGTTGCCCCGGGGTGTGAACCTGGTGCGCAAGATCGAGCCCCTCGATCCCGCCGTGGCGGGCTTCGGGGACGACGACGCACAGCTCCTCGCCGACCGCGGCTTCGACGTCGTGCGCCTCGGCATCGAGGCCTACGCGCTGATGCCCGACCCCGGGGTCATCGACACCGCCTACCTCGACCAGATCGAAGCCACGGTCGACGTCCTGGGCGCCCACGGCCTGCTCGTGCTGCTCGACTTCCACCAGGACGGCTGGGGGCCCGCCTTCCGGGACAACGGCTTCCCGGTCTGGATGACCTTCACCAACGGCGCCACCGACACCGGGACGCCCTTCCCGCTCTACTACCTCACCAACCCGGCCATCCAGGCCGCGTTCCAGAGCTTCTGGGACGACGTCCCCGGCCCGGGAGGTGTCCGCCTGCAGGACCGGGCCGCGGCATGGTTCGAGGCGGTCGGCGAGCGCTTCGCCGGCAACGACGCCGTGCTCGGCTACGACCTGCTGAACGAGCCCTGGCCGGGCACGACCTGGCTCCCGTGCGTGGCCCAGGACCAGGGCTGCCCCGACCTCGACCGCGACGAGCTGGACCCGTATTACGCACGAGCAGCTGAGGCCCTGCGCCGCCACGACACCGAACACCTCGTCTTCGGTGAGCCCTGGGTTCTGTTCAACTTCGGGGAGTCGACCACGTCGATCGACGTGCCCGGCGGCGATGCGGCCGGCGGCATGAGCTTCCACGTGTACACCACCGACCCGTCGCTCGAGCCGGCCGTCGTCGAGAACGCCGTGGACTGGACCGACTGCACCGGCGGTGCGTTGCTCAACACCGAATTCGGAGCCACCGGTGACGTCGCAACCCTCGAGCGCCAGACCGCGCTGTTCGAGACCGCGCTCGTCCCGTGGACGTTCTGGTCCTACGACGAGCAGTTCGTGCACGACCTCGCCGACCCGGCCACGGGCGCGAACGTCAACGACGCGGTGGTCGACGCGCTGGCCCGTCCCCATCCGGTGGCGGTGGCCGGCACCCCGGTGGGGGCCGACTACGACCCCGAGGGAGGCGCCTACCAACTCGTGTGGTCCACCACCGGGCCCGACGGCTCCCGATTCGGCGACGGCGCCACCACGGTGATCGACACCAACGCCCGCGCCTACCCCGCCGGGTACGACGTGGTCGTCGACGGAGGCCAGGTCACCTCCGCACCCAACGATCCCCGGCTGACGGTGGTCGCCGATCCCGGGGCCGACCGCGTGCAGGTGCTGGTCGGACGGGCCGGCGATCCCGGCCCGGCGGCCGTCGAACCGGTGGCCCCTCCGGCGGCGGCCTGCCCGGTGTTCCCCACCGCGACCGTCCCGACCCCCGTCGCCGCGGCCCCCGCCTTCACGGGCTGACGGGAGACCGGCCTGCGGGTCGGCGGGGTCGGTCCGGTAGCCTCGGTCCCCGTGCCCCGCCCGCCCTGGCGGGCGAGGAGAAGATCACCACCGATGACGGCCGTTCCAGCAGCAGGCATGCGCACCGACTACTGCGGTGACCTCCGCGCCGCCGACGCCGGCCGTGAGGTGGCGGTGTGCGGGTGGGTCGCCACCCGCCGCGAGCACGGTGAGCACCTCGCCTTCGTCGACGTCCGTGACCGCACCGGCGTGGTGCAGTGCGTGGTCGACGGCGCCCACGACCTGCGCTCGGAGTACGTCGTCCGGGTGCGCGGCACCGTCCGCCTCCGGCCCGAGGGCACCGTGAACCAGGCCCTGCCGAGCGGCGAGGTCGAGATCGGTGATGCCACCGTCGAGGTGCTGTCCGAGGCCGAGCCACCGCCGTTCTCGCTGGCCGGCCGCGTCGACACCGACGAGACCGTCCGCTTGCGCCACCGCTACGTCGACCTGCGTCGCGACCGTCTCCAGCGCAACCTGGCCGTGCGGGCCACGGTCAACGCCGCGTTGCGCCAGGCCATGACCCGCCAGGGCTTCACCGAGGTCGAGACCCCGATGCTGATCGCCTCGACCCCGGAGGGCGCCCGTGACTTCGTGGTGCCTTCGCGACAGCGGCCGGGCACCTTCTACGCGCTGCCCCAGAGCCCGCAGCTGTTCAAGCAGCTGTGCATGGTGGGCGGTCTCGACCGCTACTACCAGATCGCCCGCTGCCTGCGCGACGAGGACCTCCGTGCCGACCGGCAGTTCGAGTTCATGCAGCTCGACCTCGAGGTGAGCTTCGTGGGCCAGGCCGAGGTGCTGGCCTTCACCACCGAAGCCGTGCTCGACGCGGTCGAGGCGGTCACCGGCGAACGCCCGGGGGCGATCCCGACCATGACGTGGCACGACGCCATGGAGCGCTACGGCAGTGACAAGCCCGACGTCCGCTTCGGGATGGAGCTGGTCGAGCTGACCGACCTGTTCGCCGCCACCGGCTTCAACGCCTTCAAGGCGCCCTGCGTCAAGGGCATCCGCGTGCCCGGCGGCGCGGAGAAGACCCGCAACCAGCTCGACGCCCTCACCGACGACGCCAAGCGCTTCGGGGCCAAGGGCCTGGTCTGGATGAAGGTCGAGGCCGATCGCAGCCTCACCTCGCCGGTGGCCAAGTTCCTGTCCGAGGACGAGCTGGCCGGTCTCGTCGCCACCCTCGAGGCCGAGCCCGGCGACCTGCTCCTCCTGGTGGCCGACGAGCGCGCCGCCGTGCGCCACGTGCTCGGACTCCTGCGCCTGGCCCTCGGTCGGCCCCCGGTGACCGAAGGGGGCCTCAACTTCCTGTGGGTCGTCGACTTCCCGCTCTTCGAGGCCATCGACGACGACGGTCGGCCGGTCTCGGCCCACCACCCGTTCACCATGCCCAACGACGAGGACATGCACCTCCTCGACGAGGGCGGCGAGGCTCTGCTGGGCATCCGCTCGCAGGCCTACGACCTCGTCCTCAACGGCTGGGAGCTCGGCTCCGGCTCGGTCCGGATCCATCGGTCGGACATCCAGCGCCGCATCTTCACCCTCCTCGGCATCACCGAGGAGGAGGCCCAGCGGAAGTTCGGCTTCCTGCTCGAGGCCTTCCGATACGGCGCCCCGCCCCACGCCGGCTTCGCCTTCGGCATCGACCG
This sequence comes from uncultured Microthrixaceae bacterium, assembly GCA_964470715.1. GTDB lineage: Bacteria > Actinomycetota > Acidimicrobiia > Acidimicrobiales > DATDAH01 > JAEUJM01. Next base: position 27,995 of record CAYYDZ010000010.1, on the reverse strand, counting down.
CCTCGTGGCCCTGCTGGCCGGCGAGGAGAACATCCGCGAGGTCATCGCCTTCCCGAAGACCCAGTCGGGCGCCGATCCGCTCACCTCGGCCCCCACACCGATCGATCCCGAGGCCCTCACCGAGCTGGGCCTGCGCCTGCTGCCCCCGAGGACCTGAGCGGGCGCCTCAGAGGCGCAGCTCGAGCACCACGTCTCCCGGCTTGGTGGTGGGGAAGGCCGGGCGCTTGCCGGACAACTCGTCGAAGGGCCGTTCGTGCAGGACCACGGTGATGTCGTCGGGCCCCCGTGTCGCCAGGGCGGTGACCGGCCCCATCGGCGTGATGGCGTAGCCCAGTGCCTCGAGCGCCCCGGCGAAGGCCTCACTCACCTCCCCGGCGGGTTGGCCCGAGGTCATCAGCAGGAGCTCGCGGTCGCCGAGCACGCGCCCCTCCACGGTCGTGAGGGGCAGCAGGTCGCAGGGCATGACGATCCCGGCCAGCGCCTGCATCAGGGTCGTAGCGGGAACGTCCACGCCGCCGTGGCCGGTGGTGGCCGGCTGGTCGCGCGCCGGCTCGGGGGTCTCCACCGGGACCGAGGGCGAGGTCGTTCCCCTCGGGTCCGGGGTGGCAGCGCTCGAGCCGGTCGGCGGTGGCGCCCAGTCGGTGCGCGAGGTCCGGTCCGTGTCGGTAGAGCGGGCCACGGGCGTGCGCAAGCGGCGTTTCGTGACGAGGCGGTGGACGAGGATCACCACCGAGGCGACGAGCCAGAGGTAGAACAGCGCGACGAGCGGGGTCGGCACGGCCACGATGGTGGCACACGGGCCGGGCCATCCCCGGCCGAACGGGCGGGCGGGTACCCTCCGCCGGGATGGCTGACGACCTGTTCGGTGCCGCGGCAGACGAGCAGTTGCGCCGGACCGCGCCGCTGGCCGACCGCCTGCGGCCGGCATCGCTCGACGACGTGGTGGGCCAGGAGCACCTGCTCGGCCCGGGCCGGCCGCTGCGGGCGCTGGTGGAGGCCGACCGGCTGTCCTCGGTGATCCTCTGGGGCCCGCCGGGCACGGGAAAGACGACGCTCGCCCGGCTGATCGCCGCCCGGTCGTCGAAGACCTTCGTCGCCCTTTCCGCGGTCACTGCGACGGTCAAGGACGTGCGAGAGGTGACGGCGGCCGCCCAGCACCGCCTCGGTGAGCGGGGACAGGGCACCATCTTGTTCCTCGACGAGGTGCATCGCTTCAACAAGAGCCAGCAGGATGCGTTGCTGCCGTCGGTGGAGACGGGCCTGCTGGTCCTGGTGGGGGCCACCACCGAGAACCCGTACTTCGAGGTCAACCCCCCGCTGCTCTCACGGTCGACCCTGTTCCGCCTGGAACCCCTTGACGACCCCGCGCTCCACCAACTGCTCGAGCGGGGTCTCGAGGCCGAGGGTGCGACGGCCGACGAGGATGCCCTGGCCCTGCTCGTCCTGCGCTCGGCCGGCGACGGGCGCCACGCGCTGACCGCCCTCGAGGTGGCCGTGGCGCTGGCCGGCGAGCGGGCCCGCGCCGACGGGGGTGCCCCCCACGTGTGCGTGGCCGACAGCGAGGCCGCGCTCGACACCAAGGCCCACCGCTACGGGCGCGACGACCACTACGACGTGGTCAGCGCGTTCATCAAGAGCATCCGAGGCTCGGACCCCGACGCCGCGCTCTACTGGCTGGCGCTGATGTTGGCTGCCGGCGAGGATGCCCGCTTCATCGCCCGCCGCCTCGTCATCCTCGCGTCCGAGGACGTGGGTCTGGCCGATCCGCAGGCGTTGGTGGTCGCGGACGCCGCTGCCCGCGCCCTCGAGTTCGTCGGGCTCCCCGAGGCCAAGCTCAACCTCGCCCAGGCCACCGTGTACCTGGCCGCGGCCCCCAAGTCGAACCGCGTGACGGTCGCCCTCGGCCGGGCAGAGGCAGACGTTCGCGAGCAGCCGCGCGGTGACGTGCCCGCCCACCTCCGCGACGCCCACTACCGCGGTGCCGCCGACCTCGGCCACGGCGTGGGCTACCGGTATCCTCACGACGATCCCCGTGGTTGGGTCCGCCAGGACCATCGGCCGGAGCACCTGGCCGGGCGGGTGTACTACGAACCGTCGCCGCACGGCGCCGAGGAGGAGATCGCGGAGCGCATGCGCCAGCGCCAGGACCGGGAGGAACGATGAGCGGTACCGAGGTCGCCGCGCTCGTGGTGGCGGTGGCCGCCACCCTCGCGCTGTGCCTCCTCCTGGCCGTGGTGGCGTGGCTGGCGCGCGCCGTTCGTGCCCTCAACGTCGAGGTCGACAACCTGCGCCGCGAGACCGCAGCCACCGTCGTGGCCCTCGAGGACGCCGTGGGTCATGCCGAGGCGGAGATGGACCGCACCGACGGCCTGCTGGCTGCCGCCGAGCGCATCACCGCGGCGGCCGAGGCCCGTGCGCGGCTCACCACCGACGCTCTCTCCACCCCGGTGATCAAGGCCCTCGCCCTCGCCGCCGGCACCAACCGGGCGGCGCAGCGCCTGCGCCGCACCAGCTGAGCCGTGCTGAAACGCCTGCGGTGGTTCCTTGTCGGCGTGGTGACCGGCGTGGCGGGCACGGTCTGGGCGCTGGCCTACGGGCGCTCGAAGGTGCAGGAGCTGACGCCGGCGCACGTCGCCGGCGAGCTGGCGGCCAAGGCCCGCACCCGACTCGACGACGCCCGCGACGCGCTGTTCGAGGCGCGCCTCGCGATGCGCGAGCGCGAGGCCGAGCTGCGGGCCGAGCTCGTCCGGGACGCCGTGCCGGCGTCCCGGCCGCCGGCGCTCACCGTCAAGTCATCCCCGGACTGACCGGCGCGCCCCGTAGATTGGCGGCGTGCAGGCGAACGAGCTGCGACGTGCCTTCCTGGGCTACTTCGAGGAGCGGGGCCACACGGTGGTGCCGTCGGCCAGCCTCATCCCCCACGACGCCACGGTGTTGTTCACCATCGCGGGGATGGTGCCCTTCGCTCCCTTCCTGACGGGGGAGCAGCCGGCGCCGTACCCGAGGGCCACCTCGGTGCAGAAGTGCGTCCGGGCGGGCGGCAAGCAGAACGACCTCGACGAGGTTGGCCGTACGACCCGGCACCTCAGCTTCTTCGAGATGTGTGGCAACTTCAGCTTCGGCGACTACTTCAAGGACCGGGCCATCCCGCTGGCGTGGGCCTTCCTGACCGAGACCCTGGGCCTCGACCCGGAGCGCCTGTGGATCACCGTGCACGTGTCCGACGACGACGCCGAGCGCATCTGGCGTGACGACGTCGGCGTCGCCGCCGAGCGCATCCAGCGCCTCGACGAGGACAACTTCTGGCGCATGGGCGACACCGGGCCGTGCGGGCCCTGCTCGGAGATCTTCTGGGACAAGGGCCCCGAGTACGGCGCCGACGGCGGCCCCGCCCACGGCGGGGAAGAGCGCTTCGTCGAGATCTGGAACCTCGTGTTCATGCAGTTCGAGCGCCAGTCCGACGGGTCGATGGTCCCGCTCCCCAAGCCGAGCATCGACACCGGTTTCGGCCTCGAGCGCAACCTGGCCGTCCTCCAAGGCGTCGACTCGGTGTTCGACACCGACGAGCTCGCCCGCCTGATCGCCCGGGCCGCTGCCCTCACCGGGGCGGTCTACAGAGCGGGGGAGGCCAGCGACGTGTCGCTGCGCATCCTCGCCGAGCACGCCCGCACCATGACCTTCCTGGTGAGCGACGGGGTCTTCCCGTCCAACGAGGACCGGGGCTACGTCCTGCGCCGCATCATGCGGCGCGCCGTGCGCCACGCGTATCTCCTCGGGGTCGACGAGGTGGTCACGCCGCCGCTGGTCGATGAGGTCGTCGCCATCATGGGCGACGACTACCCGGAGCTGCGCAAGAACCACGACTTCGTCCGGGGGGTGGTCGAGCGCGAGGAGACGCGCTTCCGCCAGACCCTCAGGACCGGCTCGGTCCTGCTCGAGGAGGAGCTCGGCGCGCTGCCCGAGGGCGGGATGCTCGACGGCAGGGTGGCGTTCACCCTCCACGACACCTACGGGTTCCCCCTCGAGGTGACCCAGGAGATCGCCTCCGAGCGCGGCTTCGAGGTGGACGACACCGGCTTCCAGGTGGCCATGGACGAGCAGCGCTCGCGGGCCAAGGACGCTCGCAAGGCGGCCGGTCCGGCCAGTGGCGACGTCGACCGCTACCACGAGGTGCTCGACGAATTCGGACCCACCGAGTTCACGGGGCGCATCGAGGACGAGAGCACCACGCGCGTTCTGGCCGTCACCGACGTGGCCGAGGCCGAGGACGGCACCATTGCGGCTGCGGTGTTCCTCGACCACACGCCCTTCTACGCGGAGTCGGGCGGCCAGGTCGGTGACACGGGCACCATCAGCACCGACACCGGTCGGGCCGAAGTGCTCGACACCACCTACGCGCTCCCGGGCCTGCACCGCCACTCGGTGCGCATCGTCGATGGTGTGCTCAGCGCGGGCCAGGTCGCCACCGCCGCCATCGACGTCGACCGCCGCAACGCCATCCGGCGCAACCACACCGCCACGCACCTCTTGCACTGGGGCCTGCGCCAGGTGCTCGGAGACCACGTCAAGCAGCAGGGGTCGCTGGTCACGCCCGATCGGTTGCGCTTCGACTTCAGCCACTACGAGGCCGTGACCCCCGATGAGCTCGTGGCCATCGAGGACCTCGTCAACCGCGAGATCCTCGCCAACGACCCCGTACGCCACTACGAGACCACCAAGGCCAACGCCGAAGCGGTGGGGGCGATCGCCTTCTTCGGCGACAAGTACGGCGACATCGTGCGCGTGCTCGAGGCCGGCCGGCACTCGGTCGAGCTCTGCGGTGGCACGCACGTGCGGGCCACCGGTGACATCGGCCCGGTGAAGATCGTGTCCGAGGGCTCGATCGGGTCGAACCTGCGGCGCATCGAGGCGCTGACCGGCACAGGTCCCATCGAGCGCCTGCGGCGCGAGGAAGCCGTGCTGGCCAAGGCGGCGTCGCTGCTCGGGGTGCCGCCCGACGAGCTGGTCGAGGGCGTCGAGAAGCGCCTCACCGAGCTCAAGGCCACTCGCGACGAGTTGAAGGCGCTGCGCCGCCAGGCCGCGAGCGGTCGTGCGGCCGAGCTCGCCGCGCTGGCGGTCGACGGCGTGGTCGTGGCCAGGGTGGACGGGGTCGGCCGAGACGACCTGCGCGACCTCACGGTGGCGGTCCGCGACCTCGGCGTGCGGGCCGCGGTCCTCGGCGGGGCGCCCGAGGAGGGGGGCGTGGCCCTGGTCGCGGCCGTCACCAAGGACAGCGGCTTCGAGGCGTCGGCGCTGATCGCCGACGCCGCCCGCACCGTCAAGGGCGGCGGCGGCAAGAGCCCCGACCTCGCCGTGGCCGGCGGCAAGGACGCCGGCGCCCTCGACGAGGCCCTCGAGCAGGTCCGGGCGGCCGCCGGCCTCGCTTGAGCGCTGACGCACCACCGGGTCGGGTCCTCGGCATCGATCTCGGCCAGCGCCGCATCGGCCTCGCCATCAGCGACCCCGACCGGACGGTGGCCTCACCCGATCGGGTCATCACCCGCACGGGCGACCGGGACCGGGATCGACGGGCCATCACCGAGGTCGCGGCCGAGTGGGAGGCGACCCTCGTGGTGGTCGGCCTGCCCCTCTCGCTGGACGGCTCCGACGGACCCGCCGCGACCGCGGCGCGCGCCGAGGCGGCCTTGATCGGTGACGCCACCGGGTTGCCGGTCGAGACCTACGATGAGCGCTTCACGACCGTGACCGCCCAGCGGAGCCTCACGGAGCAGAACGTGCGTGGAAAGGACCGACGCAAGGTGATCGACATGGTCGCCGCCGCGGTGCTCCTGCAGGCATGGCTCGACCGACGACCCCAGGAACCTCAGTGAGCGACCCCACCGACGACGGCAGCGACATCCTGGCGGAGCTCCTCGGCCCCCGCCGTGGGTCGTCGCCGGATCCGACGACGACCTCCCCACCCCGTGAGCCCGGGCGCGACGAGGCGGCGCCCCGACCCGGCGAGCGCGCGGTGCCGCCGGGGCGTCCGTCGACGGGGTCATCGCCGGCCGCGGCCTCCGAGCCGTCCGCGGCCCGCGACGAGCGCCGTCCCGGTCCCGAGGGCCCTTCAGGCACCATGGGTCACGAGCGCGTCGCGCTCCACGAGCCGCGCCGGGGCCGCGGGTGCCTCGTGGTTCTGGCGATCCTGGCGGTGTTCGCACTCGTCGTGGCCGGGGCCTCCGTGTGGCTCATGAAGCAGATCAACCCGGGAGGAGCCGGCGACGAGGTGGCCCTCACCATCCCCGAGGGCACCTCGACCAGCGGCATCGCGCAACTCCTGGCGACAGAGGGCATCGTCACCAACGCGACCATCTTCGAGTACTACGTGAAGTACCGGGGCGAGGGCACCATCCAGGCGGGGGACTACATCCTTCGAGAGAACGCATCCATGGGCTCGACCCTTGCGGTCCTCGAAGCGGGCCCGCAGGCCCCGCCCTACGATCAGGTCACGATTCCCGAGGGCTACAGCGTGTGGAACGGGGCCGGCCTCCCGGTACCCGGCAACACCGTCGTCGCACTCGACGAGGCCGTCGATCGTTTCACGACGCAGTCGATCAGCGAGGTGCTCCTCAGCGGTGAGCTGCGGTCTCGGTACCAGCCGGCCGACCAGGGCAACCTCGAGGGCCTGCTCTTCCCCGACACGTACCGCATCGAGGAGGAGGACACCGAGACCGCCGTCATCCAGGCGATGATCAACCGGTTCGACCAGATCGCCCAGGAGGCGGGCTACGACGACGCCGAGGCCGTCGCCGGCCTGAGTGCCTACGAGACCATCATCGTGGCGTCCTTGGTGGAGCGCGAGGCCGGGATCGACGAGGATCGGGCCAAGGTCGCGCGGGTCATCTACAACCGCCTGGCCGAGGGCATGACGCTCGGCATCGACGCCAGCGTCGCCTACGGGGCGGGGGGTGCGACGAACGGGACGCTGACCGCTTCCCAACTCGAGACCGACACGCCCTACAACACGCGCATCAACACCGGCCTCCCCCCGACCCCCATCGGTCTGCCCGGACGGGCCTCTCTCGAAGCCGCCATGAACCCTGCGGACGGGCCGTGGCTCTACTACGTGCTCGCCGACCAGGACGGTCGCCACTTCTTCACCGACAGCTACGACGAGTTCCTGAACGCCAAGGACCGGTGCCAGGAGCTCGGTCTGTGCTGAGCGGGGACACACAGGTGGCTGCGGTCATCGGCCATCCCGTTCGCCACTCGCTGTCCCCGGCGATCCACAACGCCGCGTTCGCCGCTCTCGGCCTCGACTGGGCCTTCGTGGCCTTCGACGTTGCGGCGGGGGCGACCACCGCGGCCATCGACGCCGTCCGGGTCCTCGGCCTCGGCGGTCTCTCCGTCACCATGCCCCACAAGGACGGCGCCGCGCTCGCGGTGGACCGCTTGTCCGCGGATGCCGAGGCGCTTGCCGCGGTCAACTGCGTGGTGCCGTCGGGCAATGGGGTGCTCGTGGGGGAGAACACCGACGGGCCCGGCTTCCTCGACGCGCTCGCCGACCAGGGTGTGTCGCCTGACGGTCTTCGCTGCGTGGTCGTGGGGGCCGGTGGCGCCGCCCGCGCCGTGATCCGCGCGCTGGCCGGCGCCGGTGCCGCTGAGCTGACGGTGGTCAACCGCACGCCCGAGCGGGCCACCGGCGCGCTGGCCCTGGCGGGCACCGTCGGACGCCCGGGCCCGCCCGAGGCTGCCTCCGATGCGGACCTCGTCGTGAACGCGACGCCGGTGGGCATGGACGGCCGGTCCACTCCGCTCCCGGGCGTCCGCTTCGGCCCCGGGCAGGTGGTGGTCGACCTGCTGTACCACCCGCCGGTCACGCCGCTGCTCGCGGCCGCGGAGGCGAGCGGGGCCACGGTGGCCAACGGCCTCGGCATGCTGGTGCATCAGGCCGCCCATGCGTTCCGCCAGTGGACAGGGGAGGAGCCGCCGGTCGACGCGATGGCCGCGGCGGCCGCGGCCGGGCTTCGGGAACGGTCTGCGGGCACACACTGAATTCCTCAGGGCCTCCTGCCGATGGAAGCGGAGTCAATCCGTCGTTGGAGGTTGCTCCGTGGCACTACAGGGCACGATCGAGACATTTGCGTTGCCCGAGGTTCTCCGCATGCTCGGTTCGGGGGCCAAGTCCGGCCGCCTGCGTCTGAGCGGTGACCGAGGGTCGGGCAGCGTGTGGATCGAGGGCGGGAAGGTGGTCGGTGCGGAGGCGACCGGGGCACCCGACGGTGCGACGTCGGTGGCCGTCATCTTCGAGCTGCTGCGCTACGGCGAGGGCTCGTTCACCTTCGACGCCGACGACACCTCTGCTCAACCAGGCATCCCACAGGACATCGAAGTGGTCCTGGGCGACGCTGAGCGCCGGCTCGGGGACTGGAAGGACATCGAGGCGGTGGTGCCGTCGTTGGCCGTCGGCCTCGCGCTGGCTCCCGAGTTGCCGAAGGCCGATGTCGTGGTGGATGCCGATCGCTGGAAGGCGATCGTGGCGGTGGCCGATGGCCGGTCGGCCGCTGCCATCGCGGATGCCCTCGACCTCGATGAGCTCGAGGCCTGCCGGCGCGCCAAGGACATGGTGGAGGCCGGTCTCTTGTTCGTGACCGAGCTCGAGCCTCCTGCCTTCTCGTCTGATCGTGGCGCGGTGTTCGATGCGCCGGTACCCGACGCCACCCTGTTGCCTGAGGAGCCCGAGCGCTCGGACGATGGCGGGACGACGGCGCCTCGGGTGAACGGCTTCGACGCCACCTCGCCCCTGACCGACCCGCTGGGCGGTGCGCCATCCTTCGGGGGGGGAGACGTCGGACTGGGCGACCTGTCGGCCACGGACGCCTCGTACGCCGACGCGCTCTACGCCCCGACGGCGGAGCCCCCCGGCTCGGACGCATACCTCAGCGGCCCCGTGGTCGGCGACCCGTACGAGACCGAACGCGGGTTCGGCGCGCCGATTCCCGAGGCGAGCTCCAGCGCTCGCGCCGAGCTCGACGCCATGGCTTCCGGCTTCGGCCTCAACGAGCCCGCCGAACCGTCGGCCTACGACCAGGGCTTCGGCTCCGATGGCGGCGCGATCTTCGATCAGGGCTTCGGCTCCGAGGCGGTGGGCGGCTTCGATCAGGGCTTCGCATCGGACCCGAGCGCAGACCCGGCGTTCTCGTTCGCCGCTCCAGAGGCGGCCGGCGCCGATCTGGGTGGATCCGACAGGGCCCCGGACGCTGCCCCGTCGATGGGCGCCGGCGCGGCGCTGTTCGCAGAGGACCTGAACGGAGCCCCGGCGAGCGTGGGAGGCGACGCCCTCTTCGCGGTCGCACCCTCCGGCTTCGATGCGGACGACACCGGCGATGCAGCAGAGGTGGCGCGCCAACTCGCCAACCTGAGCCCGAAAGCCGCCCGCGCGGTCGCCGCCGCGGCCCGTGCCACCACGGCGGAAGAGCGGGAGGCGGCGTTGGCGGAGGTGACCTCCGAGGGCGACGAGCCCATCAACCGGGGCCTTCTGCTCAAGTTCCTGTCGTCCGTCCAGGCCTGAGCCGAGCCCGGCGTCGCGCCGTCTGCGCTCGCCAGTACGGTGCCCGACGTGTCGGATGCTGTCGTCGTCGCGCTCTGCGCGGTTGCCGGGATCCTCGTCGCCCCGTTCCTGACATCGCTGATCGCCGCCGTGCCCGACAAGGGTCCCGTCAGTTGGCCTCGGCCTCGGGACCACCCTCCGATCCTCTTCTGGCTTCGGTCGTCCCCCGACCGTGACGGCGCGGTGCTCGTTCGTTCGTGCGGTCTGACCGTCGAGTTGCTGGCCCCGGTGCTGTTCGCCCTCGCGGGGGTGCGCTTCGGTGCCAGCGCGGTGGTGGTGCCCTTCTGCGTGCTGTTCGCCGCGCTGCTCGTGGTCTCGGTGATCGACATCGAGCACTACCGCATCCCCGACCGGATCGTCTTCCCCACCCTGGCCATCTCGCTGCCGCTGATCGTCGTGGTGTCGCTGGGCCTCGGTCTGCCGGAGACCATCGGCTACGCACTGATCGGCGCCGGCGCCTACTTCCTGCTGCTCTTCGTGGCCCACCTCGTGTACCCCGCGGGCATGGGCTTCGGCGACGTGAAGCTCGCGCTCGTGATGGGCCTGTTCCTCGGCTGGATCGCCCCCGACCCCATCCGCGCCGTCACCCTGGTGCTCTTCGCGCTGATGATCGGCTGCGTGCTCGGCGTCGTGGTCGGCGGCGTCCTCGCCCTGGTGCGTCGCAAGAACGCCGCGTTCCCCTTCGGTCCCGCCCTCGCGGCGTCCACGGTCCTCGCCGTGCTCTTCAGCAACCAGATCCTCGGTCTCGACTGACTGTCCCTGCTCCGGACTGGTGGGCGAGGCGGGTGCGTCCCTACCATCGGCGGCGATCCCGCCGGGCCGGCGGGCTGATTCGCCGAGCTCCCGGGGGAACCCCATGGCCGACACCGTGCAGGACACCGACGTCATCACCGAGCTGACCGCGTGGCTCGAGGAGAACTGGAACCCCGATCTGACGGTGGGGGAGTGGTGGGAGCGGCTCGGCCTCGCCGGGTGGGCCGCGCCGAACCTGCCCGCCAACGCCTACGGCCGTGAGCTGTCCCGCAACGACACGGTGCGGGTGCAGGAGGCCATCGCCGGCTTCGGCGCGCTCGGCGCGCCGGGCGGGCTCGGCCTGATGCTGGCGGCGCCCACCATCGCCACGCACGGCACCCAGGAGCAGATCGACCTCTACGTCCGCGACATCGTCACGGGCCAGAAGGCGTGGTGCCAGCTGTTCAGCGAGCCAGGGGCGGGCTCGGACCTCGCCGGCCTCACCACCAAGGCGGTCAAGGACGGCGACGAGTGGATCGTCGAGGGTCAGAAGGTGTGGACGTCGGCGGGCCAGGTGGCCGACCTCGGCATGCTCATCGCCCGGACCGACGCCAGCGTGCCGAAGCACCAGGGCATCAGCTACTTCGCCATCGACATGCACCAGCCCGGCGTCGAGATCCGCCCGCTGCGGGAGATGACCGGCCACGCCATGTTCAACGAGGTCTTCCTCAGCGAGGCACGGGTCCGCGACGACGCCCTCGTCGGAGGGCTCGGCAAAGGCTGGGCCGTGGCCAACACCACCCTCATGCACGAGCGCGCCAGCCTCGGCTCGGGCGGCGGTCACGCTGCCACCAGCGTGGCCGTCCCCGGCACGGTGATGGGCCACCTCGCCCAGCGTGCCGGCGACTTCGTCCGAGCGCCGGGCGGGCAGGCGAAGTCCGGCCGGCGTCGCGCCGGCAACCCCTTCTCGGCCAGCGCCCAGCTGCTCATCGACCTGGCCAAGGGCAACGGCAAGAACAGCGATCCGCTCGTCCGCCAGGACCTCGTGAAGCTCTACACCCTCGGCGAGCTGGGCCGGTACAACGGCCTGCGCCAGAAGGCGCTGCGGTCCCAGGGCAAGGACCTGCCCGGCGTGGGCAACATCGCCAAGCTCTCGATGAGCGAGATGATGCGCGTCTCGCGCGACCTCGGCCTGCGCATCGTCGGCCCGGCCGGCACCCTGCACGCCTACGAGGGCCAGGACGGCGACGCGGTGGTCGACGCCACCGGCAACCCCTTCCTGCCCATCGTGACGGGCACGGCGCTCTTCGCCCAGGGCCCCGCCATCTACGGCGGCACCGACCAGATCCAGCGCAACATCATCGGCGAGCGGGTGCTCGGGCTGCCCAAGGAGCCCAACAACGACAAGACCCTGCCGTTCAGCGAGCTGCCCAAGAACGCGTGACGGCCTGAGAACGGACTCGGGGTCGCGCCCCCCGGTCAGTAACCTCAGGGACGATGTTGCGCTACCTCACCGCCGGCGAATCACACGGTCAGGCCCTCGTGGTCGTGATCGAGGGCCTGCCTGCCGGCCTGGAGATCACCGAGGCCGACCTCCAGGTCGAGCTCGGTCGCCGGCGCCTCGGCTACGGCCGGGGCCCGCGGATGCGCTTCGAGCAGGACGACCTGAAGCTGCTGGGCGGCATTCGCCACGGGCGCACGCTCGGTTCGCCGGTCGCCATCGAGATCGGCAACTCCGAGTGGGAGCGCAAGTGGACCGAGGAGATGTCGCCTGCCCCGGGGGAGACCGCCTCGCCGCTCACCCAGCCCCGCCCCGGCCACGCCGACCTCGCCGGGATGCAGAAGTACGGCTTCGACGACGCCCGCAACGTGCTCGAGCGGGCCTCCGCCCGGGAGACGGCAGCGCGCGTGGCCGCCGGTGCCATCGCCAAGAAGCTCCTGTCCGAACTGGGCGTCTCGATCCTCTCCCACGTGGTCGCCGTCGGCCCGGTCGAGTCGAAGTCCACGGTGCGCCCCACGCCCGCGGACCTCGACCAGATCGACGAGTCGCCGGTGCGCTGCTTCGATGCCGACGCCGAGGCCGCCATGGTCGACGAGATCAAGGCCGCCGCCAAGGACGGTGACTCGCTCGGCGGCATCGTCGAGGTGGTCGCCTACGGCGTGCCGGTCGGCCTGGGCAGCCACGTGCACTGGGACCGCAAGCTCGACGCCCTCTTGGCCCAGGCCCTGATGAGCATCCAGGCGGTCAAGGGCGTCGAGATCGGCGACGGCTTCGAGGTCGCCACCCGGCGCGGCAGCGCCGCCCACGACCCCATCGCCTGGGACGCCGAGGACCACCGCTACGTCCGCGAGTCCGGTCTCGCCGGCGGTGTGGAGGGCGGCATCTCCACCGGCGAGGTGGTCATGGCCCGTGTCGCCATGAAGCCGCTCGCCACCCTGAACCGCCCCGTCCTGAAGACGGTCGACACCGTCACCAAGGAGGAGACGGTGTCGTTCAAGGAGCGCACCGACGTCACCGCGGTGCCCGCGCTCGGGGTGGTGGCCGAGACGATGATGGCGCTGGTGCTCGCCAACGAGGTCACCCGCAAGTTCGGGGGAGACTCCGTGGCCGAGTTGGTCCGCAACGTCGAGACCTACCTGGCCGAGGTCGACGGCGGCGCAGGCTCGCCGAGTGCCTGAGCACGTGGTGCTCGTGGGCATGATGGGATCGGGCAAGTCGTCGGTGGGCCGGCGGGTGGCCGAGGCCCTCGATCGCCCCTTGTTGGACACCGACGCCCTGGTGGAGGAGCGCACCGGCCGGACGGTCCGCCAGCTCTTCGACGAAGGCGGCGAGGCGGGCTTCCGGCGGGCGGAGACCGACGCCGTCGCCGAGGCGGCCGGCTGGCCCGAGCCCGCGGTCATCGCGGCTGCGGGCGGTGCCGTGCTCGCCCCGGCCAACCGTGCCGCGTTGGCCGACGCCGGCACGGTGGTGTGGCTGTCGGCCACGGTCGAGACCCTGCTCGGGCGGGTCGGGTCCGGGGGCCACCGTCCGCTGCTGGGCGACGACCCCGAGCCGGTGCTGCGACGCCTGATCGAGGAGCGCACCCCGCTCTACGAGGCCCTCGCCGATGCCGTGGTCGTGGTCGACGACCTCACCAGCGAGCAGGTGGCCGAGTGCGTGCTGGCCGCCCATCGCACGGCCACCGAGGCCGCCGCCCGATGACGGTGGATGACGGCGGTGCCGAGCTGATCACGGTCCCGGTCGACCTCGGCGACGACGCCTACGACGTCCTCGTCGGCGCCGGCGCCCGACACCGGCTCGCGGACGTGCTGCCCACCGGCGCGCAGCGCGCGGCGGTGGTCACCCAGGCCGGCATCGGGGTGACGGTCGAACCCGGCATCGAGCACCGGGTCTTCACCATCGACGAGGGCGAGCGCGCCAAGAGCCTGAGCACCATCGAGCACCTGTGCCGCCAGTTCGCCCAGTGGGGCCTCACCCGGCGGGACGTGGTCGTGGCCGTCGGCGGCGGCGTGGTCACCGACGTCGGTGGGTTCGCCGCCGCGGTGTACCACCGGGGGGTCGCCGTGGTGCACGTGGCCACCACCCTCCTCGGCCAGGTGGACGCCGCCATCGGCGGCAAGACCGGCGTCAACCTCCCTGAGGGCAAGAACCTGGTCGGGGCCTTCTGGCAGCCGACCGCGGTGCTGTGCGACACCGAGGTCCTGGCCTCCCTGCCGCCCCGCGAGTACGCCAGCGGCCTCGGCGAGATGGCCAAGTACCACTTCCTCACCGGGGACGACCTCGGCGCCCTGCCCCTCGACGAGCGGGTGGCCCGCTGCGTCGCCATCAAGGCCGAGATCGTGGCCGCCGACGAGCGCGAAGGCGGTCGTCGAGCGCTGCTCAACTACGGCCACACCCTCGCCCACGCCCTCGAGACCGCCGGGCAGTACGACCTGCGCCACGGTGAGGCGGTCGCCCTCGGCTTGATCTTCGCCGCCCGCCTCGCCCAGCGGCTCGAGCGCGTCGACGCCCAGAGGGTGGACGAGCACGAGGCGGTCGTGGCGGGCTACGGCCTGCCCGTCCGCCTCGACGCGGGCCACGACCCCGACGAACTGGTGGAGCTCATGAAGCGCGACAAGAAGGCCTTCGACGGTCTGACCTTCGCCCTCGACGGGCCCGACGGGGTCGCCATCGTCGAGCGGGTCCCCCCGGACGTCGTCCGCTCGGTGCTCGGCGCCTGGCTGGGGGAGGGTGGGACCTGATGGCCGTCGTCGTGCTCCTGTCCGGGCCCAACCTGAACCTACTGGGCGACCGCGAGCCCGAGATCTACGGCACCGCCACCCTCGACGACCACGTGGACGCCGCCCGCGCCCGGGCCGCGGAGCACGGCCTCGAGCTCGAACACGTCCAGAGCAACGCCGAGGGGCCCCTCGTCGACGCCGTCCACGGGGCTCGCGGGCGGGCGGCGGCGCTGATCGTCAACGCCGGCGCGCTCACCCACTACGGCTGGTCGTTGCACGACGCACTCAGCGCCTTCGACGGTCCCGTGGTCGAGCTGCACCTCTCCAACCCGGACCGCCGCGAGCCCTGGCGCCACACCTCGGTGATCTCGCCGGTCGCCACGGGGCTGATCTCCGGCTTCGGTGGGCACGGGTACCGCCTCGCCGTCGACGCGGTGGCCGAGCTGCTGGGGGTCACCGGTGCCTGACGGGCTGCTCGCCGACCTGCCGGCCATGGAGGTGGAAGGACGGATCGACCGTCTACGCCCCGCGCTCGCCGGCGCCGGGTGCGACGCACTGCTCGTCACGAGCCTCGTCAACATCCGCTACCTGACCGGGTTCACCGGCTCGGCCGGGCTACTGCTGGTCCGCGAGGACGACCTGCTGTTCGTCTCCGACGGCCGCTACGCGCAGCAGGCCGCCGACCAGTTGGTCGCCAGCGGCGTCGACGCGCGCATCGAGATCTCGGGCACCGGCCAGCGCGAGCTGCTCCGAACGGGCGCCGAGGGAGTGGCCCGTCTCGGGCTGGAGGCGGGTGCGGTCACGTGGGCCCAGCAACGGCGCTACGACGACGACTGGTTCCCCGCCGCCGATCTGGTCGCCACCGAAGGCCTCGTCGAGGCGCTGCGCATCGTCAAGGACGAGGGTGAGGTGGCCCGCATCGAGGCCGCCGCCCGCATCGCCGACGCCGCCCTCGCCGAGGTGCGCCACCTGCTCCTCGAAGGCCCGACCGAGTCCGAGTTCGGCCTCGCCCTCGACACCGCCATCCGGCGCCTCGGCGCCGAGGGCACGTCGTTCGAGACCATCGTGGCCTCGGGGCCGAACGGGGCCAAGCCCCACCACCGGCCGGGCGATCGCCGCGTGGTCGAGGGGGACCTCGTGGTCGTCGACTTCGGCGCGCTGGTGGACGGCTACTGCTCGGACATGACCCGCACCCTGATGGTCGGGGAGCCCAGCCCCACCCAACAGCGGATGCTCGACGTCGTTGCCGCCAGCCAGCAGGCGGGGGTCGGCGCCGTGGCTGCCGGGGTGGCGACCGCCGCGGTGGACGCCGCTTGTCGCAAGGTCATCGAGGAGGCGGGGTGGGGCGAAGCCTTCGTGCACGGCACCGGCCACGGGGTCGGGCTCCTCATCCACGAGGACCCGAGGGTGGCGGCCACGGCCACTGCTACGCTCGCACCCGGCCACGTCGTCACCGTCGAGCCCGGCGTCTACCTGCCCGAGCACGGCGGGGTGCGGGTCGAGGACACCGTCGTGGTCACCGCCGAGGGCTGCCGAGCGCTCACCCTCGCGCCCAAGCGCCCGCTCGTCGTCGCCTGACCGACCACCGCCGCATCCCGACCGCCCGACCGCCCGACCGCCCGACTGAAGGACCACCCATGGCCACCATCACCACCAACGACCTCAAGAACGG
>CAYYDZ010000010.1:0-11681 GCA_964470715.1 uncultured Microthrixaceae bacterium | reverse complement strand
GCCCGACTGAAGGACCACCCATGGCCACCATCACCACCAACGACCTCAAGAACGGCATGAGCCTCAACCTCGACGAGGGCCTGTTCCAGGTGGTCGAGTTCCAGCACGTGAAGCCCGGCAAGGGGGGTGCGTTCGTGCGCACGACCCTCAAGAACGTGCGCAACGGTGCGGTCGTCGACCGCACCTTCCGTGCCGGCGAGAAGGTCGAGCGCGCCATCATCGACAAGCGCGAGATGCAGTTCCTCTACCGCGAGGGCGACGACTACGTCTTCATGGACAACCAGTCCTACGACCAGGTGAACGTCACCAGCGCCGCCCTGGGCGACGCCGCCAACTACCTGATCGAAGGCAACGCCGCCGTCCTCCAGATGTACGGCGACGAGATCGTGGGTGTCGACCTGCCCGCCGCGGTCGAGCTGGCCATCGCCGAGACCGAGCCCGGCATCCAGGGCGACCGGGTCTCCGGCGCTCGCAAGCCCGCCACCCTCGAGACCGGCCTCATCGTGCAGGTGCCCCTGTTCGTGGGCCCCGGCGATCGCATCAAGGTCGACACCCGAACGGGCGACTACCTCAGCCGCGCCTGAGTCGTCCGACACTCGCCGCCATGACCCTCGCCGGAAGCCGCCGAGAGGCGCGCGAGCGTGCCCTCGCCCTGCTCTACGAGGCGGAGGCCAAAGCGGAGACGCCCGCCGCGGTCGTCGCTGCGCTGCCCGTCGAGCCCGATGCCTACGCCGCGCGTCTGGTCGTGGGCGTGGGGGAGCACGGCGCACAGATCGACGGCCTGCTCCG
This sequence comes from uncultured Microthrixaceae bacterium, assembly GCA_964470715.1. Classification (GTDB taxonomy): domain Bacteria; phylum Actinomycetota; class Acidimicrobiia; order Acidimicrobiales; family DATDAH01; genus JAEUJM01. Next base: position 10,892 of record CAYYDZ010000010.1, on the reverse strand, counting down.
TCGCTACGCCAAGGGCTGGAAGCTCGAGCGCATGCCCTCGATCGACCGGGCCCTGCTACGGGTGGCGGTCTACGAGCTGCTGTTCGAGCCCGGCGTTCCCACCCCGGCCGTGGTGTCCGAAGCGGTGGAGCTCGCCTCCGAGTACTCGACCGACGAGTCCGGCCGCTTCGTGAACGGCCTGCTCGCCCGCATCGCCAGCGAGGTGCGTGACGACGACGGGGTACCCCTCGACCTCACCTTCGACGAGGAGCTCGAGGTCCACGAGGACGTGCCCGACGACCGGGAGCCCGACGAGGGAGACGAGGCCGGGGCCGAGGTCGGGGCTCACGGGGACGAAGTCGAGAGGTCGGACGACGAGCCCGACCTCGAGGCCGAGCCGGTCACGGTCGAGGCGGCCGGAGCGCCGGCGCGCCCTCGGCCGCCGTTGTCGCTCCCGCAGCCGCCCCTCGGTGACGGCGTGGTGCGCCTGCGTCCGTGGCAGGCCGCCGACGCCCCGGCCCTCGTGGCTGCCTGGTCCGACCCGGCGGTCGTCCGGTGGAGCGCGCCCCCCGCCGCCCGGTCGCTCGTCGACGCCCGTCGGTGGATCGACGGCACGCCGCGCCTGCGCGAGCGGGGCCTGTCGCTCGACCTCGTGGTCGCGAGCATCGGCGCTCGACCCGAGGTGCTGGGCGAGGTGGGCCTGGCCAACTTCGACGATGACGGTGGGGCCGAGATCGGCTACTGGATCGGGGCCAGCCACCGCGGCAAGGGCCACGCCACCCGGGCCGTGCGCCTCCTCGCCACCTGGGCGGTCCACCACCTGGGCCTGCACCGGGTGATCGCCGAGGTCGATCCCGCCAACGGGGCGTCCGTCGGCGTGGCCCGACGCGCCGGTTTCCGGGCCGAATCGCCGGACCGCTGGGTCTATTCGGCCGGCTGAGTGAGGCACGACGCCGTTCCTCGAGCCCGAACGGACGTGCCCGCCCGCGGTCCTGCTACGGTGCACTCCTGACCGTGAAGCGGGTCCTGTGAGGCCCGAACGGACAGAGGAGACGTCGCTTGGCAGAACGCGAACGCCGCATCACGCCCCCCTACGGGGGCGTTTTCGTTGCCCGGGCGCGGGTGATGGAAGCCGATGACATCCGCCGCGCGATCTGGCGGATGGCCCACGAGGTCATCGAGCGCAACCAGGGCGTCGAGGAGACCGTGGTCATCGGCCTGCAGACCGGAGGGGTCGCCCTCGCCGACGCGCTGGCCAAGGCCCTTCACGACGTGGGCGAGGATCCCGAGGCCCCGCCGGTGCCGATGGGCACGCTCGACGTGGCCTTCTACCGCGACGACATCGGCCTGCGACCCGTGCTACCCGAGGCGGTCACCGACATCCCGTTCGACATCACCGGGAAGTACGTCGTGTTGGTGGACGACGTGCTCTTCACGGGGCGCACGATCCGCGCCGCCCTCGACGCGCTCACCGACTACGGCCGCCCCCGGGCCATCCAACTGGCGGTGATGATCGACCGGGGTCACCGCGAGCTCCCCATCCGCCCCGACTACGTGGGCAAGAACCTCCCCACCCGTCGCGACGAGGTGGTCGACGTGACCCCCGACGGCGTCGACATCGGGGAGATGAGGAAGTGAGATTCGACGCGGCGGAGCCGAGCGGAGCCGCGGAACGGCCCGAGCCGGATCCTGAAGGCGCACCCATGGAGGGGGGGCCGGCGACATGAGGGACCTGTTGTCGATCGCCGACCTCGGCACGGACGGCATCGACGAGGTCCTGCGCCTCACCGACTCCTTCGTCGAGGTCAGCGAACGGGCCATCCCCAAGGTCCCCGCCCTGCGGGGCAAGACGGTCGCCTGGCTGTTCTTCGAGGACTCGACGCGCACTCGGCTCTCGTTCGAGACCGCGGCGCGCCGACTTTCGGCCGACGTCATGAACTTCTCCGTCTCGTCCTCGTCGGTGAAGAAGGGCGAGTCCCTGCGCGACACCGTGCAGACCATCGAAGCCATGGGCGTGGACGCGATCGTCGTGCGCCACAGTTCGGCCGGAGCGCCTTGGCAGGTGGCCCGGTGGGCCGACGCTTGCGTGGTCAACGCGGGCGACGGCTGGCACGAGCACCCCACCCAGGCCCTGCTCGACTGCTACACGATCCGCCAGCACCTCGGCTCGTGCGAGGGCCTGCGCATCGCCATCGTGGGCGACATCAAGCACTCCCGGGTCGCCCGCTCCGACGTGCTGGCCTTCACCAGCCTGGGCGCCGAGGTGACGCTGGTGGCACCGCCGACGCTGCTGCCCCCGAGCCTCGAGGGTTGGCCGGTCTCGGTCAGCCACGATCTCGACGCCATCCTCCCCAAGGTCGACATCGTCTACCTGCTGCGCATGCAGCGTGAGCGCATGACGTCGGCGCTGGTGCCCTCCTTGCGGGAGTACACCGCCCGCTACGGGCTCACCCGCCGTCGGGTGGACCGCCTCGACGATGCCGCCATCGTGATGCACCCCGGTCCCATGAACCGGGGCGTCGAGATCGCCGCCGACGTGGCCGATCTGCCCCGCTCGGTGATCGTCGACCAGGTGCGCAACGGCGTCGCCGTTCGGATGGCCGTCCTGTACCTCCTGCTCGGTTCGGGCAGCGACAAGGTCCTGCGACTGGAGAACCCCTCATGATCATCGTCAAGGGCGGCACCGTCGTCGACGCCACCGGCGAGCGGCGGGCCGATGTCGCCATCGACGACGACGGCACCATCGCCGCGGTCGGGGAGAACCTCGACGGCGACCGGGTCATCGACGCCGGCGGCTGCATCGTGGCGCCGGGTCTCGTCGACCTCCACACCCATCTGCGTGAGCCCGGGCGCGAGGAGGCCGAGACCGTCGAGACGGGCTCGCGTGCGGCCGCCCTCGGCGGGTTCACCGCCGTCGTGGCCATGCCCAACACCGATCCGCCCATCGACAGCGCCTCGGTGGTGCGCGAGGTGCTGGAGCTCGGCCGCTCCGCCCCCTGCGACGTCCACTCCTCGGGCGCCATCACGGTCGGGCGCAAGGGCGAGCAGCTCAGCCCGATGGCCGAGATGGCCGACCTCGGCGTCCGCCTCTTCACCGACGACGGCGACGGGGTCCAGGACGCCGGTCTGATGCGCCGTGCCCTCGAGTACGCCTCGGGTCTGCCCCAGCCCGTCACCCTCGCCCAGCACTGCGAGGTCGCCGCGCTGGCCGCCGGCGGGCACATGCACGAGGGCGAGTGGTCGAGCCGGCTGGGCATCCCCGGTGCCCCGGCCGAGGCCGAGGAGCTCATGGTGGCGCGCGACATCGTGCTCTCGCGCCTCACCGGGATGCGGGTGCACTTCCAGCACCTGTCCACGGCGGTGTCGGTCGATCTGGTCCGCGAGGCGAAGGCCCGGGGCCTGCAGGTCACGGCCGAGGCCACGACCCACCACTTCACCCTCACCGATGCCGAGGTGGCGTCGTACGACCCGCTGTACAAGGTGAACCCGCCGCTGCGCCCCGATGGCGACGTCCAGGCGGTGCGGGCGGGGCTCGCCGACGGCACCATCGACGCCATCGCCACCGACCACGCGCCCCACACCCAGGAGGCAAAGGAGCAGGCCTTCGACCAGGCGCCCCCGGGGATGCTCGGCCTCGAGACCGCGCTGGCCCTCGCCCTGACCGAGCTCGACCTGCCCATCGCCCAGGTGCTGGCCCTGCTCTCGTGGCGCCCGGCGGCGATCGCCGGCCTCTCGGACCAGCACGGCGGTCCGGTGGCCGAGGGGCGCCCCGCCAACCTCTGCGTGATCGACCCCAGCAAGACCTGGACGGTCGACCCGGCGCGGTCGGCGAGCCGCAGCCGTAACAACCCCTACGCCGGGCGGACCCTGACCGGCCGGGTCCGGCACACCTTCCTGTTCGGAGAACCAGTCGTGATCGACGGAGAAGCACAACGATGACGAACCCGATCCGGCCGGCTCTCCTGGTCCTGGCCGACGGCACCACCTTCGAGGGGGAGGCCATCGGCGCCGACGCCCCGGGGGGTGTGGCCACGGGCGAGGTCGTGTTCAACACGGTCCTCACCGGGTACCAGGAGGTGATCACCGACCCGTCGTACGCGGGGCAGATCATCACCTTCACGTACCCCCACATCGGCAACTACGGCATCACCCCTCTCGACGACGAGAGCCGCCGGCCCTTCTGCCGCGGTGTCATCGTCCGCGAGATGGCCCGCCGGCGCAGCAACTGGCGCGCCACCGAAGACCTCGACACCTACCTGGCCGCCCGAGGGGTCCCCGGCATCGGCGGGATCGACACGCGCCGCCTCACCCGCCACATCCGCGAGGCCGGGGCCATGCCCGGTGCCTTCGGCACCGCCGACGAGATCACCCTCAAAGCTGCGGCGCAGGTCGAGCCCGGAACGGACGGCAAGGACCTCGTGGCCGAGGTCACCTGCGACGAGCCCTACGTCGTCGGGGACGGGCCTCGCCGGGTGGTCGCCTACGACCTCGGCATCAAGACGACGATCCTGCACCACCTCGGCCGGCGCGCCACCGTCGAGGTCGTGCCCGCCCACACCTCCGCGGCCGAGGTCCTGGCCCGCAGGCCCGACGGCGTGTTCCTCTCGAACGGACCGGGCGACCCGGCGGCGGTGACCGGCACCGTCGAGGCCATCCGCGGCCTGCTCGGCGAGGTCCCGGTCTTCGGCATCTGCCTCGGTCACCAGCTGCTGGCCACCGCCCTCGGCGGCAGCACCTACAAGCTGCCCTTCGGCCACCACGGCGGCAACCACCCGGTGCGTCGCCTCGACACCGGCGCCATCGAGATCACCAGCCAGAACCACAACTACGCGGTCGCCGAAGGGTCGCTCGCGACCGCCGACGTCAGCCACGTGAACCTCAACGACGGTGTGGTCGAGGGCCTCCGGGTGCGTGACGTCCCGGCCTTCTCGGTCCAGTACCACCCCGAGGCCGGGCCCGGCCCGCACGACTCGCGCTACCTGTTCGACCTCTTCGACGACCTCATGGCCTCGTTCCGGGAAGGGCCCCGCTGATGCCGAAGCGCACCGACATCCACTCGATCCTGATCATCGGCTCGGGCCCCATCGTGATCGGCCAGGCCTGTGAGTTCGACTACTCGGGCACCCAGGCCTGCCGCGTGCTGCGCGAGGAGGGCTACCGGGTGATCCTGGCCAACTCGAACCCAGCCACGATCATGACGGACCCGGACTTCGCCGACGCCACCTACGTCGAGCCGCTGGACGCCGACATCCTGACCGCCATCATCGAAAAGGAGCAGCCCGACGCGGTGCTGCCGACCCTCGGCGGCCAGACCGCGCTCAATCTGGCCATGGAGCTCGTCGAGCGCGGCGTGGTCGACGGCACCGGCGAGGCCAGGGACGGTCGCCCTGAGCTGATCGGCGCCCGGGCGGAGGCCATCGCCACCGCCGAGGACCGCGAGCAGTTCAAGGTCGCCATGAAGGAGATCGGCCTCGGGGTGCCCGAGTCCGCCATCGCCCACACCCTCGATGAGGCCATGGCGGCGGTCGACGGCATCGGCCTGCCCGTCATCATCCGCCCCGCGTACATCCTCGGCGGTCGAGGCACCGGCATGGCCGCCACCCACGAGGAGTTCCGGGCGGCGGCGGCGCATGGCCTCGAGGCCAGCCCCATCTCCGAGATCCTGATCGAAGAGTCCATCGCGGGCTGGAAGGAGTTCGAGCTCGAGGTCATGCGCGACCACGCGGACAACTGCGTGGTCGTCTGCACCATCGAGAACTTCGACCCCATGGGCGTCCACACCGGGGACTCCATCACCGTGGCGCCGGCCCAGACCCTCAGCGACGTCGAGTACCAGCTCATGCGCGACGCCGCCTTCGCCTGCATGCGCCGCGTGGGCGTCGAGACCGGCGGCTCCAACGTCCAGTTCGCCCTCGACCCAGAGGACGGCAAGATGGTCGTGATCGAGATGAACCCGCGGGTGAGCCGCTCGTCGGCGCTCGCCTCGAAGGCCACGGGTTTCCCCATCGCCAAGATCGCGGCTCGACTCGCCGTCGGCTACACGCTCGACGAGATCCCCAACGACATCACCGAGAAGACGCCGGCCAGCTTCGAGCCGACCATCGACTACGTGGTCACCAAGATCCCGCGGTGGGCCTTCGAGAAGTTCCCCGGGACGCCCGCGGTCCTGGGCACCCAGATGCAGTCGGTGGGGGAGGCCATGGCCATCGGCCGCACGTTCCCCGAGTCGATGCAGAAGGGCCTGCGCTCGCTCGAGCACGGTCGCTACGGCCTCAACTGCGACCCGGGCGAGACGCTCTACGACGCCCTGTCCGACGACGACCTCATCGCCCAGGCGGCCATCGCCACGCCCGACCGGCCCTTCCAGCTCGAGGCGGCGCTGCGTCGGGGCATCAGCATCGAGCGCCTCTACGAGGCCACCCGGGTCGATCCGTGGTTCCTCGACCAGTTCCTCGCCATCGTGGAGGAGCGGGCCCACCTCGCCGAGGTCGGCTTCTCGGCGATGACCCGGCAGGACTGGCGGCGGGCCAAGCGCCTCGGGTTCTCCGACGCTCAGCTCGGCTACCTGTGGGACGTCCCCGAGGCCGACGTGCGCGCCGCCCGCCTCGCCGCCGGCGTGGCCCCCACCTTCAAGACGGTCGACACCTGCGGCGCCGAGTTCGAGGCACGGACGCCGTACCACTACTCGACCTACGAGGACGAGGACGAGATCCGCCCGGGCGACCGGCCCAAGGTGATCATCCTCGGCTCCGGCCCGAACCGCATCGGCCAGGGCATCGAGTTCGACTACTGCTGCGTGCACGCCAGCTTCGCCCTCTCCGAGGCGGGCTTCGAGACGGTGATGGTCAACTGCAACCCCGAGACGGTGTCCACCGACTACGACACCAGCGACCGCCTGTACTTCGAGCCCCTCACCCTCGAGGACGTCTGCAACGTGCTCGACGCCGAGTCGGCCGAGGGCGAGGTGGCAGGGGTGATCGTGGCCCTCGGCGGCCAGACCCCGTTGAAGCTCGCTGGCCTGTTGCCCGAAGGGCTCGTGCGAGGCACGAGTGCCGCCTCCATCGACCTCGCCGAGGACCGTGAGCAGTGGAACTCGCTCTGCGCCCACCTCGACATCCCCCAGCCTGCAGGCGGGACAGCCTCGAACGTCGACGAGGCTCAGGCCGTGGTGGATCGCGTCGGCTACCCGGTGCTGGTGCGTCCTTCCTACGTACTCGGCGGCCGGGCCATGGAGATCGTCTACGACGACGAGAGCCTCCGTCGGGCCATGGAGCAGCTCGCCGGGTTCGGCTCGCTGGGCAAGGAGGGCGGCCTGTCGGCCGAGCGCCCCGTGCTCATCGACCGCTTCCTCGAGGACGCCACCGAGGTCGACGTCGACGCCATCCGCGACGCCACCGGCGAGGTGGTCATCGGCGGGGTCATGGAGCACGTGGAGGAGGCCGGGGTGCACTCGGGCGACAGTGCCTGCGTCATCCCGCCCCCGAACCTCTCCGACGAGACCATCGTCGTGCTCGAGACCTACACGCGGGCCATCGCCGAGGCCCTCGACGTCTGCGGGCTCATCAACGTCCAGTACGCGGTCAAGGCGGGGCAGGTCTTCGTCATCGAGGCGAACCCCCGCGCCTCGCGGACCGTCCCCTTCGTGGCCAAGGCCACCGGCGTGCCCCTGGTGAAGGTCGCCGCCCGCACGATGATGGGCGCCACCCTCGCCGAGCTGCGCGACGAGGGCCTGCTCCGGGACCCCGTGGTCGGCGACCACTACGCGGTCAAGGAGGCGGTCCTGCCGTTCAGTCGGTTCCCCGACGCCGACTCGGTGCTGGGCCCCGAGATGCGCTCGACGGGCGAGGTGATGGGCATCGACCTCACGGTGGGCCTGGCCTTCTTCAAGAGCCAGCTCGCGGCCGGCGAGCGCATGCCCTCGAGCGGCACCGTGTTCCTGTCGCTGGCCGACCGCGACAAGGCGGTGGCCCTCGACGCCGCCCGCCGATTCGTGGACCTCGGCTTCGACATCGCCGCCACCGCCGGCACCGCGGCGCTCCTCCAGGAGCACGGCATCGAGGTCGTGACCGTGGTGGCCAAGCTGGGCGAGGAGGGCGGCGGCACGGACGCGGTCGAGCTCATCTCCAGCGGCAAGGTCGACCTCGTCATCAACAGCCCCCGCGGTCGGGGGCCGCGCTCCGACGGCGCCCACATCCGCGCCGCGGCCGGCCAGCACCGCGTGCCCCTGCTCACCACCGGCGCGGCCGGCCTCGCAGCAGCCAAGGGGATGGGGGACTGGGCGCGCCATGAACTGCGCGTGCGCAGCCTGCAGGACTTCCACCTCGGGGTCAGCACCGACGACCTCGCGCCGTCGACGTGACGCCATCCTCAGAGCGACCGTGGACCTGACCACCACCATCGGGTCCGTCACCCTGCCCAACCCCATCATGACGGCCTCGGGTACGGCGGGGCACGGCACCGAGCTGGCGCCCTACCTCGATCTCGGCGCCCTCGGGGCCGTCGTGGTGAAGTCGCTCGCCGCGGATCCGTGGCCCGGAAATGCCGCCCCCCGGGTCCACGAGACCCCGGCGGGCATGCTGAACAGCATCGGGTTGCAGGGCCCGGGGGTCGACGCCTGGCTCGAGGACGACCTGCCCGCGCTGCTCGCCCTGCGCGCCCGGGTCGTCGTGTCCATCTGGGGCCGCTCGGTCGAGGACTACGCCGCCGCCGCCGCGCTCCTCGCCGACGCGCCACCGGAGGTCGTGGCGGTCGAGGTCAACCTCTCCTGCCCGAACGTCGAGTCCCGAGGGTCGATGTTCGCCCACTCGGCGGACGCGACGGCCGAGGCGATGGCCGCGACCGCGCTGTGCGGCCGGCCCCGCTGGGCGAAGCTCAGCCCCAACGTGACCGACCTCACGGAGATCGCCGCCGCCGCACACGAGGGCGGGGCCGAAGCGGTGACGCTGATCAACACGGTCATGGGCCTGCTCCTCGACCCCGAGACCCGCCGGCCTCGCCTCGGGAACGGCGGTGGCGGCCTCTCCGGCCCGGCAATCCACCCCGTCGCCGTGCGCGCGGTCTACGAGTGTCGGGCCGCCCACCCCGACCTGCCCATCGTCGGCGTCGGGGGTGTGGCCCGTGGCGCGGACGCCGCGGAGCTGCTCCTCGCCGGGGCCTCGGCGGTGCAGGTCGGCACGGCGACGTTCGCCGATCCACGCGCACCGGCGCGAGTGCTGAAAGAATTGGCCGCGTGGGTCCAGCGCCAGTCGGATCCCCATCTCTCGAAGATCATCGGAGGAGCACATGACTGAGACCACCGCGACGCCGGCGGCCACCGAGGTGCGAGACCATCTGGCGCTCGCGCTCGACGTCGATGACCTCGTGGTGGCCATGCGCCTGGCGCGCCAACTGCAACCGTACTTCCGGGTGGCCAAGGTCGGCCTCGAGCTCTACAGCGCCGTGGGGCCCGACACCATCGGTGCGCTGACGGACCTCGGCTACGAGGTGTTCCTGGACCTCAAGCTGCACGACATCCCCACCACGGTGGAGAAGGCGGCCAAGGTGCTGGGATCGCTCGGCGCCTCCTACCTCACCCTCCACGCCCATGGGGGCGTGCCCATGTTGCGCGCCGGTGTGACGGGCCTGGCGGAAGGTGCCGCCAACGCAGGCCTCGAGCCACCGATGGCGCTGGCCGTGACCGTGCTCACCAGCGACGCCGACGCCCCGCCCCACATCGTGCCGAAGCGGGTGATGGTGGCGGCGGAGGCGGGCTGTGGTGGCATCGTGTGCGCCGCCTCGGATCTGAAGGACGTCCACGAGTACGCCCCTCGCCTGCACCGGGTGGTCCCGGGCATCCGTCCCGCTGGGGTCGACGCGAATGATCAAGCCCGCACCGCGACGCCACGCGAGGCACTCGAGGCCGGTGCCGACGTGCTCGTCATCGGGCGCCCCGTGACCCTTGCGCCCGACCCGGTGGCCGCGGCGGCCGCCCTCGTCGCCGACCTGAGCTGACCGTTCCGGGGCCTCGTCGCCTCACGGTAGGGTCCGAGGCGTGCCGCAACCACCCACGTTGTCTGAAGAACAGCGAGCCGCTGCCCGGGAGAAGGCGCTGGTCGCCCGCAGAGAACGGGCGCAACTCAAGGAGGACCTGAAGGCCGGCGCCATCGGCCTCGCCGACGTGTTCGCCCGGGCGGTCGACGATCAGGTGGTCGCGGGAACGAAGATGCTCGTGATCCTCGAGTCGCTGCCGTCGGTGGGCAAGGTGAAAGCTCGCCGCACCATGGACGCCATCGGCATCGCCCAGTCGCGCCGGGTCCGTGGGGTGGGGGAACACCAGCGCGAGAAGCTGCTGGCCGAGTTCCCGCCCGTGTCGTGAACGTCGTCATCTGCGGCCCGGGTGGCGCCGGGAAGGGGACCCTGGTCGCTCGCCTCCTCGAGCGTGACGACGGCCTCTGGCTGAGCCGCTCGTGGACGACCCGGGCGCAGCGTCCGGGTGAACCGGACGACGCCTACGTGTTCGCCACCCCGGAGGAGTTCGGGGCCAACGTGGAGGCGGGCAACTTCCTCGAGTGGGTCGAGTTCCTCGACTACCGCCAGGGCACGCCGCTGCCGGATCCCCCCGCAGGCGTGGACATGGTCTTCGAGATCGACGTCCACGGCGCTCGCTCCATCCTCGAGCACGATCCCGACGCGCTCGTCGTGTTCGTGACGACGCCGACGCCCGAGGTGCAGGCGGCGCGCCTGCGCAACCGCGGCGACGACCCTGCGGTGATCGAGAAGCGCCTGGCCAAGGCGGCCGAGGAGCACGAGGTGGCGCTGGCCCTGGGCGCCCACGTCGTCATCAACGACGACCTGGTGCAGGCGCTGCACGAGATCGAGGCGCTCATCGCCGGCGCCCGTGGGTTGACCACCGGCACCTGAGACGCCGCAGGGAC
>CAYYDZ010000009.1:9779-43895 GCA_964470715.1 uncultured Microthrixaceae bacterium | reverse complement strand
TGTTCACCATGCAGGGAGAGGACCTGCCCCAGGCGGCCAACCGGGTGGACCTCGACCCCTCGGTGCGCGACATCTGGGGCCGTCCCGCCGGGCGCGCCACGTACGCGCCTCACCGCCACGAGCTGGTGGCCTCCGACCACTGGGCCCCGCTCCTCGAACGCGTCCTGCTCGACGCCGGCGCCGAGTGGTCCGTGTCCTCGTCCTCACCTCCGCGGGACGACCCCAGCGCCACCGAGCACCCGCTGGGGCTCGCCCCCGCCTCCCGCCACGTGATGGGCACGTGCCGCATGGGGTCCGACGCCACCACCAGCGTGGTGGGCCCCGAGGGCCGCTTCCACGACGTCGAGAACCTGCTCTGCGCCGACTCGTCGGTGTTCGTCACCTCCACCGGCTACGGGCCCACCCTCACCCTGGCCGCGCTGGCCCACCGCACCGCCAGCCTCCTCGTGGGCGCCCCGGCTCCCTCGGCGGCCCGGCCTGCCGGGCACGAACGCTGAGCAAGCGCTCGCGCCCGGAGGGCCTCAGCGTCAGGCCGGCGCCGACTCCGTCGGCGATCGCAGCAGCGAGACCGAGCTGACGAGCACGTAGAGGGTGAACAACAGATAGCCCAGGAAGGCCCCGATCCCGAGGGCCGACCCGTTGGCGACCTCGACCGGCGCAATCGAGCCGACGAGGGCGAGCACGGCCCCGACGACCGCGACGTAGCCGAGCCAGACCGGTCCGACCTTCCCCCGCACCCCCGCCATGCCGAACCCGAGCAGCCCTGCGGCCAGGAAGGCGGCCAGGAAGGACGTGTCGACCCACGTCGTCTTCCACAGGGCGATCACCGTGGCCTCGTCGAGCGCCGCTCCACCGGCGACGACGATGGCAGACACGCCGTTGGTCAGGGCCGCCATCACGCCGGTCATCACGACGCCGACGAGCCCGACCAGCGCCCAGGAGCGGGCCTCGCCACCGCCGTCGCGCAGACGGCTGAACGTGGCGACCAGCCACAAGATCGCGAAGAAGCCGCTCAGCGATCCCGCGACCATCGCCAGCTTGATGCCCCCTTCGTGGTCCGCGACGTAGCTCAGAATGTTCGCGACCGAGGCATCCCCCGCGGGTGGAGAGCCCCCCGCAAAGGCCGAGACCAACAGCAGCACGCCGAACACCAGACCGGACGCGCCGGCCACCTTGTGGAACGCCATCATGAACCCCCCGGTTCCTGCCTGGTACCGCCCAGGCCTGCCGGAAGGCTAGACCCCGCCCGCCGACCAGGTTCGGGGAAACGTGTCCGTCACGGCCGGCGCGGCCGTGCCGATAGGTCCACCATGCGATCGGCGATGCGCGTCCTCGGCAGCGTCGTCGCCGTCGTCCTCGCGCTCGCCACCGCCGGCGTGGCGATGGCCCGCCTCTCCCCCACCCCTTCAGGCACCTCGGCTGCGGACGCCGAGGCGCTCAACGCCCTCGAAGACATCGGGGCCGGGGCCCCCGCCACACCCGGGACCGACGCGGCCCCGCCCGGCTGCACCACCGTCACCATCACGCCGCCGACCTCGGGTGACCACTACCAGGGCGACCTCTGCGTCCCCGAGGGGGACCACCGCGACGTGGCCATCGTCCTCGTCCACGGCGGCGGCGGATTCGGCGGCTCCCGCTCGGACATGGGCGGCTGGGCGCAGGTGTACCAGTACGCCGGCTACGTCACGATCTCGGTCGATTACCTCATCTTCGGGCAGACCACCCGATCGCCCGTCTACCCCGAGCCCGAACAAGACGTGAAGGCCGCGGTGCAATACGTGCGCGACCACGCCGACGAGCTCGGCGTCGACCTCGACCGCATCGTCGTGCACGGCAGCTCGGCCGGCTCGCGCCTCGGCGGCCAGCTCTACGTGTCGGGGGACGACCCCTACTACTACGGGGCCGAGATGTGGCCCACCACGCCATCGCACATCAACGGCTTCATCGGCTTCTACGGCTACTACACGGGCATGTCGGCCGACGAGGAGCGCTACTACGGCGGCGACCGGTCCAGGACGGACGCGGACGTGCGCGAGCGATGGGAGAAGGCCGACTCGGTGGCCAATGCCGGTGGCGCGAACGGGCCCGCCCTGCTCATCCACGGCGAAGAGGACGAGGTCATCCCCGTGGGCCAGACCCAGGGATTCGCAGAGGCCCTCGGAGCGGCCGGCAAGGACGTGACCACCAAGATCGTCCCAGGGGCCGACCACGGCTTCGACGTCGTCGACGGCGGGGCGCTCACCGAGGCCGGGCGGGAGATCGCGCGAACCGTGCTCGACTGGCTCGACTGGCAGTTCCCCCAGGGCCGGCCCAGCCGCTGAGCGGGTTGGTCTCGGCGGTCAGCCCGCCACGAGGACGGCTTTCACCTGCTCCTCGGAGGCGTTGGTGATGAGCACCAGGACCTCGTCGTCGGCCTGCAGCACGGTGTCGCCCCGAGGGACCACCACGTGCTCGTCGCGGACCACGGCGACCACGCTGGCGTCACGGGGCATGCCCAGGTCGGCGAGGGCGGTGCCTGCGGCCGGCGAGTCAGGGGCGAGGGTGACCTCGACGAGGTCGGCCTCGCCACCCGCGAACTGGAGGAGGCGGACCAGCGAGCCGACCGACACAGCCTCCTCGACCAGGGCGGTGAGCAGGTGGGGGGTGGACACCGACACGTCCACGCCCCAGGTCTCGTTGAAGAGCCAGTGGTTCTTCGGATGGTTCACACGGGCCACGACACGGGGCACGGCGAACTCCTGTTTGGCCAGCAGGGAGATCACGAGGTTGTCCTCGTCGTCGCCCGTGGCGGCCACCATGACGTCGGCCTCGGCCATGCCGGCCTTCTCCAGCGAGGCCACCTCGCAGGCGTCCCCCACGAACCAGTTGACGTCGGGGTAGTGGCCGCGGATCTTGTCGACCAGCTCGTAGTCCTGCTCGATGAGCAGCACTTCGTGACCGGCCTTGGTCAGGTCCTCGGCGATGTAGGTGCCGACGTTGCCGGCACCGGCGATGGCGATCCTCACAGGTGGGTCCCCTCTGCGTTGGGCCCGGCGAGCTTCTCGTCCAGCTCGTCGAGGGCGTCCTTGTAGACCATGACGTGGAGGGTGTCACCTTCGTGGCCCACCGTCTCCTCGGCGCAGAGCTGCGGGGCGCCGGCGCGCATGACCGCGGCCACACGGATGCGCTCCGAGAAGCCGACCTGGCTGAGGCGCTGGCCGGCCCACGCCGCGGGCAGCGCACGCTCGACCATCAGCAGGTCGCCGGTGGAGTCGGACCACTCGACCGTGGCCTGGTCCGGGAAGAGGCGCCGGGTGATCTGGTCGGTGGTCCAGGTGATGGTGGCCACCGTGGCAATGCCCAGCTTCTGGTAGATCGCGGCGCGGCGGGGATCGTAGATGCGAGCCACCACGATGGGGATCTCATAGCTCTCGCGGGCGATTCGGGCGGTCAGGATGTTGGAGTTGTCGCCCGAGCTCACCGCGGCCACGGCGTCGGCCCGGTCGATGCCGGCCTCGGCGAGCCGGTCCCGGTCGAAGCCCAGGCCGTGGATGGTGGTGCCTCCCCACCGGTCGGGCAGGCGTCGGAACGAGCGCTTGTCCTTGTCGATGACCGCCACCGTGTGGCCGTCGCTGTCGAGGTTGGCGGCCAGCTCTGATCCGACCCGCCCGCAACCCACCACGATGACGTGCATGCCGCGATGCAACACCCTGGGGACGGCGAGCACAACTCGATGAGGGCGCCACGAAAGGTTGCGTTCAGCCCCACGCGTAGGCGCCACCACGATTACTCCCGGCTCCCGAGAAGTGCTCAACTGTTCGGCGATGAGCACCGAGCCCGACCTCCGGCCCGAGGCGGCCCCCGCCCCCCCGTCGACCACGCCGCCGAAGGGCCGGCTCACCCCGAAGCGCATGCGGGCCACGGTCGACCTGCCTGAACCGCTCGACTACCGCATCAAGAACAAGCTGCTCGGTCCCCCGCTCGCCACGGACCGCCTCGAGCACGAGCGCCTCGGCAAGCCCACCGCGCTCGCCGTGTTCGCCTCGGACAACCTCTCCTCCTCGGCCTACGCCACCGAGGAGATCCTGCGGGTCCTCATCCCCGCCATCGGCGTGGCCGCCTTCTCGCTCGTGGTGCCGGTCACGGTCGCGATGCTCGTCGTCCTCGGATTCCTCATCCTGTCGTACCGCCAGACCATCAAGGCCTACCCGAGTGCGGGCGGCGCCTACATCGTCACCAAGGACAACTTCGGCGCTCTCCCCGCGCAGGTCGCCGGCGTGTCGTTGCTGACCGACTACATCCTCACCGTGGCGGTGTCGGTCGCCGCCGGCAGCGCCGCCCTGGCCTCCGCCGTCCCCGCGCTCGCCCCGTGGGTCGTCCCGATCTCGATCTCGTTCATCTTGATCATCGCCTTCGGCAACCTCAAGGGGGTGCGGGAGTCCGGAAAGGTCTTCGCCGTCCCCACCTACTTCTTCATGGTCAACATGGTGGTGCTGCTGCTCGTCGGGGGCTACCAGATCCTCTTCGGTGACCTGCCCGTCGAAGCCGGTGGCGTCGAAGGCATGCTGACCGGTCCCAACGGCAGCGCCAGCGACGGCATCTTCTACGGGGCCGCCCTGTTCGTGGTGCTCCACGCCTTCGCCTCCGGTGGCGCCGCAGTCACCGGTGTCGAGGCCATCTCCAACGGCGTGCCCGCCTTCAAGGAGCCGGCAGCCAAGAACGCCCGGTCGACCCTCGTGGTCATGGGCACCGCCCTCGGCTTCATGTTCCTCGGCCTGTCCGTCCTCGCCTCGAAGGTCCACGCGACGCCGTACGAGGAAGGCACCCCGACCGTCATCTCCCAGGTGGGCAAGCTCGTCTACGGCGGAGGCACGATGGGCGACGTCCTCTTCTACTCGTTGCAGGTCGGCACGATGCTCATCCTCGTGCTGGCCGCCAACACCGGCTTCGCCGACTTCCCCCGCCTGGCCAGCTTCGCGGCCGGCGACAGCTTCATGCCGAAGCAGCTCACCAAGCGCGGCCACCGCCTGGTCTTCTCCAACGGCATCATCGCCCTCTCGGCCGCGGCCATCGTGCTCGTGATCGTCACCGGGGCCAAGGTCGACCGGTTGATCCCGCTCTACGCCATCGGCGTGTTCACCAGCTTCACGCTCTCGCAGGCGGGCATGGCGAAGCACCACGTCACCCACAAAGAGCCCAAGTGGCGCGTGGGCCTCTTCATCAACGGCGTGGGCGCGGCCATGACCTTCGTCGTGGCCATCATCATCGCCGTCACCAAGTTCACCCACGGCGCCTGGGTGATCATCCTGCTGATCCCCATCCTCGTGGTGGTCCTGTTCCGCCTGAACCGCCAGTACACCCACGAGGCCGCGGAGCTCTTGGAGGACGCCCACGCCGCGGCCAGTGCGCCCATCCTGCGCCGCCACGTGGTGCTCGTCCTCGTCGACACCCTCGACGTCGCCTCCGCCCGCGCCATCCAGTACGCCCGCACGCTGACGCCCGACGAGCTGCGGGCCGTCCACCTCGACCTCGACCCGATCGTCACCGCGGAGCTGGCCCGTGACTGGCGCAAGCTGGGCCTGAGCCGCCTTTCGCTCGACATCGTCGAGTGCCAGGACCGCCGCGTCACCCAGGCCGCGGCCGAGATCGCCGCCGGTGAGCTGGCCGACGGGCAGACCGAGGTGAGCGTGCTCATCCCGCGCCGGGAGTACAGCCGGTTCTGGCACCGCCTCCTCCACGACCGCACCTCCGACGAGATGGTCAAGGCGCTGTCGACGTTGCCGCACTGCAACGTCACGGTCGTGCCCTACCACCTCGACCTGAAGGCGCCCGAGGTGACGGTACGCACGACGGTGGTGGGCAATGGGGACGACCCTGCGCTCGACGCAGCGGGCAAAGGCACTGAGGCCCCACCCGTCGAGCCCAACGCCGACGGCACCCTGCCCATCGGCTCGATCGAGCACCGCCAGCGCGTGATGGTCTCGGGCCGCATCCGGGCCATGCGCGTGCAACCGTGGTCGGGCGTTCCTGCGCTCGAGTGCACGCTGTCGGACGAGAGCGGCGGCATCGCCGTCGTGTTCCTGGGCCGCCGCGAGGTCCCGGGCATCAACGTGGGCGTCCGCCTCAAGGCACAGGGCGTGGTGGGCGAGCACCACGGCCAGCTCGCGATGTTGAACCCCGTCTACGAGATCCTCGCGTAGCCCTCAGCCGCGTGGCAGGCCGAGGATGCGCTCGGAGATGATCGTGCGCTGGATCTCGGAGGTGCCGCCGGCGATGCCGGCGGCCTGGCTCCACAGCCACTGACGGGCCCAGGGGCCCTCGAGCGCGCCGGCGGCACCCTCGACGGTCAGCGCGGTGTTCGACAGGTGCTGGGTGACGTCGGTCCAGGTGAGCTTCACGATGCTCGACTCGGGGCCGGGCTCGCGCCCCTTGCCCAGGTTGGACAGCGTGTGCCAGTTGTGCAGGCGCAGCAGGCGCAGCTCGACGAAGACCTGGGCCAACTCGTCGGCCACCTCGACGTCGTCCAGGCGCCCGGTGCTGGCGGCCAGCTCGTAGAGCTCGTCGAGGTAGACCTCGTGCACCACCTGCTCCTTGAAGGGGAAGGCCGTGCCCCGCTCGTGGGCCAAGGTGGTGTTGGCCACCGCCCAGCCGTCGTGCAGCCCACCCACGAGCTGGTCGTCGGGCACGTACACCTCGTCGAGGAACACCTCGTTGAACTCGGCCTCGCCCGTGATCTGCACCAGCGGGCGGACCTCGATGCCCGGTGCGGTCATGTCGACCACGAGGTAGGAGATGCCCCGGTGGCGGGGTGCCTCGGGATCGGTGCGCACGAGGGCGATCCCCCACCGGGCCACGCCGGCGTACGAGGTCCACACCTTCTGGCCGGACACGAGCCAGCCGTCGTCGGCCCGCTCGGCCCGGGTGGTGAGCGAGGCGAGGTCCGAGCCGGCGTCGGGCTCGCTGAAGAGCTGGCACCAGATCTCGGAGGCGTCGAGGATCGACGGCAGCCAGCGGGCCCGCTGCTCGTCGGTGCCGCAGGCGAGCAGGGTGGGACCGGCCAGGTTGATGCCGACGCGGTTGACCGGCTGCGGTGCCCGGGCCCGGGCGTACTCCATGTTGTAGAGCGCCACCTGCACCGGGGTGGCGCTGCGCCCGCCGAACTCGCTCGGCCAGTGGATGCCGACCATGCGGGCCTCGGCGAGGGTGGCCTGCCAGGCCCGCCCCCAGGCGATCTCGTCCTCGGTGGAGGCGAACGGCCCCGGGAGCTCGAGGTGGTCGGCCAGGAAGGCACGCACCTCGGCGGCGAAGGCCCGCTCGTCGTCGGTCAGCGACAGATCCACCCCCAGATCCTCACAGATCCTCACAGATCCGAGCGCACCGCACGGTTCTCCGCCGGCCGCGGCCTCGTCGCCCGCCGCCCTCACCTAGTGTTGGGCCACCAATCGACATCCGGGGGGATCCGATGCGTAGCCGCCGTCGCTTTCTGATCGTGCTGCTTGGCTTCTTGTTGGTCGCCGCCGCGTGTGGCAACGCCGGCGACGACAGCTCGGACGAATCCAGCAGCGAGACCACTGCTCAGGCCACCAGCGTCGACGACGGGGAGGTGAGCGACGCCGCCGACGACGAGTTCGTGGCCGTCGACCAGCCCGGCGTCACCGATGACACCATCACCGTCAGCGGTGTGGCGTCGGCCACCAACCCCCTGGGGGCGCCCTACGACCAGGTGTGGGACGGCGTCGACGCCTACTTCGCCATGATCAACGACGACGGCGGCATCTACCAGCGCGAGCTGCTCCTGCCCGAGGACAACCGCCACGACGACCAGTTCTCCCAGAACCAGACCGAGGTCCAGCGCATCATCACCCAGGACGACCCCTTCGCCGTCGTGGGCGTCGCCACCCTCAACTTCGCCGGGGCGGACCTGCTCGTCGACGAGAACATCCCGACGTTCGGGTGGAACATCCAGCAGGAGTGGCAGAACGGTCCCAACCTCTTCGGGGAGAAGGGCTCGTTCCTCAGCTTCACCGACGGGGGCCCGCTGCTGCCGTTCCTCGCCCGCGAGATCGGGGCCCACAACGTCGCCGCCCTCGGCTACAACGTGCCGCAGTCGTCGGACTGCCTCACCGGGATCGAGAACAGCTTCGAGCTGTACGGCGAGGACGCCGACGCCCAGGTGGCCTTCAGCGACAGCTCGCTCGCGTACGGCACCACCGACCTCAGCGTGCAGGTCCAGCAGATGAAGGACGCCGACGTCGACCTCGTCACCACGTGCATGGACACCAACGGCGTCACCACCCTCGCCCGGGAGATGCAGCGCCAGGGTCTGGATGCGCCGCAGTACCTCCCCAACGGCTACGACTTCGACTTCGTCGGCGACTTCGGCGACCTGTTCGAGGGCTCGCACGTGCTCACCCAGTTCACCCCCTTCGAGTTCGAGCCCCAGCCCCAGGGCATCCAGGACTACCTCGAGTGGATGGACCAGTCCGGCGGCACCGTCGGGGAGCTCTCCCTCGCCGGGTGGCTGAGCGCGGCGCAGTTCGTCACCGGCCTGCGGGCCGCGGGGCCGGACTTCACCCGGGCCAAGGTGGTCGACGGCCTCAACTCCGTCACGGACTTCACGGGTGACGGCATCCTCCCGGGGACCGACTGGACCATCGCCCACGAGGCCGACGGTCCCGAGCTCTGCTACGCGCTCTCCGAGATCCAGGGGGGCGAGTTCGTCCCCGAGTTCACCACCGAGGGCAAGCCCTTCATCTGCTTCGAGAACGGCGCTCCGTCGCTCCCGGACGAGCCCGACCACCAGGACTGAGCCGGCGCTGACGCCACCCCGCCCATGACCGAGCTGGTCAGCTACGCCATCCGAGGGCTCCCCATCGGGTGCGTCTTCGCGCTCATGGCCGTGGGCGTGGTGCTCACCTACAAGACCTCGGGCGTGTTCAACCTGGCCTTCGGCGCCCAGGCCTTCGTCAGCGCCGCGGTCTACTACGAGACCCGGGTGCGCCACGACTGGCCCATCCCGCTGGCCTTCTTGCTGGCGGTGGTCGTGCTCGGTCCGGCCATCGGCTACGTGCTCGACCGGGCGTTGTTCCGTCATCTCCGCACCGCGCCACCCCTGGCGCGGCTGGTGACGTCACTGGGCCTGCTGGTGGCCATACCGCAGATGGTGCAGATCTGGTTCGGCAGCAGCCCCGCCTACAACCCGCTCGGCATCGCCCCGGATCCCGGGCGCATCTTCCGTTGGGGCGACTACGCCCTCGACGCCAACCAGGTGGCGACCATCCTCGTCACGGTGCTGGTGGTGATCGGGCTCACGGTGCTGTTCCGCTCCACCGCGCTCGGCCTGCGCATGCGGGCGGTGGTGGAGAGCCCCCGCATGAGCGAGCTCAACGCCATCAACGCCGACCGCGTCGGCAGCACGGCCTGGATGATGTCGAGCTTCCTGGCCGGCCTGGCCGGGGTCCTGCTCGCCCCGCTGTTCGCCCAGGTCGAGGCCAACGGGTTCTTCACCCTGCTCGTCGCCGCGGTCGCGGCGGCGGCCTTCGGTGGCCTTTCGAGCATCCCGTTGACCTTCGCCGGCGGCATCGCCCTCGGTGTGCTGCAGCAGGTCCTCGCCGGCTACCTGCCCGCCGACAGCATCCTGTCGCAGGGCCTGCGCCCGGCCCTGCCCTTCCTCGTGCTGTTCCTGCTCCTGCTGTTCTGGCCGGCGCTGCGCGGGGTCGGGCGCACCACCGACCCGCTCGCCGGGGTCGACCCGCCCCCACCGGCGCCCGCCGCCAGTGTGCGCTCCGCGGGGATGACCAGCGCAACCCGGGTGCTGGCCGTCGCGACCATCGCCCTGTTCGTGCTGGCGTCGCTGTTCTGGTTCGACGACTTCTGGCTGCTGCTGTTCACCAAGGGCCTGATCTTCGGCGTGATCTTCCTGTCCATCACCGTGATCACCGGTATGGGGGGTCAGGTGTCGCTGTCGCAGGCAGCCTTCGCCGGGGTGGGCGCGTTCGCCACGGGTCAGCTCGTGCAGGGCCTCGGCCTGCCCGTGCTGCCCACCATGTTCCTCGGGGCACTGGTGGCCGCCGCGGTCGGCGCCGTGCTCGCCATCCCGGTGCTTCGCCTCGACGGGCTCTACCTCACCCTCGCGACGCTGGCGTTCGCCCTCATGTGGGAGAACGTCCTCGTCCCCCAGACGTGGATCAGCGGCGGTCCCCTCGGCGTCGAGGTTCCCCGACCCCTGGTCGGCCCCATCGACTTCACCGACGACCGCGCCTTCCTCCTGCTCTGCCTCGTCATCCTCGCGCTCGTGGGCCTCGTGGTGCTCCTGGTGAAGCGCGGCACCACCGGCCGCTACCTGGACGCGCTCCGCGGCAGCGAGTTGGCGGCGGCGTCCATCGGCATCGACCGCAAGCGCGCCCGCATCACCGCCTTCGCCTTCTCGGCGGGCATCGCCGGCCTCGGCGGCGGCCTGCTCGCGTCCCAGACCGGGCGGGCCACCGCCACCGACTACGTGTTCTTCCTCGGCCTGTTCTGGGTCGTGATGGTGGTGACCCTCGGCGACCGGTCGGTGCAGGCGGCCATCACCGCCGGCGTCTCGTTCATGCTCGTCCCCGAGATCCTGAGCCGCCTCGACCTCACCTTCCTGCCCTCGATCCTGAACCCGGCCGAGAACCCGGCGGCCATCTCGTCGATCCTGTTCGGCCTCGGCGCCCTCACCTACGCCAAGCACCCCGAGGGCATCCTCGAGCACCAGACCCGCGCCTCACTCGAGGCCACCAACCGCCTCTTGGCCCGATTCTCACGTCGCCCGGGCCCGGCGCCGGGGCCGCCCAGCGCGGAGGGCGTGGACGACTCGGTGGCCGTGGCCGGCGCCGGCGGGACCGGTCCGGGAGGGGAGGCATGAGCCTGCTGGTGGCCGACGCGGTCACCAAGCGCTTCTCCGGGCTCACCGCCCTCGACCAGGTGTCGCTGGCGGTCGATCCCGGTGAGATCGTCGGCCTGATCGGCCCCAACGGCGCCGGCAAGACCACGCTGTTCAACTGCCTCTACGGCGTCCTCACCCCCGACCAGGGCCGGGTCACCTTCGACGGCCACGACCTCTCGCGCCTGCCCGTGCATCGCCGCGCCCGGTTGGGCATGGGGCGCACCTTCCAGCGCATCGAGCTGTTCGTGGGCATGACCGTGCGCGACCACCTGCTCGTGGCGGAACGGGCCCGACGGGGCGACGGCGGCCTGCTCAAGGACCTGCTCAACCGGGCCGGACCCAGCGAAGACGAGCGGGCCCGGGTGGCGGCCACCCTCGAGCTCGTCGGCCTCGAGGAGGTGGCCGACCGGCCCATCGAGTCCCTCGGCCTCGGTCGCGGCCGCCTGGTCGAGCTGGGCCGGTCACTGATGATCGAACCGAAGCTGCTCCTGCTGGACGAGCCGTCGTCGGGCCTCGACCACCGCGAGACCGACGAGATGGCCGAGGTGCTCGACACCGTACGGGCCGAGCGGGGCACCGCCATCCTGCTCGTCGAGCACGACGTGGCCATGGTCCGCAAGGTGACCAGCCGCCTCTACGTGCTCGACTTCGGCCACCTGATCGCCGAGGGCGCCACCACCGATGTGATCGCCGACGCCGCCGTGCGCCAGGCCTACCTCGGGGACACCGTGTGACCGCGCCCCCGTCCCGCCACCCCCGCCTTTGGAGGAAATATCAGTCACGGGTGACTGGTATTTCCTCCAACTCGCTCCGGGGGCACCGATGACGGCGCCGCTGCTCGAGCTCGACCACGTCGACGCCGGCTACGGGCCGTTCCGGGCGCTCTTCGACGTGTCGTTCGCCGTCGGCGAGGGCCGCGCCCTGGCCCTGCTCGGCTCCAACGGCGCCGGCAAGACCACCGTGGCCCGGGTGTGCTCGGGCCTCGTCGCGCCCACGGCGGGCCGCGTGCGACTCCGGGGCGAGGACGTGACCGGCCAGCCGGCGTTCCGCCTGGCCCGCCAGGGGGTGGCCCACGCGCCCGAGGGGCGTTCCGTGTTCGCCACCCTCACGGTCGAGGAGAACCTCACCCTGTCGTTCCGGGAGGGTGCCAAGCAGGGCCACCCCGGCGTGGACGAGAGCCTCGCCGCGGCCTACGACGCCTTCCCCCGGCTCGCCACCCGACGCGAGCAGCTGGCCGGGACCCTCTCCGGCGGCGAGCAGCGCATGCTGTCTCTGGCGCGCGTCCTGGTGCAGCCGCCGGCGCTGCTCATCGTCGACGAGCTGTCCCTCGGCCTGGCCCCCATCATCGTGAGCGAGGTCTACGCCATGCTCGCCAGGATCAAAGCGGCCGGCACCACCTTGCTCATCGTCGAGCAGTTGGTCAGCCACGCCCTGGCCATCGCGGACGAGGTGGTGCTCCTCAGGAAGGGCCGCACCGCCTACTCGGGGCCCATCGACGAGCTCGGCGACCTCGACCAGCACTTCCTGGGCTGAGCGCTGCTGGGAGAGTCGGTACCCTGGGCGCCGTGAGTGTGAGCAGCGCCATACCCCGACGAGAGCGACCTTC
Organism: uncultured Microthrixaceae bacterium; assembly: GCA_964470715.1. Lineage (GTDB taxonomy): Bacteria > Actinomycetota > Acidimicrobiia > Acidimicrobiales > DATDAH01 > JAEUJM01. The sequence goes on along the minus strand of CAYYDZ010000009.1, from coordinate 31,398 downwards.
CTGGGTCGAGGAGTTCGACGCGCGGCGCGAGATCGACGACAAGGCCTTTCGTTCGGGCTGCTACTCGCCGTTCGCCACGTTCGACCTCGACCCCCAGGGCTACGTGCTGGCCTGCTGCATGAACTCGACCTACCCTCTCGGCAACGTGGGGCGCCAGCGTCTGCAAGACATCTGGCACGGCAAGCGTGCGACCGCCATCCGCGCCGCGCTCGAGTCCTACGACTTCTCCTACGGCTGCGGAAGCTGTCGTTTCGAGATCCGCCACGGCAAGGACGAAGCGCTGATCCAGCGCTACGACAAGCACCCGATCACCAGCCGCGACGTCGGGTGGCCGATCGAGATCGGCTTCGCACTCAGCAACACCTGCAACCTCGAGTGCGTGCAGTGCAACGGCGAGCTGTCGTCGCGCATCCGCTCGCGTCGAGAGAAGCGTCCGCCGCTCCCCAAGCCCTACGGCGACCAGTTCTTCGAGGACCTGTACGAGTTCCTCCCCCACCTCGAGGTGGCCCGCTTCATCGGCGGCGAGCCGTTCTTGTGCAACGAGAGCTACCGGGTCTGGGACATGCTCGGCGAGCTGAACCTGACCCCGTTCTGCCACGTGACCACCAACGGCACGACGTACAACGCCCGCGTCGAGGCCGCCCTCGCCAAGCTGCCGATGGCCATCAGCCTGTCGATCGACGGCGTCACCAAGGAGACGTTCGAGTCCATCCGGGTCAACGCCAAGTACGACGAGGTGATGCAGAACATCCGACGCTTCCGCGAGTACACCGAGAGCGTCGGCACCTCGCTCGGCATCAGCCACTGCCTCATGCGCAGCAACTGGCGCGAGCTGGGCGACATGTTGCGGTGGGCCGATGAGCTCGGCGCCGAGTTCACCGCGTCGACCGTGTTCAACGAGCCGTTCTCGCTCTACTCCGCGCCCATCGAGGAGCTGGAGGAGGTGGTGTCGGTGCTCGAAGCTCAGAGTGACGCGGTGATGGCCGACCTCGACAAGAACGCAGCGGTCTGGGAGGGCGAGCTCGAGCTGCTGCGGACCGCGCTGCGCGAGCGCCAGCGAGGCACCGAGGAGACGGTGATCGAGCACCTGGGTGACGACACGCAGTTCAACGTCCTGCCCGAGGCGCCTGAGGTCGCCCTCATCACCGAGGGGCGGCCCGCGGCCGCACCCAAGAGGCTTCTCGGACGTTCCCGGAGCCGCAAAGCCGCCGAGGCGGCGCTGGATGCTGTGGTGCACGAGCTGCGGCACTGGGCGGCGGATCGCCTCGCGGTGCTCGAGGTGGATGCCGACGGCGTCGTGACCACCGCCGACCGCCGCAGCGACGCCGACTTCTACGGGGTCGAGCCGGGAACGAGCCTCGGTCGATCGATCGAAGACCTGCTCACCTCGCTCAAGAAGACGCTCGGCCCCCATGTCGTGATCCTCGATCGATACGCCGGCGACGGTCGCGTCGACACGCTCCTCGGCTACACCACGCCGCCGCCGTACTCCCGCCAGGGCACCTGGGTTCGCGTCGTGGTGCTGCCTTCACGCGTCACGGCGGGGGGGTGGACGGTGCTGCTCGCCAGCGACGAGTTCTACCCGCCGGTCCCGCTTCCGGGCGGCCGCTCCGAAGAAGGCGTGCCGGTCGAGCTGGTCCCCCGCCGAGGCGACTGACTCACCGGATCAGCGCCGGGAGCGCGTCGACCAGCGAGGCGATGCCCAGTGCGGCAATGACCGCGACGACCCCGGCGGAGAGCGAAAGACCGTCCAAACCCTCCGTCGGCAGGGCGACCAGACCGACGGCTCCCGCCACGACGGGCCAACCCGCCTTGAGCAACGAGCCGGCGCCGACGGCGGCGTCGCTCGCGGGATCACAGCCACAGGGTGCGTCCGGCAGGCGGATCAGCAGGTAGATCTGGATCCCCAGGAAGCCGGCGCCGAGCAGCACCGAGGCCACGAGCAGCGGCACGAGCGAAGCTGCGGACGAGTCGCCGGAAAGCGCCAGCACTCCGCCCACGCCCACGGCCACCTCGGCACCGATGGTGGTCCAGGCCACGACGCCGGCCCACCCCTCTGGCCAGAGGTGCTGAGCGCGAAGCTGGCGGGTGAAGGTCGAGCGCCACCGCAGGTGACGGGCAGCGGCCACCACCAACAACAGGAACCCACTCAGCACCACGGCCGTCGCCACCACGGAGGTCAGGCTACGGCACCTCCCCACGTGGTAACGAAGGCGGGCCACGATCGGTCCATCACGGGGAGAAGGAGGGTCGATGAGCGACGAATCCAGGGCCGGGTCCGACACCAACGACACCGAGGGGCTCTTCGAACGCGTACGGGGTTGGATCGACGTGCACCGACACATCGACGAGGGCCTCTTCGCCCTCGCCCAGCAGGTCGTGACCTCCGAGGCCGGTGCCTTGTTCGAGACCATCGATCGGGCCATCATCGATGACGACACCCACCTCGACGCCATCGACCACAGCGCGGTGTACTTGGCCCCCAACCCCTTCCGCGCCGCGGAGAAGGAAGCGGTGCTCGGCCTGCTCGATCTGCTCCATGGCGAGCAGGTGCCCGAGTTGACCGGACGCTTCGGCGAGTTCGCCCGGAAGCACGACCTGTTCGAACGCGTCCAAGCCGGCGAGAAGCTCATCCTGCCCAGCAACCACCTGGAGCTGCAGGACCAGGGCTTCACCCTCGGCTACCTGCAGCGGGCGGCCCAGGCCGAGGGCATCGACCGCCTCGAGAACCACATCACGTTGATGATCGGGCGGTTGCTGGGGTTCCTGCGGTTGGGCGAGTTGAACGTGATCGACGACATCCTGCGCAAGGCCGGCGGAGTGCTCAAGACGTTCCCGGTCAGTGGAAGCGAGGTGATGGACGAAGGCGCGATCACCGAGGCCGACCTCGACCGCCGCCTCAAGCTGTTCCGCCGCACGAGCAACGAGCGCACCCGCCGGGAGTTCGAACGTCTCATGCGGTCCAACCAAGGCGCCATCGTGCTCCTGGCCGGCGGCGGCTCGCGAGACGCCCGGGACGCGCTCGGTGACGTGGCGATGAACCCGTTCGGCAAGAGCACCCGCTCGCTCATCGCCGACGCCTGCAGCCACGGGGCCCGGGTGATACCGCTCTTCGTCGACTACGCCGAGGACGTCAGCCTCGTCGAGTTCGGCGACCCGATCCAGCCCACCGACCCTGCCGACGTGCACCACGTCGGCGAGGTCATCGCCGCCATGGGCAACATGGCCCGCGGCGTGGCCCACACGCAACACCCCGACGTCGCCCGCTTCACGAGCCGGATCTTCTACGAACCCACCTGAGCATGTCGGCGACCGTGACGGGGCGGTCGGGTAGCGTCGCGGGCGTGGCCGACTCCCCTGCCGAAGCCGCAGTCCCTGCGACGATGCCGGCGGCGATGTACCGCTCAGCGGGCCAGCTCGAGGTGATCGAGCACCCGGTGCCCGAGCTCGGGCCGACCGACGTCCTCATCGAGGTCGACTACTGCGGGGTGTGCGGCAGCGACCTCCACATGATCCTCGAGGGCTGGGGCACGCCCGACACCATCGAGGGCCACGAGTACGTCGGCACCATCGCCGCCGTGGGCGCCGACGTCGACCGCTGGGCACCAGGCGACCGGGTCGTGGGCGGCGCCGGCCAGCGTTGCGGCCGATGCGAGCACTGCCTCGACCACCGCCCCTCGCTCTGCCTCGAGCGGGGCACCCCCGGCCTCGAGCCCTTCCAGGGCGCCTTCGCCCGCTACAAGCGCAACGACCAAGCCGAGGTGCTGGCCATCCCCGACGGCATGTCCGAGCGGGTGGCCGCCCTCGCCGAGCCGCTCGCCGTGGCCCTCCACGCGGCCACCCGCAGCGGCATCCGCCACGGCCAGTGCGCCCTCGTCTTCGGCGCCGGGCCCATCGGGGCCCTGCTCATCGCCGCCCTGCGGGCCAAGGGCATCGAGCGCGTCGGCGTCGTCGAGCCCAACGCCGTCCGGCGAGATCTCGCCGTGGCCGTCGGCGCCACCGATGCCTTCACCCCCGAGGAGCTGCCGGCGTTCGACCAGGCCGACCCTGGCGGCCTGTCCGCCGACCCGTGGGACGTCGTGTTCGAGTGCTCGGGCAACCGCCGGGCCATGGAGGCCGGGCCGTCCCAGCTGAAGCGGGCCGGCACCCTCGTGTTCGTGGGCGCCGGCATCGAGCGCCCCAAGTTCGACCCCAACCGCATCCTCATGAACGAGCTCACCATCACCGGCTCGTTCGTCTATGACGAGGGCGGCTTCGCCGACGCCCTCGAGCTGCTGGCCACGGGGGCCCTGCCCACGGACCGGCTGCTCGAGCCCGGTGCCGTGCCGCTCTCGGGGATGCTCGACGCCATGCACGGCCTCGCCGAGGGCCGCATCGGTGGCAAGGTGCTCGTCTCCCCCACTGGGAAGGACTGAACGTGAGCAAGAAGGCCCGATCCCCGCAGTTCAACCACGTCGCGCTGTCGCTGCCCGCCGACGCCCTCGACGAGGCCGGGCGGGCCGCCATCTGCGACTTCTACGGCGAGGTGTTCGGCTTCGAAGAGCTGCCCACCATGACCCTTGACCGCGAGCGACTGATCCTCAAGGCCTGGACCTACGAGCAGTTCATCTACCTCATCGCCGACGAGTCGCCGATGCAGGCGCCCCGCCTCGACCACTTCGGCTTCGGCGTCGGCACCCTTGCCGAGTTCGATCAGCTCTACGCCCGGGCCAAGGAGTACCGCGCCAAGGACGAGCGGGTGGACCTCATCGAGCGTGACGTCGACGACTACGGCGGCCTGAGGATCCACAACTTCTACGTGGGCTTCCTGCTGCCCATGATGGTCGAGATCCAGCACTGGGAGTTCGTGCCCCATGTGCCCATCGTCGACCCCGGCACGGCGACCGTCAGCGAGGGCGACCCGGCCGACACCGTCCCGACCCTGTGACCGGCCTGCGCTGGGGCGCCTTCGTCCCCCAGGGCTGGAAGCTCGAGTACACGGGCACCCCCGCCGCCGAGGCGTGGCACCGGTCGCGCGAGATCGCCCTGCTGGCCGAGCAGATCGGCTACGACCACCTCTGGGTCTACGACCACTTCGAGACGGTGCCCCGCCGCGAGCCCGAGGTGTGCTTCGAGGCCTGGACCATGCTGGCGGCGCTGGCCGAGGCCACCGATCGGGCGCAGCTCGGCCAGCTCGTCACCTGCGCCGCCTACCGCAACGCCGGCGTGCTGGCCAAGCAGGCCGCCAACGTCGACGTCATCTCGGGTGGCCGCCTCATCCTCGGCCTCGGCGCCGGCTGGTACCACGAGGAGTACGCCGCCTACGGCTTCGGCTACCCGCCCGCCCGCGAGCGCCTCGCCATCCTCGAGGAGACCGTCGAGGTCGTGAAGCGCCTCTGGACCGAGCCCGCGGTCACCTTCGCCGGCCACCACGTCCGCCTCGACGCCGCCCTCTGCGACCCCAAGCCCCTCCAGCAGCTCCCGCCGGTGTGGATCGGGGGCGGCGGCGAGAAGGTCACGCTCCGCATCGCCGCGCAGCACGCCGACGCCACCAACTGGCAGGTGGGCCTCGACGAGTTCGCCCACAAGTCCGAGGTGCTGAAGCGCCACTGCGACGCCGTGGGCCGCGACTTCGCCACCATCACCCGCACCCACGCCCCTGACTGCGTGCTCTTCGACTCCGACGCCGACCTGCGCCGCTGGCTCGACTCCCCCGACGGCGGCCACCTCTGGGGCGAGCAGGAACCCGACGCCTACCTCCGCGACAACTTCGTCGGCACCGACGAGGTGGTCGCCGAGAAGGTCCAGGCCTTCGTCGACGCCGGCTGCCGCGAGTTCGTGCTCTGGTTCCGGGACTACCCCGGCGTGGAGAGCCTGGAGCGCTTCATGGCCGACGTCGTCCCCCGCATCTCCGCTCCGTGACGGTCGCGCCGGCGGCTGGGCGGCCCGTACCATCGCAGGCGTGAAGCTCAGCGACATCGACCTGTACGACCCCGACAACTACGTCGCCGGGGTGCCCCACGAGATGTTCGCCACCCTGCGCCGCGAGGCGCCGGTGTTCTGGCACGAGCACCCCGACGGCGGCGGGTTCTGGTGCGTCACCAAGTACGACGACCTCGTCGCCGTGAACCGGGACACGACCCTGTTCTCGTCGTGGGTGGGCAGCTCGTTCCTCAACACCCCCGAGGGTGGCGACCTCGAGACCACCCGCCTGATGATGCTCAACATGGACCCGCCCGAGCACACGAAGCTGCGGATGATCGTCAACCGGGGCTTCACCCCCCGGCGCATCAAGGAGCTCCAGGACATCCTCGCGCTGCGGGCCCGCACCATCGTCGACCGCATCGCCGCCGAGGGCTCGTGCGACTTCGTCAGCGACGTCGCTTGCGAGCTGCCCCTCCAGGCAATCGCCGAGTTCCTCGGGGTCCCCGAGGACGACCGCCACATGCTCTTCGAGTGGACCAACCGCCTCATCGGCTTCGACGACCCCGAGTTCCGCACGAGCGACGAGGACGGCAAGGCGGCGGCCGCGGAGATCTACGCCTACGCCCAGGGCCTGGCCGAGGACCGCCGCGCGAACCCCCGCGACGACATCGTGACCGCCCTCATCACCGCCGAGGTCGACGGCCACCGGCTCTCCGACCTGGACTTCAACCTCTTCTTCCTGCTCCTCGTCGTGGCCGGCAACGAGACCACCCGCAACGCCATCTCCCACGCCATGCTCGCCCTCATCGAGCACCCCGACGAGCGCCGGCGCCTCCTCGACGACCCCGCCCTGCTCGACTCGGCCATCGAGGAGTTCCTGCGCTGGGCCAGTCCGGTCATGCACTTCCGGCGTACCGCCACCGCCGACACCGAGCTGCACGGCCAGCGCATCACCGCCGGCGATCGGGTCGTCATCTGGCACATCTCGGCGAACCGCGACGAGGACGTGTTCCCGGACCCCTTCACCTTCGACATCGGTCGCACCACCGACAAGGGCGGAACGCAGGTCGCCTTCGGCGGCGGCGGCGCCCACTACTGCCTGGGTGCCAACCTTGCGCGGGCCGAGATGAAGGTGATGCTCCGAGAGCTGCTGGCCCGCATTCCCGACATGGCGCTCGACGGCGACATCGAACGCCTGCGCTCGAACTTCATCAACGGCATCAAGCGCATGCCCGTGCGCTACACGCCCACCGCCTGAGCGGCGCACGCAAGGCGGTCAGAGGGCCCGCGCCGCCACCTTGGAGGCGATGGCCTCGCCCCACGCCCGAGCGTGCTCGACCTCGCCGTCCTCCAAGTGGGTGGTCTTCGAGACCAGGAAGCTCTCGGGCGGCACCACCAGCTCGAGGCCGTGGTGGCGCAGGCGCTTGGCGATGCCCTTCGACGCCCGGCCGGTGAAGGCCGGCGGCCCCTCCATGCGGGTGTCGAACGCCGCCGCCTCGGCCTTCAGGTCGCCCAGCGCGTCGAACCACTCGCGCAGGCCGTCGCCCTCGGCGTCGGGGTCGGGCTCGATGTCCGCCCCCGGCTTCTGGGTGGCCTCGATGGCGGCCTTGCGCGTCGCCGGCCGGCTGAGGCCGTGGACGTGGGTGGGGCCACCCACCACGACCAGGTCGACGCCGTTGGCGAGCTCGGCGTCGGCGTGGTGCACCGGCACCACGTGGACCTCACCCAGCCCGTGCAGCCCCTCGGCGATGGCCTCGGCCACCAGGTGCGTGCACCCCGTCTGCGACTCGTACACCACGACGCTGCGCATGGATCTCCTCCATCGGTCGTCCTGGCTCCAGCGTGCGCCCGATCCGACCCGAGGGGCAGGGCCGAACGTCAGGACCTGCCGTCGAGGGCCTCCACCAGGCGGTCGGTCTGGGTGCGCTGCTCCTGGAGCAGGCGGACCAGGACGAGGCGCTGCTGGCGGGCCAGGGAGGCGCGCAGGTAGAGCGCCGCCCCGATGACGGTGACGGTGAGGCCGCCCAGGCCGCCGGAGATCAGGTACGGGATCTCCTTCCACACCTCGGAGACGCCCGACGCGCCGTACCAGCCGAGGGCGACGAGGCCCACGCCCACGACCATGAGGGCGATGCCGGCCTGGAGGGTGCGGCGCTCGCCCGAAGCGGCGGGGTCGGCCAGCTTGAGCTCGGCCATCTCGGCGCGGAACTCGTCGGCCCGGCTCGACCCGCCGTCGGCGGCGGTCTCGGTGGCGGCGGCGTCGTCGTTCACGAGGATGCTCCCAGGTAGGCGGCGGACAACTCTTCTTCGAGGTCGCCAGGTGCACCCACACGGGTGACCCGACCGTTGACCATGATGGCGGCGAGGTCGGCCACGCCCAGCACGGTGCGGGCGAACTGCTCGACCACGAGGATCGACACACCGGTCTCGGCCAGCTCGGCCACGAGCTGGTACAGCTCGGCGACGACGAGCGGGGCGAGGCCCATCGACAGCTCGTCGAGCAGCAGGAGCGCGGGGTCGGTGGCGAGGGCACGGGCCATGGCCAGCATCTGCTGCTCGCCGCCGGACATCGTGCCGGTGAGCTGGTTGCGGCGCTCCCCGAGACGGGGAAAGCGGTCGTAGGCGATGGTCTCGATCTTCTCCAACGGCACGCCCGAGAAAGTGGCCATCTGGAGGTTCTCCCGGACGGTGAGGTTGGGGAACACCCCACGGCCCTCGGGGACGGTGCACAGGCCCCGGCGGGCCAGGTCCTCGGGACGGGCGCCGTTCACCTTGTGGCCGCCGAGCAGGTACACGCCGGCGGTCGGCTCGTGCAGGCCCGACGCCACCCGCAGCGTCGTGGTCTTGCCGGCGCCGTTGGGGCCCAGCAGGGCGAAGACGCTGCCCTCGGGGACGGCCAGGTCCACCCCGTGGAGCACCTGGATGCGCCCGTAGGCGGCGGTGATGCCTCGCAGCTCGAGCAGGGGTTCGGACGGCACGAGCGGCTCGGCCGAGGCGTCCGCATCGTCGCGGTGTCGGCGGAAGGTCACAGCGGCGTGCTCCCCAGGTAGGCGTCGAGCACCTTCTCGTCGGCCTGGATCTCCTCGGGGGTGCCCGTGGCGATGATGGAACCGAAGTCGAGCACGGAGATCGACTTGCACACCTCCATGACCAGGGGGACATCGTGCTCGACCATCAAGATGGCGAGGCCGTCGCCCACCAGCGAGCGCAGGAGGTCGGCGAACTGGTGGGTCTCGTTGTCGTCGAGGCCCGAAGCGGGCTCGTCGAGCAGCAGCACCCGGGGCTCGATGGCGAGCGCCCGGGCCAGCTCGACGAGGCGACACTGGCCGGTCGGCAACGAGTCGACCCGCTCGCCCGCCACCGCCCCTAGGCCCACCCGATCGATGGTGGCGGCGACGGCCGCCTCGTGCTCGCGGCGCCCGCCGCGGCCCTGGATCTCGATCGCGACCAGTACGTTCTCCCACACCGACAGCGAGCTGAAGACCTCCAGCTTCTGGAAGGTGCGGGCGATCCCCCGTCGGGCCCGCTTGTGGGTGGGGACGTGGGTGATGTCGTCGCCCGCCAGGAGCACGCGCCCGCTCGTGGTCTCCTGGAGGCCGGTCAACACGTTGAAGGTGGTGGTCTTGCCCGCGCCGTTCGGCCCGATGAGCCCGGTGATGGCGCCTGCCTCGACCGAGAGGTCGACCCGGTCCACGGCCACGTGCCCGCCGAAGCGGACCGTGATGCCCTCAGCCTCGAGCAGCGCCATGGACGGCGATCTCCTCGGGGTCGAGCCCCAGGGCCGCATCGACGGCGGCCAGCTCGACGCTCGACAGGGGCCGCTCCAAGCCCGCGGTCATCAACGGGTCCGGGCCGGTCTGCTCCTCGGGGCGTTCACGCCCCTCCCGTACCCAGTGGGTGGCCCGTTGCAGCCCGGACAGCAGGTCGGCGGCGAGGCCGTCGGGGTTCCGGGACAGCAGGATGCCGATGAGCCCGGGCGCGATCAGGGCGAAGTTGGTGATCAGCGGGCCGAGGAAGAGCGCGCTGGCCAGGAGGGTGAAGTTCTCGCCCAGGGTCGAGAAGAACTGGAGGAGCAGACCGCCGAGCAGTGCACCGCTGACCAGCGCGATGCCGCCGACGACGCCCATGAGCAGGATGGGCAGGCTCTGGGCGAACAAGAAGGTCTCCTTGCTGACCGATCCGCTCACCCCGCCGAACAGGGCTCCGCCGACGCCGGCGATGCCCGCCGAGAAGGCGAACACCGCCACCTTCGTGCGGGTCAGATCGAGGCCCAGGGTGGCACAGGCCGCCGGGCTGTCCTTCATGGCCTGCAGGCGCCGGCCGAAGGGGCCCCTGCGCAGCCAGATCACCAGGATCCCGAGCAGCGAGAACAGCACCGACAGCAGCACGAGGTACGAACGGTTGTCCTCGAAGGTCAGGCCCAGGAAGTCGGGCCGCGGCACCTCGATCGACCCCGCGCCGAAGAACCAGGACTGGGTGAAGATGAAGTTCTCCATGAACACCGCGAACGCGGCGGTGGCCAGGGCCAGGTAGATGCCGGCGAGGCGCAGGGCGGGAAGCGCGATGACCGCCCCGACGGCTGCGGCGAGACCGGCCGCGGCGACCAGGCCCACCAGGGGCCCGGGGCCGTCTGCCACCTGGACCATCGCGAAGGCGCCGAGGCCGGCGAAGGTCATGACCGCCAGCGAGATCTGACCGCCGTAGCCCACGAGGGGCACGAGCGACAAGATGATGACCGCGGTGGCCAGGCCCAGGCTGAGACGGGTGACGTTGGCCGTGCTCATCACCCGTGATGCTGCGACGGTCACGACGATCAGCGCGCCGCCGGCGAGCACCGCTGACCGCATGGTGGGCACCCGGGCGGATTCGCGCACCCGCTGGACGCCGCCGGTGCGCAGACGCTCACTCGGCAGGGCGATGAGGATCACGAAGAGCAGGATCACCGGCAGGGCGGGCTGGAGGCCGGCGAGCGACACCCCGGCGACTTCGGTGGTGTTCAGGTTCAGGTAGTTGCTGCTGTAGTTCTCGGCGATGCCGATGATGAGGCCGCCGGCGAAGGTGAGGGGCAGCGACCTCAGCCGACCGAACATCGCCGCCGCATAGGCGTTGACGATCAGCAGGGTCAGGGGCAGCACGCTGAGCTGCAGCAGCGGCGAGATGAGGATGCCGGAGAGGGCCGCCAGCGACGAGCCGATGCCCCAGCTCACCATGGCCGAACGCCCCGGGTTGCCGCCGTTGAGCTGGCTGAGGGCCCGGTCGTCGACCACGGCCCGCATGGCCACGCCCGAGCGCGTGCGGTAGAGCAGGAAGCGCAGGCCGACGGCCACGAGCACCGCCACCACCACGATGACCATGCGGTGCCACGTGACGTTGATGGCACCGAGGGTCACGGAGTTGCCTGCGAAGAACTGGTCGACCCGGCGCCCCGCCGGCGGCCAGACGATGTTGGCGATGCCGATGGCCATGGCCAACAGGCCGATGGTGACCACCGTGCTGGTGATCTCCGAGACGCCCTCGAGGCCCCGCATGATCACCCGCTCGACCACCGCCCCGAACAGCGGCGCCACCACGAGCAGGATCACCGCCAGCGCCACCGGCGCGGGCCAGCCCCAGTCGAAGCGCAGTTGCCAGTAGGCGAAGGCGCCGAGCATGCCGAACGCGCCCTGGGCGAAGTTGAAGATGCCCGACGTGGTGTAGGTGACCACCAGGCCGCTGGCGGCGATGGCGTAGATGGCGCCGGTGGTGATGCCGAGGATGGTGAAGGTGAGCCAGTCGCTGAAGCCGCCCTGGAAGGCGATCAGGTAGCCGCACAGGCCCGCGAACAGGGCGAGGCCGACACCCCAGCGGCCCCGATCACCCAGCCGGGTCACCCGCCCTCCGATGCGCCCTCGCCGTAGTCACCGGTCAGTTCCACCACGTTGTCGGGGTCGCAGGAGAAGCCCTCGTCGGGGAAGGCCCGCTCGAACCCGCCGTCGACGACCTCCATCTGGATGAAGCACTGGGTGATCTTGTTGTCGGCCGGGTTGGCCGGCGCGTGCATCCCGCCGCCGTCCCACTCGGTGATCTGGTCGAGCTGCTCCATCAGGCAGTCCCGGGTGAGCTCGGAGCCGCACGCCTTGGCCGCGGTGGCGAAGAGCAGGCCCGCCGAGAAGGCCTGGACGCCGAGCAGGGCGGGCTTGGCATCGCCGCCGGCGGTCTGCTCCAGCCAGTCGAGGTAGACCGCAAGGGCAGGGTTGACCGGGTCGTCCTCGACGGGCGAGGTGGTGATGCGAACCGTGGAGCCATCGGCCACGGCGCCGGCGGTCTCCGGGTAGGCGTCGTCGTAGAAGTTGGCCTCGAGGTCGATGACCTCCGGCTCGAAGCCCTGCTCGGCCATGGCGTTCTGGAGGTTGACGAACTCCTCGAACGTCGAGGACATGGTCACGTACTCCACGCCGGCATCGCGCATGGCCACCACGATGGGCGTCCAGTTGAGCTCGCCGATCTCGGCCGGCTGCTCGTAGACGAAGTCGAAGCCGACGTCCTCGTAGGCCTCGACCTGACGCGCGGCCTGGCGCTCGGTCACCGGCAGGTTGCTGTAGATGATCGCGGCGTGCTCGGCAGCGTCGGGGTGCTCCTGGACGATGCGCCGGGCCGCCCCCACGTTGAACTGGTAGGTGGCGTTGGGGAGCGGCTGGTACACCCGGTCGGATTCGGCCTTCTCCGGGCTGATGGTGAAGCCGGCCACGTCGACGAGACCGCAGTCGACCGCGGTCTGAGCACCCGTTTCGTCCAGGGTGCCGCCGCCGCCCACGAGCGCGAACGCACTCTCGCACGCTTGCTGCACGACGCTGTTGTAGTCGAACAGGGCGGCGTCGAGCAGCGTGAGCTCGAGTGGCCGGCCGTTGACCCCGCCCAAGCTGTTGCAGAACGCCACGAACGCCGTCATGGCTTGGTGCACGCCGAGGTTCAGGCCGGGGGCGGCCTGGGCGCCGGGATCGGCGATGGTGGAGATCTCTATGGCGTCGTCGGTGACGCCCTGGTCGGTGGCCCCGGAGGCGTCGCCCGCGCCACACGGCGTGGGCAAGGTGCCGACCATGCTCTCGTCGGGGGCCGACCCGCCGTCGCCGCGGCCCGAGCCGCCCGCGTCTTCGCCGGACGCGGACGAGTCGACGCCCGCGTCGGAGCCGCCCTCCACACGCGTCCCGCACGCCCCTGCGAACAGCAGCGCCGCCGTCGCCGCCGCCGCGATGCCCCGCCGGTACCTCATCTCAGCTGCCGGACCGGTTCCGCTCTTCGTAGATGAGGCGCAGCAGCCAGTAGCGGAGGTAGCCGGTGAGCGAGTAGCGCAGCCAGACGACCGCCCCGATCACCGAGAGGGCGAGTCCGAGGACGCCGACGGAGATGTAGGTCAGCGAGTCGCGGCTGTCGGCTGCACTGCTCGAGACGAAGACCATCGCCAGAGCCAGCACCGCGCCGACCACGGCCAGGACGAGGCCCACCGTGGTGAGCTGGCGCTCACGTTCGATGGAGCCCCCCTTGAGGCGCAGTCCCGCCACCTCGGCTTCGAATTCGTCCAGTCGGCTCGACCCCGCTGCGTTGTCAGTCATCGTTGCTCCCTCTCCGAGTTCGCAGATCGTAGAGGGCCGCGACCCCCCACGTGTCGGTCATCGCACCCTTGATCACGTGGCGCCACCGAGGTAGGCCGCGGCCAGCTCCTCGCTGATCTCGGCCGGGCTGCCGGTGCGCTGCACCCGACCGTGCAACATGATCGCGGCCACGTCGGCCACGCCGAGCACCTCGTGGGCGAACTGCTCGACCACGAGGATCGAGGTGCCTTCCTCGGCGATGGCCTGCACCTGTTCGTACAAGCCGCTCACGATGATGGGCGCCAAGCCCATCGAGAGCTCGTCGAGGAGGAGGACGGCGGGGTCGGTGGCGAGTGCCCGCGCCATGGCCAGCATCTGCTGCTCACCCCCGGACATGGTGCCCGCCACCTGGGTCCGCCGTTCGGCCAGTCGGGGGAAACGTGAGAACGACCGCTCGAGGATGTCGTCGAACGACGTCCCCGTGTAGGTCGCCATGCGCAGGTTCTCGGAGACCGTGAGGTTCGGGAAGATGCCGCGGCCCTCGGGCACCAGGCAGACGCCGGCGCGCGCCAGCGCATCGGCGTCGGCGCCCGTGACCCGGCGGCCGCACAGCGCCACCGAGCCCCCGGTCGGGGTCATGAGGCCGCTGATGACCTTGAGCGTGGTGGACTTGCCGGCGCCGTTGGGCCCGAGGAGAGCGAACACCGAGCCCGGTTCCATGGCGAAGTCGACCCCGTGGAGCACGTCGATGTCGCCGTAGGCGGCCCGCAGGTCGACCACCTCCAGGATGGGCACCACCGCCTTCGCGTCCTCGCCGTGCCCCGGCTCGCTCACCAGAGCGACCGGGGGGACCGTGGCGAGGCGCTCCTCGGCCTCGGTCTCGCGCTCGGCGCCGAGATAGGCCTCCTGCACGACGGGGTTGCCCTGGATCTCAGCCGGGTCGCCGCTGGCGATGATCTGGCCGAAGTCGAGCACGAAGATCTGCTCGCACACGCCCATCACCAGGCTCATGTCGTGCTCGACGAGCAGCACCGCGAGCCCTTCGTCGGCCACCTGGCGCAAGACGGTGGCCATCTCGTGGGTCTCGGCCTCGTTGAGGCCCGAGGAGGGCTCGTCGAGCAGCAGCACCCGGGGTTGGCTGGCCAGGGCCCGGGCCAGCTCGACCAGCCGGGCCTTGCCCGTGGGGAGGCTGTCGACGCGCTGGTCGGCCACGTCCGTGAGGCCGATGCGCTCGAGCACCTCGGTCACGACCGCCTCGGGGTCGCCGGCCTTGTCCCGGGCCCAGCGCTTGCGCACCTCGGCGCCCACGAGCACGTTCTCGCGCACCGTGAGCAGGCTGAACAGCTCGAGGCGCTGGAAGGTGCGGGCCATGCCCCTGCGGGCCCGCTTGTGCGGGGCGAGGCCGGACACGTCGGCGCCGTCGATGAAGACGTGGCCCGCGGAGGTCTCCTGCAGGCCGGTGAGCGCGTTGAAGATGGTGGTCTTGCCGGCGCCGTTGGGGCCGATCAGGCCGGTGATCCGGCCGGCCTCGACCTCGAGGTCGACCTTGTTCACCGCGAGGTGGCCGCCGAAGCGGACCGAGACCTCACAGGCCTCCAGCAGCGCCATCAGCCCGTTCCCCCCCGTGTGCGGGCGAGCTCGGCGTAGCCCTCGACCTCGTCGAGGCCGAGCTCGTGGTCGATCAGGCGCAGGTCCTCGTCCGAGAAGTCCTCGTCGAGGCCGAGTCGGTCGAGGTCGAGCGTCGGCTCGGCTCGGCCGGCCGCCTTCGCCTGGCGTTTGGCCACGGCCTCGCGGAAGCTCTTGGCGATCTCGTTCACCGCGCCGTTCGGGTTGCGCCCGAGGGAGATGCCGAGCAGACCCGGGGCCAGCAGGAAGAGGTTGGTGAGACTCGGGTACAGGTCCGGGATGATGAAGAAGAAGAGGGCGTAGGTGATCCCACCGAAGAGTGCGCCGCCAACCGCGCCGATGCCGCCCGACACCGCCAGCAGCACCACCGGCAGGCTCTGGAGGAACTGGAAGCGGTCGGGGCTCACCGAGGTGAGCTGCCCGCCGTAGAGGGCGCCGCCGAGGCCGGCGATGCCCGCGGAGAGGGCGAACACCTGGAGCTTGGTCATGGTCAGGTTGAGCCCGAGGGTGGTGCACGCGGCCGGGCTCGTCTTCATGGCCTGGAGGCGGCGGCCGAACTCCCCGCGACGGATGAGCACCACCACGATGGCCAACAGCGCGAACACCGCTGACAACAAGATGAGGTACGCCTGGTCGGACTCGAAGGACACGCCCAGCACCTCGAGGCGGGGCACGGCAAGCGCGCCGTTGGGCATGACGAGGCCCTGGTTGAACACCATCCGGTCCATGAACACCGCGAACGCGGCCGTGGCCAGCGCCAGGTACAGCCCGCTCAGGCGCAGGGCCGGCAGTGCCACCAGCGCCCCCACGGCGGCGGTCACCACCGTGGCCAGGACCAGCCCCCAGAGGTTGTTCTCGACTCCGAAGTTGCCCATCACCACGGCGCCGATGCCGGCGAAGGCCATCGGGGCGAGGGAGATCTGGCCGCCGTAGCCGATCAGCGGCACGAGCGAGAGCATGATGATGGCGAGGCCCATGCCCTGGGCCACCTGGCCGACCCGCAGGTCGCTGGCCATCTGGCCGAAGGCCCACGCGACAGCCACCAGCACGAAGCCGCCGATGACCCACCGGCGGATGGTGGGCACGGGCAGGTACTCCCGGCTGCGCTGCTGGCCGGCTCCTCGCACTCGTGTGGGGGGCAGGACCAGCAACACGATGAACAACAAGATGATGGGGATGGCGGGCCGGATGCCCGAGAGGCTGATGGGCGTCGAGAACCGGTAGCCGAACACCGAGGCGATCTCCGTGTCGCTGGGCAGGTAGCCCACGAAGTACGACTCGACCAGACCGAGGATCAGCGCTCCGAGGAAGGTCAGGGGCAGGTTGCGCAGGCGCCCGATCATGGCCGCCGCGTAGGCGTTGATGACGAGCAGCGTCAGGGGGATGTACGCGAGGTTGCCCTGGCTGCCGGCGAGCAGGATGCCGGCCAGCGCGGCCAACGACGTGCCGATCGCCCACGCCAGCATCGAGGCCCGGCCGGGGCGGCCACCGTTGAGCTGGCTGAGGCCGCGATCGTCCACCACGGCGCGCATGGCCACGCCCGTGCGCGTCCGGTAGAGGAACGCCCGCAGCGCGACGGCCACCAGGATGGCGGCGATCACCGTGATGAGGTCGTGCCAGGTGACGTTGATCGGGCCGAGGTCGACCTTCTCCGGGTCGAAGAAGCCCGCGAGGCGCCGGCCAGCCGCTGGGTAGATGATCGGGATCAGCTGGAAGACGAAGAACAACAGCGACACCGAGACCACGATCTTGACGACCTCGGTCGTGCCCTCGATGCCCCGGAAGATCAACCGTTCGATCAACGCCCCGAAGGCCGGGGCCACGAACACCAGGACGATGGCGAGGGCGATGGGTGCCGGCCAGCCCCACTCGACGCGCAACTGCCAGTAGAGGAACGCCGCGGCCATGCCGAAGGCACCCTGGGCGAAGTTGAAGATCCCCGACGTCGTGTAGGTGACGACGAGGCCGCTGGCCGCGACGGCGTAGATCGCGGCGGTGACGATCCCGAGGACGGTGAAGCTGAGGAACTGGCTCACGCCGGCACCTCGGCTCCACCGGCCCCGGCGGACAACCCGGGGACCATCAGGTCAGCCGGCGCTGGCCGAGTAGTCGCCCTCCAGCGTGGCGACGTAGTCGTCGTTGCAGTCGAAGCCCTCCTCGGGGGCGTGGCGCACGAAGGCGCCGCCCTCGACCTGGAGCACCATGATGCAGCTGGGGCCGCTGTTGGTGGAGGGGTCGGTCGGGGCGTGGAGGCCGCCACCGGTCCACTCCGTGACCGAGCCCGCGGTGTCGAGCACGCAGGTGCGGGTCAGGGTGCCCTGGTCGTCGCACTCCTTGGCCGACTGGGCGAACAGCAGCCAGCCCGACATCGACTGGGCACCGAGCAGAGCGACCTTCCCGCCCTGGGCCTCGACGAGCTCGATGTACTTCGCGGTGGCCGGGTTCTGGTCGGCCTCCTCGAAGGGCACGAAGGCGTTGCGCAGGTAGGTGCCCTCGGCGGCATCGCCGGCGGCATCCAGGTAGGCCTGGTCGTAGAAGTTGGTGTCCTGGAGGGTGACCTCGGGCGAGTAGTCGATCTCGCTCATGGCCTGCTGGAGCGCCGCGAGGTTCTCGCCCTCACCCACGAAGTTGAGCCACGTGACGCCGGCATCCTTGATGGCGTTGGCGAAGGGCGCCCAGTTCGCCTCGCCGAGAACGTTGTAGGTCTGCTCGTACACGATGTTGGCGCCGTTCTGCTCGTAGGCCTCCTTCGTGCGCTCGGCCTGCACCGTGAGGGTGGCGAGGTCGGCGTAGACGATGCCGACGGCGTCGAGGGCGTCGGGGTTCTCCTCGGCGAGGATCTTCAACGCGCCCACCGGGAACTGGTCGGAGGGGTTGGGCACGGGCTGCACCGTGCGGGTCTCCTGCACCACGCCCTCGCCGGAAACGCCGGCCTTCTCCGGGGTGACCGAGAAGCCGGTGATGTCGATGAGGCCACAGGCCTGACCGGTGGTCTCCCACAGGTTGTCCTGCACGGCGCCGCCGCCGACCATGGCGAACTCCTGGTCACAGGCGGCGTCGAGCTGCGGCTGGTAGTTGCTGATGGCGGCGTCGTAGGTGGTCAGGTCCAGCTGGCGGCCGTTGATGCCACCCTGGTCGTTGCACCACGCCACGAAGGCCTCACCGGCGTCGAAGATCTCCTGGTTGAGGCCCGGCCGGCCGGTGAAGCCGGGGTCGGCCACGGTGCCCACGGCGATGGAGTCGTCGGCGATGCCCTGCACCTCGGCGGGGTCGGACGGCTCGGTCGTGGTCGTGGTCTCGCCACTCCCCTCGCCGCACGGCGACTCGACATCGCCAAAGGCCTCGCCACCGCTGTCGGCGGCAGCGGTGGTCTCGGTGGACCCCCCGGTGTCGTCGGTCCCGGAGGCGTCCTCGCCTCGGCTCGAGCACGCACCAGCGATGAGCATCAAGGCGGCCAGAACGACGACCAGTCGGCGCAGCTTCATGAGTTCCCCCTGTATCGGTGTTCCACGACGCCCCGGCGACCGATTCTGGCCCCCACGGCGGCGCACATCATGGCACAGCCACTTCTGACGGGGAGTCAGGTCGCGCAACGGGACCTCGTCGGGCGTCGTCGGTAACGTGCGCCCTCGTGCGCATCGACACCCAGCTCCGCGCCCCCCTCGCCGGCGCCGCCGACGAGGCCCGGGCCCTCCGCGACGCCGGCTTCGAGGGGGTCTTCACCTTCGAGGGCCCCCACGACGTGTTCCTGCCCCTCGCCGCCGCGGCGACGGTCGAAGGGCTCGA
The DNA here is from genome assembly GCA_964470715.1 of uncultured Microthrixaceae bacterium. Classification (GTDB taxonomy): domain Bacteria; phylum Actinomycetota; class Acidimicrobiia; order Acidimicrobiales; family DATDAH01; genus JAEUJM01. Next base: position 12,514 of record CAYYDZ010000009.1, on the reverse strand, counting down.
CCTCTACACCAACCTGGCCATCGCCTTCCCCCGCAGCCCCACGCACCTCGCCCACCTGGCCTACGACCTCCACCAGGCCTCGGGCGGCCGCTTCGCCCTCGGCCTGGGCACCCAGGTCCGGCCCCACATCGAGAAGCGCTACGGCGCCACCTGGTCGAAGCCCGTGGCCCGCATGCGCGAGCTGATCGAGGCCACGCGCGCGGTCCTCACCTGCTGGCAGGAGGGTGGCCGCCTCGACGTGCACGGCGAGTTCTACGAGCTCACCCTCATGCCCCCCACCTTCAACCCGGGCCCGCTCCCGTTCGGCCCGCCGCCGCTCTGGGTCGGTGCCCTCGGCCCCAAGATGACCCGCATGGTCGCCGAGGTCGCCGACGGCTTGTTGGTGCACCCGTTCAACTCCGACCGCTTCGTCCGCGAGCACACCCTCCCGGGCGTCACCGAAGGCCTCGCCGCCTCGGGCCGTGACCGCAGCCAGTTCACCCTCATCTGCGAGACCATCGTGTGCGCCTGGCGCGACGAGGAGGAGCGCGCCACCGCCATCGCCGGCGCCAAGGGGCTGGTGGCCTTCTACGGCTCGACGCCGGCGTACCGCCCGGTCCTCGAGGCCGAGGGCGCCGGCGACCTGCAGCCCGAGCTGAACCGCCTGACCAAGGAGGGCCGCTGGGCCGAGCTGGGCGACGTCATCGACGACGACCTGCTCGAGCGCATCGCCGTCTGCGGCGAGCCCGCCGAGGTGGCCCGGCGCATCCACGAGCGCTACGGCGACGTGGCCGACCGCCTGGCCTTCTACACCCCCTACGCCATCGACCCGACCCTCACCGCCGAGGTCCTCGACCGCCTCCGCTGAACGGGCGGCCGGACGCGGGGCTACAGGCGCTCGGCGACGCTGGCGCAGGCGTCGGCCAGGGGCGAGGCGAACTCCGGCCGGGCGCACAGGACGTGGCCGTGCTTGGTGAGGTGGATCTCCGACCGCTTGATGGCCCGGGCCATGTTCAGCTGGGTCTCGGGCTGGATGGCGCGGTCCTCGGTGGTCACGAGGACGGTCGTGGGCACGTCGACCTCACCGATCCACGGCCCGGCGTCGTAGTTGCCGATGGCGTGGCCGGCCTCCATGAGCACCCGGGGGTCGTGGCGGCGCATCTCGGCCGCCGCCCAGCGCTGGAGCGAGTTCGGCCGCACCCTGTCCTGGCGGATGGGCATCAAGCGCTGCACCTGGCGACTGGGCACGTGGGCCGCCAGCTGGCCCATGCGGGTGGTGGCGGCCAGCGCCGCCATGGTGCTGGTGAACACGTACCGCTCCCGCCCACCCTTCACGAACGAGTGGCCGGTGGCGCAGAGCACGAGGCCCTGCACCTTGTCGGGGTGGCGCTTCCAGAGGAGCTGCGAGACGGGCCCGCCCATGGAGTAGCCGACCGCGATCACCGGGCCGGTGTCGAACTCGTCGAGCAGAGCGGCGGCGTCGTCGGCGCAGTCGGCCAGGCGGAAGCGGCGCAGGGCGCGGATGCCCCGTCCGTGGCCCCGCAGGTCGGGGGCGATGATGCGGAAGTGGCGGCCGAGCGTCTCGTACACCTGGAACCAGTTCAGACCCGCGCTGGCGATCCAACCGTGGAGCAGGAGCAGCGTGGGCGCCCCGGGCGGACCCTCCACCTCGCGCACGAAGGTGCGCCCGCGGCCGGGTAGGTCGACCCGCCGCCCGAGGGGCAGCGGTGGTCCCTCAGGCGCTGCGTCCTCCATGACGACACATCCTTCCCCCACCAGGGTCGAGTGTAGGCACCCGGCTCGACGGGTCAGGACAACCGAGGGACGTGCTTGGGCTTCAGGTGTCCCTCGGCCAGGAGCCAACGCAGGGTGTCGGCGAGCGTGTCGGTCGCCGGCCGCAGGGTGACGTCGAGGGCGGCGAGGGTGGCCGAGTCGTCGGTGGGCACTCCGCGGGTGAGGAACACCATGCCCTCGTAGGTGATGGAGAAGTTGGCGGGCACCACCCGCATGAGGAGGTCGTTGACGCGCCCGAGGGTGCGCAGGGCGCGCGGCGGCGACGGCAGGCGCCGAGCCCTGCCGCCGACCTCCTTCAGGACGTCGGCGAGCGCTGGCGTGGTGAAGAAGTGGCCGCCGAGCAGGAAGCGGCGAGCTCCCTGGCCCGGCTCGACCGAGCGGGTGATCACCGTGGCCAGGTCGCGCACGTCCAGGACCGTGAGCCCGCCCGAGGTGATGGGCACGCCGCTGCGCACGAGGGTGCCCGCCGCTCGCACCTGCTCGGTGAGGTTGGGGTCGTGGGGCCCCCACACCCCGCCGGGGTAGACGATGGTGATGGGCGCACCCTCGTCCTGCAGGGCCCGGGCCGCGATCTCCGCGTCGACCTTCGACCGGCCGTACGCGCTGGTGGGCGAGGCGACCGGGGTGGACGGGTCGATCAAGGGCCCCGGCGGCGGGAACAGCGACGCCACGCTGGACACGTGGACGATGGGGTCGATCCCCGCGGCCACGGCCGCGCCGAGCACGTTGCGGGCGGCGGCCGGGTTGGTGGCCAGCACCTCGGCGGCACGCTTGCGCTCGTTGGTGACGACGGCGGCGGCGTGGACCACGGCGTCGCAACCGTCGAGGGCGCGCTCGATGGACGCCCGGTCGAGCACGTCGCCGGCGATGCGGTCCGGGGCCGGCGCGCCCAACGCGGCGAAGACGCGATCGACCTTGGCCGGGTCGCGCACCAGCAGGCGGACCTCGTGGCCGGCCTCCCC
>CAYYDZ010000009.1:0-9679 GCA_964470715.1 uncultured Microthrixaceae bacterium | reverse complement strand
GTTCTCATCGGGCTCTCAGCTTCCGGCGCGATGCTTTCGGTGTGCAGGAGCGAGGGGTGCAGGTGCTCGTGGTCGACGACGACGCGGGGGTCCGCCAAGCGGTCCGTCGGGCGTTGCTGCTCGAGGGCTACGAGGTGGCCCTGGCCGAGGACGGGGTCGAGGCCCTGCGCGCCGTGACCACCGCCCCGCCCGATGCGATCGTGCTCGACGTGATGATGCCCCGCCTCGACGGGATCGAGGTCTGCCGGACGCTGCGCGAGCAGGGCAACCGCACCCCCATCCTCGTGCTCACCGCCAAGCACCGACTGAGCGAGCGGGTGGCCGGCCTCGACGCCGGCGCGGACGACTACCTGGTCAAGCCCTTCGCCCTCGACGAGCTGCTGGCCCGCCTCCGGGCGCTCCTGCGCCGAGCCACCCCGGCCGACGACGGCGCGCCCATCGTCCTCGCCGACCTCACCCTCGACCCCACGGGCCGCATCGTGCAGCGCGGCGATCGGGAGATCCCCCTCACCCGCACCGAGTTCTCGCTCCTCGAGCTGCTGGTGGCCAACGCCGGCCAGGTGCTCACCCGCGAGCTGATCATGGACCGCATCTGGGGCTACGACTTCGCCACCTCGTCCAACTCCCTCGACGTCTACATCGGGTACCTGCGGCGCAAGACCGAGGCCGAGGGCGAGCCCCGCCTCATCCAGACGGTGCGGGGCGTGGGCTACGTGGCCCGCGCCTCGTGACCGGCGCCGGTCGCGGGTCGTGAACCTCCGTACCCGTCTCACCGTCCTGGTTGCCGCCGCGGTCGGCTGCGCCGTGGTGCTCGTGGCCGCGGTGGCCGTGCTGGCGACGCGCAACGAGCTGCGCGACGGCGTGGACGAGGCCCTCCGCCAGCGGGCCGTCGCCGTCGCCGACCCCCGCCGGGGCGGTCCGGGCCCACCGCGCGACCCGCTGGGCGTGGGCGACACGTCCACGCGGGTGTTCGACGCGTCCGGGGACGTGCTCGACGGCGTCGAGATCACCACCGAGACGGGCCTCACCGAGCGCGACCTGGCCGTGGCCGCCGGCACCAGCAGCGCCTACTTCCGCGACGCGGAGATCAACGGCGACCACGTGCGCATCCTCACCGTGGCCCTCGGCGACGGGCGGGCGGTGCAGCTGGCCCGGTCGGTGACCGGCCTCGACGACACCATCGCCCAGCTCACCCTGATCTACCTGCTCCTCGGCGCGGTCGGCGTCGCCGCCGCCGGCCTGATCGGCTGGGCGGTGGCCCGTCGGTCGCTGCGCCCCGTGGACGACCTCGCCGCCGCCGTCGACCGCGTGGCCACGGACCGGGACCTGACCTCGGAGATCGAGGTCGAGCGCCACGACGAGATCGGCGACCTCGCCGAGCGCTTCAACGAGATGCTCCGGGCCCTGCGCACCTCCCGCCAACAGCAGCACCAGCTCATCAGCGACGCCAGCCACGAGCTGCGCACGCCCCTGACCAGCCTGCGCACGAACGTCGACCTGCTCGACCGGCTCGACGAGCTGCCTCCCGAAGACCGCGCCGAGCTGCTCGTGGACCTCAAGGCGGAGATGGGCGAGCTCAGCGCCCTGGTCACCGAGCTGGTCGATCTCGCCACCGAGGAGGGCCAGGCCCCCGAGCCGGTCGAGCCGCTGCGCCTCGACGAGCTGGTCGAGCGCCTCGCCCGCCGCACCGAGCGTCGAACCGGCCTGGCTGTGCGCTGCGACCTCGCGCCCACCACCGTGGACGGCCGGCCCAGCCGGCTCGAGCGCGCCGTCGCGAACCTCCTCGACAACGCCGCCAAGTGGAGCCCGCCCGACGGCACCATCGACGTCCGCCTCGCCGACGGCGCGCTGGTGGTGAGCGACGAGGGGCCCGGCATCGACGAGGCCGACCTCGCCCGGGTCTTCGACCGCTTCTACCGCGCCGACGCTGCCCGCAGCCGACCCGGCTCCGGCCTCGGCCTGGCCATCGTGCGCCAGATCGTCGAGGACCACGGCGGCCGGGTCATCGCCGGACGGGCCCCGGGCGGCGGCGCCGCCGTGGGCTTCCGGCTCCCCACCACCTGAGCCCGGACGCGCCATCGGCGCCCGCCCCGAAGCCCGGAGGCCGCGGGAAGGGCGCCGGAGGGCGGTCGTCCGGGGCTCAGTTGCTGCTGTCGGTGGTGTCGGTGGTGTCCGAGGAGCCGTCGTCCTGGGTGCCCTGGTCACCGTCGTCGGTGCCGCGGTCGCTCGGGCCGTCCGGGGTGCCCTGCTCCGGCGGGCCGAACTGCGGGGCCTGGCCCTGCCCCTGACCGAAGCCCGGCCCCATCTGACCCGGCCCCATCGGTCCCTGTCCCCCGCCGCCGGGGCCCATCGGGCCCTGGTCGGGGCCGAAGTGGGCTTCCATGCGGCCGCCCCGGCCACCGTCGGGGCCGTCGTCGGACGCCTTCGTGCCCACGAAGGTGAGGAGGCTCCCCAGCAGGAGGAAGCCGAGGGCGCCGAGGGCGAGCCACCACCAGGCGAGGGTGACCAGGCCACCGCGGTGGCCGACGGGCTCGGCCGCGGCGGCCGGGGCCGCGGGGGATGCCGGCGGCGGCGGGGGTGCGGCCTCGGCGTCGCCGGCGGCGGGTTCCATCGGTTCGGTGGGATCGACAGGGTTGCTCATGGCGCGCAGTGTGGCGGCCGCAGCTGAGAAAACGCTGAGAACGCGAGGGCTACCCTGCGCGGTCGTGCCCGACCATGCCATCGCCACCCTGCTCGACCGCGCCCGACGCGAGGTGGACGAGGGGCTCCTCCCCGCCTGCCAGCTCGCCGTGGCCCAGCACGGCGAGCTCCTCGTCCACGAGGCCTTCGGCGACGCCACCACCGACAGCCGGTTCCTCATCTTCTCCAGCACCAAGCCCGTGGTGGCCGCCGCCGTCTGGCAGCTCCTCGCCGAGGGGCGCCTCGACGTCTCCCAGCGCGTCGCCGAGCTCATCCCGGAGTTCGCCTCCAACGGCAAGGACGTCGTGACCGTCGAACAGGTGTTGCTGCACACGAGCGGCTTCCCCTACGCCCCCCTCGGCCCGCCCGACTGGGCCGACCGCGACGCCCGCCTGGCCGCGTTCGCGAATTGGCGCCTCAACTGGGAGCCCGGGACGCGCTTCGAGTACCACGCCACGTCGGCCCACTGGGTCCTGGCCGAGATCATCGAGCGCCTCGACGGCGAGGACTACCGGTCGGCGGTGCACCGGCGCGTGGTCGAGCCGTTGAGCCTCGAGCAGTTCCGCCTCGGCGTCCCGCCCGAGGACCAGGGCGACGTCAAGCGGGTGGTCCAGGTCGGCGAGCCCCCGACGATGGAGGAAGTCGAGGCCGTCACCGGGATCGCGGGCGCCACCCTCGACGCCCTCACCGGCGGCCTCACCGACGACATGTTCGTGATGCTGTCGGCCCCCGAGAACGTGGCCGTGGGCGTGCCCGGCGGCGGCGCCGTGTCCACCGCCGCCGACGTGGCCCGCTTCTACCAGGCGCTGCTCGCCAACCCCGGCGAGCTCTGGGACCCCGCCGTCCTGGCCGACGTCACCACCAACATCCGCAACACCTTCCCCGACCCCACGACCGGCGCGGCCGCCAACCGCACCATCGGCCTGGTCGTCGCCGGCGACGATGGGAAGGCCCCGATGCGGGGCATGGGACGCACGCTCTCGCCCGCCGCCTTCGGCCACAACGGCGCCGGCGGCCAGGTGGCGTGGGCCGACCCGGCCACCGGCCTGTCGTTCTGCTACCTCACCAACGGCATCGACGCCCACCTGTTCCGCCAGTGGCGGCGAGGCCCGAGCCTCAGCAACCGGGCCACCGCCTGCGCCAGGTGACACCATGGTCCCCCCGGGGGGCGGCGGCCGTGCCCCTCGGGCGCAGCGACGACCGACGAGGAGCGGGGACATGAACCGACTGGCGCCCATCGACGCCGCCTTCTTGTACATGGAGACGCCCAGCAGCCACATGCACGTGACGGGCGTCATCATCGTCGACCCGTCCACGATGCACGGCGGCTACTCCTTCGAGGCCATCCGCGAGATGTTGTCCTCCCGCATCCACCTGCTTCCGCCGTACCGGCGCCGCCTGCTGACGGTGCCGTTCCACCTGGACGACCCCGTCTTCATCGAGGATCCCGACTTCGACATCACGAACCACGTGCACCGCGTCACGGTGCCGCCGCCGGGCGGCCGCGAGGAGCTGGCTGAGGTCATCGGCGACGTGGCCGGCCGGGCCCTCGATCGAAGCAAGCCGCTCTGGGAGACGATCGTCGTCGAGGGCACCGCCGACGGCACGGTCGCCCTGGTGTGCAAGGTGCACCACGCCTGCATCGACGGCGTGACGGGCGCCGACCTGATGAGCCAGCTCTTCGACCTCGAGCCTGATGCCCCCGAGCCGCCGCCGCCGGCCGAGGAGTGGGTGCCCGACCGGGTGCCGTCCGACCTGGAGCTGCTGGCGGATGCGGGCAGGTCGCGCCTCACCACGCCGCTGCGTGGGCTCCAGGGACTCGGCCGGATCGGCGCGACCGTGGTGCGCACGGCGGCGTCCGTGATCGGCCGGGACGAGGACGAACGGTCGCCGGCGCTGCCGTTCACCGCCCCCAAGACCAAGTTCACCGGTGCCCTCACCCCGCACCGTTCGGTCGCGTTCGCGCAGACCGACTTCGAGGACCTCCGCGTCGTCAAGACCGTCTTCGGGGTGAAGATCAACGACGTCGTCCTGGCGTCGTGCACCCTCGCCCTTCGGCGGTACCTGATCGCCCACGACGACCTGCCCGACAAGCCGCTGGTGTCGATGGAGCCCGTGTCCGTGCATGGCCAGGACGGCCAGGAAGGCACCAACCAGGTGTCCAGCATGGCGGTGCGCCTCCCGGTGCAACTGGAGGACCCGGTCGATCAGTTGCTCGAGATCCGAGAGGACACGCTGGCGTCGAAGGAGATGCACAACGCCATCGGTGCCGACGTGCTGCGCGACCTCACCCAGTTCGCGCCCCCGGTGCTGTTCAACCGGGCCATGCGCCTCTACTCGTCGATGGGCCTCGCCAGCCACCACCGCCCGGTGCAGAACCTGGTCATCTCCAACGTCCCCGGCCCGCCCATCCCGCTCTACTGCGCCGGCGCCCGCGTCGTCGCGGTGTACCCCTTCGGCCCGCTCATCGAGGGCGCCGGCATCAACATCACCGTCCTGTCGAACATGGGAAACATGGACTTCGGGGTCATCGGCTGCACCGAGACCGCCCCCGACCTGTGGTCCCTCGCCGACGGCTTCGGCCAGGCCGTGAAGGACCTGCGGGCCGCCGCCGATGCCGTGCTGGCCGAGCGGGAGGCGGAAGCCGCCGCCGCCCTCGACCCTCCGCCGGCGGCGGTAACGGCGAAGAAGCGCGCCCCCCGTCGGACCGCGGCCAAGAAGCCCCCCGACGGCGCCTGACCGCCCTGATTCCGCCCCGTTCCCTCGTTCTGGGTACAGATCTCCGCTCTCACCGTGCTGTTCCTGGTCCCAGAACGGGAGAAGCAGGGGTTCAGGCGGTGGCGGCGGCCTTGGCCCAGCGGTAGTCGGCCTTGCCCACGGGCGAGCGGACGACTTCGTCCACGAAGGTGACGGTGCGGGGCACCTTGTAGCCCGCGAGGTGAGCCTTGCAGTGTGCGACGAGCGCCTCGGTGGTGGCCGAGGCCCCGTCCGCCGCCTGGACCACGGCGGCGACGCTCTGACCCCAGCGCTCGTCGTCGACGCCCACGACGACAGCGTCGTACACGTCCTCGTGGGCCTTCAGGACGGCCTCCACCTCTTCGGGGTACACCTTCTCGCCCCCGGTGTTGATGCACACCGAACCTCGCCCGAGGAGCACGATGGTGCCGTCGGCCTCCACCCGGGCCATGTCCCCGGTGACCACCCAGCGGTGGCCGCCGGCCTCCACGAAGGTCTGGGCGGTCTTCTCGGGGTCCTTGTGGTAGCCGAGGGGGATGTGGCCCCGAAGCGCCACCCGACCCGTGGTCTCGGACCCCGGCTCGACGGGCCGGAGGTCGTCATCGAGCACGAGGGTGTTGTCGTCGAGGGGGTTGAACTTCGGGGGTCCGTCGTCGGCGTCGTCGGCGCTCAGGCCCTGGCGGGCGCCCTGCGCGCCGGTCTCGGACGAGCCGAACCCGTCGTTGACGACGCAGTTCGGGAAGGTGGCGGCGAGCCGCCGGCGCAAGGCCGGGGTGAGGGGCGCGCCACCGGAGCCGATGGCCATCAGCGAGGACGAGTCGTAGGTCTCGGCGCCACCGCCGGCCTCCCAGGCGTCCAGGAGCGGGCGGGCCACGGCGTCGCCCACGACGACGAGCAGGTTCACGCGCTCGTCGCCCACCGCCCGCCAGATGGCGTCCGGGTCGAGCGAGCCCGGCATCAGCACGACCCGCCCGCCGGCGTAGAGCCACGACATCGAGGTCCACTGCGCGGCGGCGTGCATGAGCGGCGCCACCGGGAGGAACGTGAAGGGCGTGTCGGTGTCCTTCACCCGCTCGAGCAGTTCCTCCGGGCGCTCGACGGTGCCCTCGTAGCGGGTGGGGTCACCGCCGCCGATGCAGGCGAAGAAGGCGTCCTCCTGGCGCCACACGACGCCCTTGGGCATGCCCGTCGTCCCACCCGTGTAGAGCACGTAGTGGTCCTCGCCGCTGCGCTCGGGGAAGCCCCCCTCGGGCGACGACGCCGACAGCACCGCCTCGTAGTCCTCGGCGCCGACGGCCGCCAGGGCCTCGTCGACCCCCAGGGTGCCGTCGGCCACCGCCAGGTAGGTGCGCAGCCTGGGGAGGCCCGGCGCCACCTCGGCGACGCGGTCGGCGAACTCGGCGTGGTGGACGACGGCGACGAGGTCGGCGTCGTCGAACAGGTACGCCAGCTCGTCGGCCACGTACCGGTAGTTCACGTTGATCGGGACGGCCCGGATCTTGAAGGCGGCGAGGAAGGCCTCGACGTACTCGGAGCCGTTGCGCAGGTAGCAGCCGACGTGGTCGCCGGGGCGCACGCCGCGTTCGGCCAGGGCGTGGGCCAGGCGGTTGGCCCGCTCCTCGAGCTCGCCGTAGGTGAGGCGCCGGCCGTTGGGTCCACCCACCACCACGAGGGCCTCGCGATGGGGCACGACGGCGGCGGCGCACTCCCAGATGTCGGCCAGGTTGAAGTGCCGGGGCGGGACACGACTGGTCACATCGGCACCCTAGCGACCATGATGGATGGGTCGTGTCTGTCCTTCACCATCGGGCGGTGCCGCTCTTCGTGGCAATGGCATCACTGTTCGTGATGCCTGTCGCCATGGGCACCGCGAGCGGCCAGAGCCTGCCGCCCGCGCCCGCGCCCGAAGCCGGCGAGCAGGAAGCCGCTCCTGTCGAGCTGGGCATCACCAGCACCGAGGTGGGTCCCGCCGAGGCCGACGAAGAAGCCCAGAGCGTGCCCTTCGTCGGCACCCACGAGGTCTGGTGCACCCAGGGCAACCCGTCCCCCGGCATCTGCAACAGCCACCACGACTACCCCGCCATCGACATCGGCATGCCCGTCGGCACGACCGTGAACGCGTCCGGCCCCGGGACCGTGCAGGAGGCACGGCGCACCGACAGCGACGCGCGCGGCCTCTACGTCACCATCCGCCACCCCGACGGCATCTACTCGCGCTACCTCCACCTCTCGGCGGTCGGCGTCGCCGTGGGCGAGGTGGTCGACACCGGGACGCCCATCGGCCGGTCGGGCAACACCGGCTCGTCGAACTCGCCCCACCTGCACTACGACGAACAGCGTCCCCTCGGCACGCCCAAGCAGCTGGGCACGATGGTGGGCTGGGTCGGCACCGAGCAGGTGCACTACCCCGATGCGTACGGCACCACCAATTGGAGCGCCGTGCCCTTCGGCACGGACCTCCGCAACGACCGCTTCGCCTCAGCCGTGCCGCCCACCCCGCGCCAGTGGGGCGGCCCCAGCGTGGCGACCGGCGACCTCAACGGCGACGGGTTCGACGATCTGGTCGTGGGCGTGCCCGGCAAGGACAGTGGCGGCGCCACCAACGCCGGCGCCGTCACCGTCGTCTTCGGGTCTGCCGACGGGGTCGTCACCGAGGGGAGCCAGCAACTGGTCCCCGGTGCCGGCGGGCTGGCGGGCACCGCCGAGTCCGATGATCGATTCGGCGCCACGGTCACCATCGGCGACTTCGACGCCGACGGCTTCGAGGACCTGGTCGTCGGCGCCCCCGGTGAGGACACCAGCGGCGGCGTCGACGCCGGGGCCGTCATCGTGATCCCTGGCGCGGAGACGGGCCTCGTGCTGTCAGCCAGCCGCCAGCGGTGGAGTGCCAGCGGCCTGCCCGGTACCTCGAGTGCCGGTGACCAACTCGGTGCGGCCCTCGCCGTGGGCGACTTCGACGGTGACCGCCACGACGATCTCGCCGTGGGCGCCCCCGGTGACGACACGGGTTCCGCCGATGCGGGCGCCGTGGTCGTCGCTCGAGGCGGCGCCACGGGGCTCACCCCCATCAGGTCACTGGAGCTCGTCGCCGGCCGCGACGGGCTGGCCGGCCGTGCCCAGGACGGCGACCTGCTCGGTGCCTCGGTGACGGCCGGCGACCTCGACGGCCGTGGCCACGACGACCTCGCCATCGGTGCGCCCGGTCAGGACGTCGGCCAGGCCCGCAACGCAGGCGAGGTGATCGTCGTCGGGGGGTCGCCCACGGGCCTCGACCCCGCCACGAGCCTCCTCGTGCGAGCAGGCACGAACGGCGTCGCCGGCCGCTCCGAGCCTGACGACATCCTGGGCGCCGCCCTCGCCATCGGCGAGATCGACGGGGCCGGCACCGCGGATCTGGTCATCGGCGTCCCCGGCGAGGATGCCAACGCGGTGAACGACGGTGCCCTCCTCGTGGTACCCGGCACCGCAGAGGGACTCTCCGGTGAGGGATCGCGCGAGTTCTGGTCCGGTGGCCCCGGCAGCGCGGGGACCGGTCAGAGCCAGGACCTCCTCGGCGCGGCCGTGGTGGTCGGCGACGTCGAGGCCGATGGCCGGATCGAGATCCTCGCTGGCATCCCTGGCAAGGCGGTCGGCGCGGACAGCGACGCGGGTGCCGTGCTGGTGCTCGGCACCGACACGGGGGTGCTCAGCGCCGACTCCCCTCGACTCGCCGGGACCGCCGACGCCGACGACCGGCTCGGCCGCTCCCTGGCCGTGGGCGACTTCGATGGGGACGGGGTGGCCGACCTCGCGGTCACCACCCCGACCGAGACCGCGGCCGGCGCACAGGCCACGGGCGCCGTCACGGTCGTCCCCGGCGTGCCCGACGCCGGCCTCACGGGCGTCGGTAGCGTGCACCTCGTGCGAGGCCAGAACGGCCTCGCGGGCACCGCCAAGGTGGACGACCACTTCGGCGGCCTGCTCCCCCCCTACCTGTTCTGACCCCCGTGCTCTCAGGACCACCGGGGTGGGGGCGTCAGTCTCGGTAGGCAGCGCGCAGCTCGTGCTTGACGACCTTGCCCGTGGGGTTGCGGGGCAGGACGTCGACGATCTCGAGCTGCTCGGGCACCTTCTGGATCATGAGGCCCTCGCCGGTGAGGTGGGCCCGCATCTCGTCCTGCGTGAGCGGGTCGCCGGCGTCGTTCAGCACCACCACCGCGCAGGCCCGCTCGCCTGAGGCGGCGTCGGGCAGGCCGATGACGGCCACGTCGGCCACCTTCGGGTG
>CAYYDZ010000008.1:37083-44510 GCA_964470715.1 uncultured Microthrixaceae bacterium | reverse complement strand
AGGTTGCGCAGGTCGGTAGCCCGCTCGACGATCACGTCGTCGTCGTCCCCGTCGCGCTCGAACTCGTCGCTCAGACCTGCGGCCCGGGCCAGGATCTCGTCCCACACGCCCCGCTCGAACCCGAACGGCAGGGAGATGGTGCGAGCGCGGGCCGCGGCATCGACGAGGGTGAGCACGCCGTCGGGGTCCCGGGCATCGTGCATCAGCCGGTCCGAGGAGACGAAGAGGTCCGACAGCACCTGCGAGGCGGCCAGGCCGTCGTCCTCCTCGGCGAGGCCGGCGTCGAGGTCGTCGCCCTCGGCCTCCTCGAACTCGTCGAAGACGGCCTCGACGCGGGTCTCGTCCTCCTCGAGCACCACGAGATCACCCTGCTCGTCCCACTCGTACGGGATGCCGGCCAGGCCCAGGCGCTCGGCCAGCCCGCTGCGCTGCTCGTCGCTCCACGCGCCGACCTCGTAGGCCAGCTTCTCCGCGTCGGGATCGAGGGCGGGGACGCTGACGAGGTCGATGCCGTCGACGATCTCGTCGGTGGCAGCCTCGTGCTCGGCCCGCACGACGAGGGTGCCGGCCTCCCACACGTGGGGGATGCCCTGGTTGGTCAGCAGGCCGTCGAGGAGGAGGCGCGACTCGCCCGGCCAGTCGTCGAGCTCGTACTCGACCTCGTCGTCGTCGGCCAGCTCCTCGTCGTCGCCCAGGTCGTCGTCGCCGGCCTCGTCGGCCTCGTCCCCGTCGTCGACCGCGAGGTCGTCCCCGGTCTCGCCGTCGCCCTGACCGTCCAGATCGGCGTCGTCCGCCGCCTCGACGTCCGCACCCGGATCGTCCTCGAGCTCGTCGTCGCCGTCGGGGCCCTGCTCGAGGTCGTCTGCCATCGGGCGATGCTACCGACCCCCGGCCGCACCGAGCCGCCGGCGGATCAGAAGACGGGACGCTCGACGTAGCGGCCGAACACCTCGGCGAGGGTGTCCATGATCTCGCCCTCGGTGGCGTAGGCGTGGACCGCCTCGAGCAGCGCCGGCATGAGGTTGGCGTCGGCGGCGTGGGCGTCGGCCTCGAGGCGGGCGAGCGCGGCATCCACGGCGTCGCGGTTGCGGTCGGCCTTCACCTCGGCGAGGCGCTTGACCTGGCGCGCCTCGTCCTCGGCGGTGATGGCCAGGAGGTCGGGCTGGGCGTCGTCGTTGCCCTCGGTGTAGCGGTTGACGCCGACCACGATGCGCCGGCCGTCCGCCACCCGCTTCTCGAAGTCGAAGGCGGCGTCGGCGATGAGGCCCTGGAACCAGCCCTCGTCGATGCCGGCGTAGACGCCTTCGAGCATCGAGCCGTCGCCCTTGGCCTCGATCTCGGCGAACAGCCCTTCGGCGGCGGCGTCGATCTCGTCGGTGAGCTGCTCGACGAACCACGAGCCGCCGAGGGGGTCGGCCACGTGGGCCACGCCCGTCTCGTGGCCGATCACCTGCTGGGTGCGCAGGGCGATGCGGGCGGTCCTCTCGGTGGGCAGGGCCAGGGCCTCGTCCATCGAGTTGGTGTGCAGGCTCTGGGTGCCGCCGAGGACGCCGGCGAGGGCCTCGATGGCGGTGCGGGCGATGTTCACCTCGGGCTGCTGGGCGGTGAGCGACACGCCCGCGGTCTGGGTGTGGAAGCGCAGGCGCAACGACCGCTCGTCGCGGGCGCCGTAGCGGTCGTGCAGCCACCGGGCCCAGATGCGCCGGGCGGCGCGGTACTTGGCGATCTCCTCGAAGAAGTCGATGTGGGCGTTGAAGAAGAAGCTCAGGCGGGGGGCGAACTCGTCCACGTCGAGGCCGGCGGCGAGGGCCAGTTCGACGTAGGCGAAGCCGTTGGCGAGGGTGAAGGCCAGCTCCTGCGCGGCGGTCGAGCCCGCTTCGCGGATGTGGTAGCCGGAGATCGAGATCGGGTGCCAGCGGGGCATCTCCGCGGTGCAGAAGCGCACGGTGTTCTCCACCAGGCGCATGGCCGGGCGGGGCGGGAAGACGAACTCCTTCTGCGCCTGGTACTCCTTCAGGATGTCGTTCTGGAGCGTGCCGCTGAGGCGGGCCCGGTCGACGCCGGTCTTCTCCGCGGTGGCGACGTACATGGCCAACAGCACCGCGGCCGGCGAGTTGATGGTCATCGACGTGGAGACCCTGCCGAGGTCGATGCCGGCGAAGAGGTCCTCCATGTCGGCGAGGGTGTCGACGGCCACTCCGCACTTGCCCACCTCGCCCTCGGCGTGCGGGTCGTCGGAGTCGCGGCCCATCAGGGTGGGCAGGTCGAACGCCGTGGAGAGGCCGTCGCCGCCGGCGGCGAGGATCTCCCGGAAGCGCTGGTTGGTGTCCTCCGCGGTGCCGAAGCCGGCGAACATGCGCATCGTCCAGAGCTTCGTGCGGTACATCGAGGCGTACGGGCCTCGGGTGTACGGGTACTGACCCGGGAACTCCCCGTCGTCGGGGCCGTACACCGGCTCGAAGGGGACCCCCGACAGGCTCTCGAAGGTCGCGTCCCGGGGCGGCGCCGCCTCTGCGGCCTGGTGGTACCGATCCCGAGGACTTTGAAGGTCGTCAGACATCTGCTTTGCGCCTCCTTTCGTCGGTGCCCCTTCGGGACCCGGTTCGTCGGTGCCGCCGCTCCGCTCCGCTGCGTGGCCTTGGCTCTACCCTGCCAGTCTTTCAGGGGCGAGGCAGCGTCCTCTAACGTCGGGCCGATGAGCGCGGAATCACAGGTACCGGATCGCAACCTCGCCTTGGAGCTGGTGCGGGTCACCGAGGCGGCGGCGCTGGCGGCCTCCCGCTGGATGGGCCGCGGCGACAAGGAGGGCGCCGACGGGGCCGCGGTCGACGCCATGCGCGCCATCCTCACCACCGTCCCCATGGACGGCATCGTCGTCATCGGCGAGGGCGAGAAGGACGAGGCCCCCATGCTGTTCAACGGCGAGGCCATCGGTGACGGCACCCCACCCGCCACTGACATCGCGGTCGACCCCATCGACGGCACCACCCTCACCGCACTGGGCCGGGGCAACGCCGTGGCCGTGATCGCGGTGTCCGAGCGGGGCACGATGTTCGACCCGGGGCCGTGCGTCTACATGGAGAAGATCGCGGTGGGCCCGGAAGCGGCGGGGAAGGTCGACATCCGGGCCTCGGTCACCGAGAACCTCCACGCCGTCGCCGCGGCGAAGGGCGAATCGATCCGTGACGTCACCGCGGTCGTGCTGCACCGCGACCGCCACCAACACATCATCGACGAGATCCGCGAGGCAGGCGCCCGCATCCGCCTCATCCAGGACGGCGACGTGGTGGGCGCCATCTCGACCGCGTGGCCCGAGTCGGGCGCCGACATCCTCTTCGGCATCGGCGGTACCCCCGAGGGCGTGATCACCGCCGCGGCCCTCAAGGCCATGGACGGCGAGCTCCAGGGCATCCTCTACCCCCGCGACGACGCCGAGCGGGCGGCCGCCCTCGAGCAGGGCTACGACCTCGAGAAGGTCCTCACCCAGGACGACCTCGTGAACAGCGACAACTGCTTCTTCGCCGCCACCGGCATCACCGACGGCGAGCTGCTCAAGGGCGTGCACTACGACTCGAAGGGCGCCACCACCCAGTCGCTGGTCATGCGCTCGAAGTCCGGGACGGTCCGCGTGGTCAACGCCCGGCACCGCCTCGACAAGCTGCGCCAGTTCGCCAGCGTCTCGTTCGACTGACCCCACGCCACCGACCCGCCGGCGCCGACCGGCGCCCGCCCACACCACCCGAGGAGGAGCCATGGCCGACGAGGACACCGCCAGCGCGAAGGACTACAAGGTCGACGTCCCCATGCCCAACGAGCCGTTCTTCCTGCGCGGCTCGAACAACCTCGACTGGGGCATGAAGAACCGCCTCGCCAACATCTTCGACGCCACGTCCGGGCGGACGGTGATGCTGGCGTTCGACCACGGCTACTTCCTGGGCCCCACCAGCGGCCTCGAGCGCGTGGACCTCGACATCGTCCCCCTCATCCCCTACGCCGACACCCTGATGCTCACCCGCGGCATCCTGCGCACGAGCATCCCGCCCACCTACACCCGGGGCATCGTCCTGCGGGCGTCGGGCGGCCCGAGCATCCTGCGCGAGCTGTCCGACGAGCAGATCGCGGTCTCCATCGACGAGGCCGTGCGCCTGAACGTGGCCGCCATGGCCGTGCAGGTGTTCATCGGCAGCGAGAACGAGACGCAGTCGATCCACAACATGACCCGTCTGATCGACATGGGCAACGCCGCCGGCATCGCCACCCTCGCCGTCACCGCGGTGGGCAAGGACATGGCCCGCGACGCCCAGTACTTCCGCCTCGCCACCCGCATGTGCGCCGAGCTGGGCGCCACCTACATCAAGACCTACTACGTCGACGAGGACTTCGACACCGTCACTGCCGGCTGCCCCGTGCCCATCGTCATCGCCGGCGGCAAGAAGATCCCCGAGGCCGACGCCCTGGAGCTGGCCTACAAGGCCGTGCAGGAGGGCGCTGCCGGCGTCGACATGGGCCGCAACATCTTCCAGGCCGAGCACCCCATCGCCATGATCCAGGCCGTGCGCAAGGTCGTGCACGAGGACCTCAAGCCCGCCGAGGCCTACGAGCTGTACCAGACCCTCGGCGCCGAGGGCTAGGGCCCACGGGACTTCGGGGGGAGTCGGGCGTGGCCGAGGGGACGCTGCACACGACCCTGCGCGAGCTGGCGCCCACCGTCAGCGTGGGCATGCTCACCGCCGACCTGGCCGACCTGGGCCGGGACATGGCGCTGCTCGAAGGAACCGGCGTCGGCGTCGTGCACTTCGACGTCATGGACGGGTGCTTCTGCCCGATGACGACGATCGGCCCGCCGGTGGTGAAGGCGGTGCGGACGTCGATGATCAAGGACGTGCACCTGATGATCGAGGCGCCACTGCGGAAGGTGGCCGACTACGTGGCCGCCGGCGCCGACATGGTCACGATCCACCTCGAGTCCGAGCGGTACGTGCGGCGGACGTTGGTCGAGCTGGCGGCCATGGAGAACACCAACGACCCGGCACGGGGCATCGTGCGGGGAGTGGCCCTGCTGCCGGGCACGCCGGTCGCGGCGGTCGAGCCGGTGCTCGACCTGGCCGACTACGTCCTCGTGCTGGCCGTCGACCCCGGCTGGGGCGGCCAGAGGTTCGCCTCGCCGACGCCGGAGCGGGTGGCAGAACTGCGGGCCCTCATCGCCTCGTCGGGCCGCGACGTGCTGGTGGGCGTCGACGGCGGCGTGACCAAGGCCAACATCGGCGAGGTGGCCGCCACCGGAGCCGACCTCATCGTCACCGGCAGCGCCGTTTTCGACGGCGTCGACCCCGACACCAACGCCCGGTTCATGCTCGACGCCCTCGCCCGCCGCGACGTCCTCCCCGCCTGATGCACAACCGCTGGAGCGACGAGGACGCCGCGAGGGCCGTCGCCCACTGGGGCGAATGGGGCGATGACCTCGCGCTGCGCACCTACACCAGCCAGCTCCTCGGCGGCGACCCGTCGCTCGTCCTGCACGGCGGCGGAAACACCTCGGTGAAGCGCACCGTCAGCGATCGCTTCGGCGACGACGTCGAGGTCATCGCGGTCAAGGCCTCGGGCTTCGACCTGGCCACCGTGCCCCCCGAGGGCCACGTCGCCGTCCGCCTCGAGCACCTGCGCCGGTTGCGGTCCATCGACGACCTCACCGACGCCGAGATCGTCAACGAGCTCCGCACCCACCTGCTCGACGCCTCGGCGCCGACACCATCCATCGAGACGCCGGTGCACGCCCTCGTCCCCGCGCCTTACGTGGACCACACCCACGCCGACGCCGTGCTCGCGCTGACCAACCAGGTCGGCGGCGACGCCCTGGTGGCCGAGGCCCTCGGCCCCGACGTCATCGTCCTGCCCTACGAGTTCCCCGGGTTCCGCCTCGCCCACGCCGTGGCCGACGCCCTCGACGCCCGCCCCGACGCCACCGCCATGGTCTGGTCGAAGCACGGCGTGATGACGTGGGGTGCCACCGCCCGGGAGTCCTACGACCGCATGATCGACGTGGTCTCCCGGGCCGAGGCCTTCCTCGCCGCCCGGACCGATGCGGTCGGCGCGGGCGGACCCACGCCGTCGACCGACCTCTGGATCCAGAGCGACCAGGACCGGGTGGCCCGCCTCGCCCAGGTCGGGCCGCTCGTCCGGGGCCTGCTGGCTCGTCCCACCGGCGACGCCGACCGGCCGTTCCGGCGGGTCGTTCTCGAGGCCGTCACCGACGCCGACGTCCTGGCCGCGCTCGAGAGCCCCGACGCCCGCGAGCGCCTCGTCACGCCGCCGCTCACCACCGACCACCTCATCCGCACCCGACCCCTGCCGGCGTGGGTGGACGCGCTCTCGTGGGGCGACGACGAGGCGTTGGCCGCCCAGCTGGCCGAGGCCGTGGCCGAGTGGCGCGCCGACTACGAGGCCTACCTCGGCCGCCACCGCGATCGGCTGCCCGAGGGCGTGACGCCGTTCCACCCGTCGCCCCGCATCGTGGCGGTCCCCGGGGTGGGCCTGCTCTGCGCCGGCGAGGACGCCGACGCCGCCCGCATCGTGGCCGACATCGCCCGTCAGACCATCCGGGCCAAGGCCCAGATCGCGGCCATGGGCGGCACCTACGAGAGCGTCGACGAGGACCACCTCTTCGACATGGAGCACCGCCCCCTCCAGCACGCCAAGCTGCGTGCGGCGGTCGACCCACCGCTGGCGGGCCAGGTCGTCCTCGTGACCGGTGCGGCCGGCGCCATCGGCTCGGGGATCTGCGAGGGCCTGCTGGCCGACGGCGCCCACGTGGTGGCCACCGACCTTCCCGGCGAGGGTCTCGACTCCCTCACCGCCGCCCTCGACGCCGCCGCCCCCGGTCGGGCCTTCGGCGTCCCGCTGGACGTGAGCGACCCGGCCTCGGTCGCCGACGCCTTCGCCGCGGTGGCCGCCCACTGGGGCGGGCTCGACGCCGTCGTGGTCAACGCCGGCCTGGCCCACGTCTCGTCGCTGAACGAGATGGACCTCGAGGCCTTCCGCCGCCTCGAGCGGGTCAACGTGGACGGCACCCTCCTGCTCCTCCGCGAGGCCGGGAACCACCTGATCCGCCAGGGCACCGGCGGCGACCTCGTCCTCGTCTCCACCAAGAACGTCTTCGCCCCCGGCGCCGGCTTCGGTGCCTACAGCGCCACCAAGGCGGCGGCCCACCAGCTGGCCCGCATCGCCACCCTCGAGCTCGCCCCCCACGACATCCGGGTCAACATGGTGGCCCCCGACGCCGTCTTCTCCCACGAGGACCGCCCCTCGGGCCTCTGGGCCGAGGTCGGCCCGGGCCGCATGAAGGCCCGCGGCCTCGACGCCGAGGGCCTCGAGGCGTACTACCGGGACCGCAACCTGCTGAAGGCCCGCATCACCGCCACCCACGTCGG
>CAYYDZ010000008.1:6838-36983 GCA_964470715.1 uncultured Microthrixaceae bacterium | reverse complement strand
CGTACTACCGGGACCGCAACCTGCTGAAGGCCCGCATCACCGCCACCCACGTCGGACGCGCGGTCTGCTTCTTCCTGGCCCGGCCGACGCCCACGACGGGGGCGACGCTCCCCGTCGACGGCGGCCTCCCCGACGCCACCCCCCGCTGAACCAAGACCTCGCCGAGCTGGGCCCCGATCCTGTGGTCAGGGCCACCGAATCGGGCGCGAGTTCGCAGTAGGTTCAGCGCCATGACCGAGGTGGGGTTCGACGCCGTCATCACGACCGAAGGCGAGCTGCGCGAGCTGTACCGGATGCCGGGCCAGACCGTCGAGAAGGTGCTGCCGCAGCTCGACCAGCACGCCCGCGCCTTCATCGACGCGGCGCCGTTTGTCCTCGTCGGTACCTCCTCGCCCGACGGCACCGGCGACGTGTCACCCAAGGGCGGGCCACCCGGGTTCGTCGTCGTGCTCGACGATCACCGCCTCGCGATCCCCGATCTCGCCGGCAACAACCTGCTCGACTCGATCACCAACATCGTGGCCGGTTCCGGGATCGGGCTGCTGTTCCTCGTGCCGGGTGTCGACGAGACGCTGCGGGTCAACGGGCAGGCGTGCATCACCACCGATCCGGCCGTGCTCGACGCCTGCGCTGTCAAGGACCGCCGCCCCAAGGCCGCCATTGGGGTCACCGTGACCCAGCAGTACATGCACTGCGCCAAGGCCTTCCGCCGCAGCGAGCTGTGGCAGCCGCAGACCTGGCCCGACCGGTCCACCCTGCCGACGCTGGGTTGCATCATCCGTGACCAGATCCCGGCGCTGCAGGAGGTCCCGGCCGAGGCGATCGACGAGTCGCTCGAGGACAGCTACGCAAAGACGCTCTGGGAGCCCGGAGGCTGACCGTCGGCCCGCCGGTCAAAGCCAGCGGCGGAAGTGGAGGAAGTCCTTGCCGTGCACCCAGGCTCGTTGGGTGCTCTCGTGGTCCCAGCCGAGGTGGCGGTAGAAGGCCTCGGCCTTCGAGCCCGCCGGCGTGCGCAGGGCCAGGCTGGTGCAGCCACGGGCACGCGCCTCCGCCTCGAAGCGGGCGAGCAGGTGACGGCCGATGCCCTCGCCCCGGGCGCCGTCGTCCACCATCAGGTCGTCGAGGTGGCCCAGGTCGGCCCAGAACCAGCCCTCCACCAGGCCCACGACCCGGCCGTCGCGCCGGGCGGTGATGGCGATGGTGTCCTCCTCGCCGATGTCGCCGATGTCCTCGCGGTCGGCCCGCTCCCACAACGGCTCGGCCCAGGCCTTCACGTCGGGCTCGGCGGCGGTCGACACCGTCAGCTCGAGCTCCAAGCCGCCTCGACCCACCAGGGATCGCCCCGCAAGGGCGGCGTCGGCGATGGGCCGCCACACGTGGAGGTCGAGGTCCTCGTCACGCACGTTCTCCAGCACGTGGACGTGCGGCACCACGACCTCGACTCGGTAGTCCGCCAGCGCGGCGATGCCGGCGGCCACCCGCTCCGGGCCGGCGGCGATGGAGATGGTGACGTGAGGAACGAACGACTCGTGCTGCGGTGGGCGCTCCAGCGGCCCCGCCACCAGCGATGCCTGCAGGCCCTGCAACCGGTCGGCGTCGGGGCCGCCGACGGCCAGGTAGAGCACGGACCGGGCTGGTTCGAACGTGGTCGCCGGGCCCAGCTCCAGCTGCAGCGGTGCGAACGCCGCCGCCGCGTCGCGCACCACGGCGAGGGCGCCTTCCAGGTCCTCCTCGCGGAGGTTGATGGGCGGGATCAAGGTGACGTGGGGCGCCACCTTGGCCAGGTTGGCGTCACCGCAGGCGCGCCGCAGCCCGTCGACCTCCGTGGCGACCGGCGCCGGGACGAGCAGGGCGACCGCGAACCGTCGACGAGGCACTTGGCCAGTCTGCCTTGGCCCCGGACGCGACTTGGAGGAAATAGCAGTCACATGTGACTGCCATTTCCTCCAATCAGAAGTTCGGTGGGCGCCGGTGGCGTCAGCCGACGGTGGTGAGGCCGCCGGCGACGGCAAGGCGCACGTGGGCCCGGCGCAGCGCCGCCTCGGCGGCGGCGTCGTCGCCCTGGGCGAGGGCCTGCTCGGCCCGCTCCTGGGCCTTGCGGGCCCGCTCGGCGTTGATCTGGCTGGACAGCTCGGCCACGTCGGAGAGGATGGTCACCCGGTCGTTGGCCACCGAGAGGAACCCGCCGTGCACGGCGATGGTGTCCTCGGTGCCGTCGCTCATCATCACCCGCACGGGGTGGGTGGCGATGGCGGCCAGGTACGGGGCGTGGCCGGGCAGGATGGCGAAGTCGCCCGACCCGAGGGCGCGGGCGATGACGCGGTCCGCCTCGCCCTCGAAGAGCACCCGCTCGGGCGACACCAGCTCGACCTGGAGGGGCATCGGCTCAGCCCTCCTGGAGCTGCTTGGCCTTGGCCCGCACGCTGTCGGCGTCGCCGACGTTCAGGAAGGCCTGCTCGGGCAGGTCGTCGAGCTCGCCCTCGACCAGCTGGGCGAAGGACTCGACGGTGTCGGCCACGGAGACGGTGACGCCCTTCAGACCGGTGAAGACCTCGCCGACGTTGAAGGGCTGGCTCAGGAAGCGCTGCACCTTGCGGGCCCGGTCGACGATGATGCGGTCCTCCTCGGACAGCTCGTCGAGGCCGAGGATGGCGATGATGTCCTGGAGCTCCTTGTAGCGCTGGAGCACCTCCTGGACGCGGCGGGCCACGTCGTAGTGACGCTGGCCCACGACCTCGGGGGCGAGGATGGTGGAGGTCGACGCCAGCGGGTCCACCGCCGGGTAGATGCCCAGCGAGGCGATCTGGCGGGACAGCTCGGTGGTGGCATCGAGGTGGGTGAAGGTGGTGAACGGCGCCGGGTCGGTGTAGTCGTCGGCCGGCACGTACACAGCCTGCAGCGAGGTGATCGAACGACCCCGGGTCGAGGTGATGCGCTCTTGCAGCTCGCCCATCTCGTCGGCCAGGGTGGGCTGGTAGCCCACGGCCGAGGGCATGCGGCCGAGGAGGGTGGACACCTCGGAGCCGGCCTGCACGAAGCGGAAGATGTTGTCCACGAAGAGCAGCACGTCCTGCTGCTGCACGTCACGGAAGTACTCGGCCACGGTGAGGGCCGACAGGGCGACCCGCAGGCGCACGCCCGGCGGCTCGTCCATCTGGCCGTAGATCAGCGCGGCCTTCTCGATGACGCCGGACTCCTGCATCTCGATCCAGAGGTCCGTGCCCTCACGGGTGCGCTCGCCCACGCCGGCGAACACCGACACACCACCGTGCTGGGTGGCGACGCGGTTGATCATCTCCTGGATGAGCACGGTCTTGCCCACGCCGGCGCCGCCGAACAGGCCGATCTTGCCGCCCTGCACGTAGGGGGTGAGCAGGTCGATGACCTTGATGCCCGTCTCGAACACGAGGGCCTTGGGCTCGAGGGTGTCGAAGGCCGGGGCGTCACGGTGGATGGGCCAGTACTCGGTGATGCCCTCGAGGGGCTCGCCACCGGTGTCGAGCGGCTCGCCGATCACGTTGAACACGTGGCCGAGGGTGACGTCACCCACGGGCATCGAGATGCCTCGGCCCAGGTTGCGCACGGCGGTGCCGCGGACCAGACCGTCGGTCGGCTTCATGCAGACGGCACGGACGCGGCCGTCGCCGATCTGCTGGGCGACCTCGGCGGTGACGACGATCTCCTCGCCGGCGACGTTGAGGGTCATCTCCAGCGCGGTGTTGATCTCGGGGAGCGAGCCACGGGGGAACTCCACATCGACCACCGGGCCGGCGATGGTCACGACGCGGCCCTCCTTGCGCACCACGTCGTCGTTCTGCGGAATGGATTCGGTCACGGTCAAGGGGTGCTCCTCGGGTCAGGCTGAGCGGTGGGTGAGCGATTCCGGGACGAGGAGCGAGGCGGGCATCGCTACCTCGTCGCTCTTGCCGGAATGCAGGGCTTCGGCGCCGCCGACGATCTCCATGATCTCGCCGGTGATGGCGTCCTGGCGGGCCCGGTTCATCACGCGCGAGAGGCTGATGATGAGCTCCTCGGCGTTGTCGGTGGCCGCCTTCATGGCCCGCTGGCGGGCCGCGTGCTCGGAGGCGGAGGCGTCGAGCAGGGCGGCGAAGAGGCGGGCCTCGACGTATCGGGGCAGCAACTCGTCGAGGATCACCTCCGGGGAGGGGTCGAACTCGATGCTGGCGTGCATCTCCGCGGGCTCGTCGGCGTTGGGGTCGACGGTCTCGAGGGGCAGGAAGCGCCGCACGACGACCTCCTGGCTGCCCGCCGACAAGAAGCGCTGGTAGACGAGGTCCACGGTGTCGACGTCGCCGGCTTCGAACATGTTGCGCACGACCTCGGACACGGCCCGGGCGTCTTCGTAGTCCGGACGGTCGGTGAGGTCGTAGAAGGAGGCGGCGATGTCGTAGTTGCGGAACTTGAAGTAGCTGTTCGCCTTCTTGCCGATCAGGACGAGGGCGTAGTCCTTGCCCTCGGCCTTGCGGGCGACGAGCTCGCGCTCGGCGGCGCGGATGACCGCCGAGTTGTAGGCGCCGCACAGGCCGCGATCGGAGGTCATGACCACGAACGCCGAGCGGTTGGCGTCGCTGTTCTCCCGCAGCAGCGGGTGCGACGCCTGGGCACCGAGGCCCACGAGGTCGAGGATCACGTTGGTGATCTGCTGGCTGTAGGGACGCGCCGCGTTGGCGCGCTCCTGGGCCTTCACGACGCGGGTTGCGGCGATGAGCTCCATGGCGCGCGTGATCTTCTTGGTCGACTGGACCGACTTGATCCGGCGACGGAGCGCCCGCTCCTGACCACCAGCCATGGGCTAGGCCTCGTCCTCGTCGTTGTCGCGGTCGATCTCGAGCTCGGGCAGCGTCGCTTCCTCGCGCCCACCGGCGACTTCGATCTCGGCCTCGCCGATGTTCTCGAGGTCGACCTCGATGCCCGGGACGTCGGCGGCCGACGTGCCGTCGCTGGTCTCGAAGGTCTCCACGAACTCCTTCAGCGCAGCGTCCAGCGCGTCACCCTCGGGCAGGGCACCGGTGTCACGGATGTGGGCGAGCAGGTCTGCCCGACGGGTCCGCATGTGGTCGAGGAGCTCGGCCTCGAAGCGACGCACGTCGACCACCGGGATCCGGTCCAGGTAACCGGCGGTGCCGGCGAAGATCGACACCACCTGCTCCTCGACCGGCATGGGCGAGTTCAGGGGCTGCTTGAGCAGCTCGGTGAGGCGGTAGCCCCGGTCGAGCTGCGCGGCCGACACCTTGTCGAGCTCGGAGCCGAAGGTGGCGAAGGCCTCGAGCTCGCGGAACTGGGCCAGATCGAGCTTGAGTGTGCCGGACACGGACTTCATGGCCTTGATCTGAGCGGCCGAGCCCACGCGGGACACCGAGATGCCCACGTCGACCGCGGGGCGCACACCCGACTTGAACAGGTCGTCCTGGAGGTACACCTGGCCGTCGGTGATCGAGATCACGTTGGTCGGGATGTAGGCCGAGACGTCACCCGCCTTGGTCTCGATGACCGGGAGAGCGGTCAGCGAGCCGGCGCCGTTGTCGTCGGAGAGCTTGGCGGCCCGCTCGAGGAGGCGGCTGTGCAGGTAGAACACGTCGCCCGGGTAGGCCTCACGGCCAGGCGGGCGGCGCAGCAGCAGCGCCAGCTGGCGGTAGGCCTCGGCCTGCTTCGAGAGGTCGTCGTAGACGATGAGCGCGTGCTCGCCGTTGTCCATCCAGTGCTGGCCCATGGCGCAGCCGCCGTAGGGGGCGAGGTACTTGAACGGGGCCGGGTCGGAGGCGGGGGCCGCCACCACGACCGTGTACTCCATCGCGCCGCGCTCGCGCAGGGTGTTCACGGTCTGGGCGACGGTCGAGCCCTTCTGACCGATGGCCACGTAGATGCACTTCACGCCCAGACCCTTCTGGTTCAGGATCGTGTCGATGCAGACGGTGGTCTTGCCGGTCTTGCGGTCGCCGATGACGAGCTCGCGCTGACCACGGCCGATCGGCGTCATGGCGTCGATGGACTTGATGCCCGTCTGGAGGGGCTCGTGCACCGGCTTGCGACCGGCGATGCCGGGCGCCTGGATCTCCATGCGCCGGGTCTCGGCGCCCTCGATGGGGCCGTTGCCGTCGATGGGCTCACCGAGGGCGTTGACCACTCGACCGAGCATGGCGTCGCCCACCGGCACCGAGAGGATCTGCCCGGTGGCGCGCACCGTGGAGCCCTCCTCGATGGCCGCAACCTTCTCGGACACGCCGAGGATGACCGCGCCGATGGTGTCCTCGTCGAGGTTCAGCGCGAGGCCGACCGTGTCGTGCTCGAAGGCGAGCAGCTCGTTCACGGCGCAGTCGGGCAGGCCCGACACCGTGGCGATGCCGTCGCCGACCTCGAGCACGCGGCCCACCTGGCTCATCTCGAGCTCGGGGCTGAAGCCCTCCAGGTTCTTCTGGAGCGCGGCCGTGATGTCAGCGGTGTTGATGGTGAGTTCAGCCATGGGGCGGGTTCCCTCTTCCTCGGGAGTCCTGGGGGGCCGGCGGCAGGTCTCGGCGCCGGCGATGGGGCGGATGCTTGACGGCGTGCGTGCTCAGAACGCGCACTTGCTCAGAAGACCTCGCGGAGCTGTTCGAGACGGTGGCGGACCGTGCCGTCGATGACGGTGTCCCCCACCTGGGTGACGACCCCGCCGAGGACGGTCGGATCGACGATGACCTTCACCTCGACCGCCTTGCCGGTGGCCTTGGCCAGCGCCGCCGCGAGGCGGGTGCGCTGGTCCTCGGTGAGGTCGATGGCCGAGCGGACCTCGGCCACCTCCTTGTCACCGGCGTGGGCGCTCATGGCCACGAAGGCCTCGATGATGCGACCGAGGTCGCGGGCGCGGCCGGTGCCGACGACCATCGACACCAACGAGGTGGTGGTGTCGGTGGCCTTGCCCGAGAGCACGTCCTCCACGATCTGCTGGCGGCGGGCCGCCGGCAGGTGGGGGTCGCTCAGGGCGTTGCGGAACTCGTCGTTGGCCTCGAGCACCCGGGCGAACCGGAACAGCTCGTCGGCCACCTCCGAGACGTCCTCCTGGGCGGAGGCCACCCCGTAGAACGCCGTCGCGTAGGCATCGATGATCTGATCAGACACGATCAGCCCCGGGCGTCCACGCTGTTGATGTAGCTCTCGACGAGGGCCACGTTGGTCTCACGATCCAGGCTCTTCTGGACGACCTGCTCGGCCGCACCGATGGCCAGGGCGGCCACCTCGGAGCGGACGTCGGTGAGGGCCTGGCTCTTGGCCGCGTCGGCCTCGGCCTTGGCCCGCTCGCGGTACTCGGCGAGCTCGGCGTCGATCTCGGCGCGTCGCTGGGCCTTGTAGTCGTCCATCTCCGCACGGGCGTCGTCGCGCATGCGGCCGGCCTCCTCGCGAGCCCCCTTGAGCTGCTCCTGGTAGCGGGCCAGCTCGGCCTGCGACTCGGTCTTGGCCGTATCGGCCGCGTCCAGGTCGCTGCGGATGCGCTCGGCGCGCTCGTCGAGACCCTTCTGGATGGCCGGGTAGCCGAACTTCCAGAGCAGGAACAGGAGCACCAGGAACGAAAGGCCGCCCCAGATGATCTCGTTGGTCTCCGGCAGGATCAAGTTGGGGGCTTGCTGGCACTCGTCGACCGACCCACCCTCTTCGAGGATGTGGATGCACTCCTCGCGGAGCTCGTCCTCGGAGACGGCGTGGGCGGTGCCCACGCCGGTGGACAGGCCGAGCAGCACGATCGCCGCCCCTGCGCACAGCAGTCGGATTCGTCGCATGCGCCGTCAGCCCGAGATGATGAAGGCGAGCACGAAGCCGAACAGCGCCAGGGCCTCGGTGAAGGCGATGCCGAGGAACATGGTGGTGCGCACCATGCCCGCCGACTCGGGCTGGCGGGACATCGCCTGGATGGCGTTGCCCACCACGATGCCGATGCCGACGCCGGGACCGGCCGCGGCACCGACGTACACGATGCCTCGACCGATGGCGGTGAGGCCCGCTTCCAGTTCGCCGGGCGCGGTCTGGGCGAGGATGTGAAGCACGTTTCTCTCCTAGTGCTCTGGGTGGATGGCGCCGCCGATGTACACGGCAGCGAGGATGGTGAAGATGTAGGCCTGCAGGAAGATCACCAGCACCTCGAAGAGGGTCATGGCGATCAGCACCGCACCCGGGAGGATGGCGGCGAGGGGGAAGAACTCGAACATGGCGGTGGTGAGGACCGCGAAGCTCACGAGCAGCAGGTGGCCCGCCAGCATGTTGGCGAAGAGTCGGACGGCCATGGAGAGCGGCCGGACGAAGAACACCGAGACGAACTCGATGGGCGTCACCAGGATGTAGAGCGCGACGGGCACACCCGGCGGGAACAGAACGGACTTGAGGTAGCCGCCCAAGCCGTTCTTGACCACGCCGACGATGTTGAACACCGCCCAGACCATGATGGCCAGCAGGGCCGGAAGGGCCATGCGGGCCGTCACGGGCATCTGCAGGGCCGGGAAGATGCCCCAGGCGTTGCAGATCATGATGTAGACGAAAAGCGTGCCGAGGAACGGCGTGTAGCCGAGGCCGTCCTTGCCCATCGTCTGCATGATGATGCCGTTCTGGATGAACTCGATGAACGACTCACCGACGCCCTGGAGCCGGCCCGGGACCATCTGGAAGTTGCGGCCGGCCGCCCACATGAACAGGAACGCCAGTGCGGCGGACACCCACATGAGGATGACGATCTTGTTGATGGCCAACGGGCCGTCCGACAACCAGACGTCGCCCCACTCGGTGACGTGGCTGACCGGTGGGAAGTCGATGGCGAGCAGGGTGGTCACCCGTCAAGCTCCTTTGGTGCGGGGTTTCAGGCCAGGGAAGGCCAGCGAGGCGGACACGTAGCGGGTTTCCCAGAACAGGAGCCCGAGGTAGGTGACGAGGATCGTCGCGCCGAGGGGCGCCATGTCGATCCAGGTCTGATCTTTCACGACGGCGATGGCGAGCACCAAAAGGAGCATGCGCAGCAGGAACCCGCCGAGGGCCGTGGCGAGCAGCGCCGACGAGCCGAAGCGGGCCGCCCAACCGAGCATGCCGGCAGCCAGGAGGAAGTTGGCGAACACCAGCGCGAGGCCGTAGGCGCACGAGCTGACGCCGACCCAACCCCACACCGCACCGCAGATGAGCAGCAGCGCCGGCGCCACGATGAGACCGTGGCGCACCATGTCACGAGCGAGTTGGCTCTCGACCGGCGGGACGTCGGCGAGGGCGAGGCCGTCGTCGCCGACAGTGACACCCGCGATCGTGGTGGTCGCAGTGGGCGCGCCGGTGACGGCCCGTCCAGGGTCGGGCTGGGCCTCGGGCTCATCGGCCGGGCGCTGGGTGGGGAGGACGGGGCTCACGTGGCCTCACCGGTGGCGTCGCCCGGGCGACGCTTGAGGACGCGGTCCTCCTCGACGCGCATCTGGCGGTCGTAGTCGCCGTACATCCGCCAGCACACGTAGCCGAGCGTGAAAGCGCCGAGGCCGATGGCGAAGAACGGGCCGATGCCGAGCCAGCGGTCGATGAGGTGGCCCACGCCGGCGAAGATGAGGGGCGTGACGACGATCTCGACGGCCTTGCCGAGGGCAAGGGAGAAGCCGTTGTTCAGTTCACGCCGCTCGCTGTGGTCCACGCGGAACCAGTCCTCCGGTCGGGACGCGGCGACATCGTCACCGCTTGTGAATTATTTCGCAATCTACGTCGGAGCGACCCGCGTCGCAAGTTGTGCGACAGCTTCGCCCGCCGCTCACCTCGCGGGCAAACGGTCGAATCCCGGCCGGGACCCGACCGAGCTCTCGGGCGAGACGGCACGGGCGCGCTGCCACGGCGGCGCCCCACGCCGAACGCTGCCGCCCGCGGCACCCGCTAGTTCCCGTTGACGCTCCAGTGCCACGGCTCGCTCGGGAGGTTGTAGAAGCCGTAGCGGGAGGCGTTGTTGGCGAGCCAGATGTAGCAGGCGCTGCCGCGGTAGCTGCAGTTGTCGAAGTCGATGGCGAGGCCCCGCTCGTGCATGGACGTCCCGGGGATGGCGGTGGGGACCCGACACGACGACGGCGACGAGTTCCACACGTCGGGGCAGCCGTTGATCGTGCGCAGCTGGATCTGGCGGGCGTTGCTGCGCCAGCCGCTGCCGGTGAGGGTGGTGCCGTCGCCGGCGGCCGCCTCGAGCATGGCCCGCACGTTCTCGGCGATGGACGCGTCCACGGTGATGCCACCGACCGTGGCGAGGTTGCCGCTGCCCTGGATGGAGATGCCCCGGGCGCGTGCTGCCTCGGCGGCGGCAGCGGCGGCGGCGCGCTCCTGCTCGGCGATCTCGGCGGACAGGCCGAACTCCTCGAGGGCCAGGTCGTCGTCGGCGAGGCGCACGGAATCCATGCGCTCTTCGACCTGGGCCTGGAGATCACGTTGCTCCTGCTGGGAGGCCCGCAGCTCCTCGAGCCGGCGGGCGACCTCGGCGTGGTGCTCCTCGGCCCGCTGGGCAGCGTCCTCGGCGCGGCCCCGGGCGTCGGCGAGGTCCTCTCGAGCGGCCTGGAGCTGGTCGGCGACGTCCTCGTTGCGGTTGCCGGTGATGTCGACGAGCGCCCGGCGCTCGGCGGCCTCGGTGGGGTCGCTTTCGGACAGGACGTCCATGCCGCTCTGGTTCGAGCCCTCGCGGATGTAGGAGTCGACGAGCAGCTGCTCCTGCTGGTCCTGGAGGGTCTCGATCTCGATCTGCTTGGCCTGCTCCTCGGCCCGAGCGGCGTCGGCGTCCGCCTCCGCTTGATCGGCGGAGCGCTGCGCGTCCTCGACCCGGGCCCGTTGTGCATCGACGTTGCGTCCGATGGCCTCGAGCGCCTCGGTGATCTCCGCCATGTCGGCGCTGAGGACATCGAGCTGCCCGGCCAGCTCGGCCCGCCGCTGCTGCACCGCAGCACGCTCTGATCGGGGGTCGGTGCTTCGGCCGGCCAGCACGGGAGGAGTGACGAGTGCCACCGCGAGCAGGACCACACCGGCCGCCGCGACTCGCCATCGAGTTGGAGAAAGCTGCACAGGTCCTACCCCTGGGTCCGGAGATCCGTCACGAGAACGTAACACCCGTCGGCGAAAAGGGAAACTGAAGTTGGTGGTGTTGCTGATGTTGCCAATGTTGTCGTCACCCATCATCCCCGTGTCTCGGGAACGTCATGTGTCCTGTTCGGCCTCCACCGCTGGCCCGCCAACGGGGTCGGCGGAGGTGTCGGGCGGCGCCCCGAGGGGCGGGTCCCCATCGGCCGGGGGGACGCCCGGGTTGAGGCCCGCGGCCTTGCGGAAGCCGGCCCCGAAGAACACGTAGAGCCCGAAGCCGAGCACCACCACCCCGATGGGCACGAGCGCGTCTCCTTTGCCCGTGTACGTCGGGTACAGCACGAAGACCGAGAGCGCGAGGGTCCAGCCCCACAGGATGACCACGCTGCGGCGCTGTCCGTGACCGAGACGCATGAGGCGGTGGTGGAGGTGTTCCTTGTCGGCGTTGGCCACGCCCGCACGCCTGGTGGCCCGCCGGATGATGGCGAACAGGGTGTCGAGGATGGGAACGCCCAGGATGAAGAGCGGAATGAAGAGGGGCGCGAAGAAGAAGTACACCTGGCCGCTGAAGGGTTCGCTCGAGCTCCCGCCCACCGAGATGGTGGACGCCGCCATCAACAACCCCAGCAACAGGGCGCCACCGTCGCCCATGAAGATCTTGGCCGGGTGGAAGTTGTGGGGCAGGAAGCCGAGGCAGATGCCCGCAGTCACGATCGCGAGGAGCGGCCCGATGTTGCCGGGTTCGAGCACGCCGACGTCACCGAGGCGCTCGCCGTACAGGAAGAACGTGCCCGCGGCGATGGCCACGAGGCCCGCGGCCAGGCCGTCGAGGCCGTCGATGAGGTTCACCGCATTGGCCATGCCCACCACCCACAGCACGGTGAGCAGGGCCGAGAGGTCGGGGGAGAGCACCACGAGGTCGGCGAAGGGGATGCGGAAGAACAAGATGGTCACGCCGGCCACCGACAGCACGCTGCCGGCGAGCACCATGCCGGCGATCTTGGCGGGCGCCGACACCTCGCGGAAGTCGTCGATGAGCCCGACGACGAAGATGATGACGGCGGCGATCACGACGCCGAGCGGTTCGGTGCTGCCCTCGAACACCGCGTCGAAGCGGCCGGACCGCCATGCCACCAACATGGCCACGAGGAACCCCGCCAACATGGCGCCGCCGCCGAGGGTGGCCGTGGCCCGGGTGTGCACGCGCCGTTCGTCCGGTGCCACCACCGCACCCAGACGTATGGCCAGGCGGCGCACGACGGGGGTCAGCACGACCGTCACCGCGAAGGCGACCGCGAAGACGAGCAGGTAACCGGCCATGTCGGGCCAAGGTTACGGACCGTTCAGCCCTCACCTGCGCCGAGGCGAAGGTGACGCCAGGTTCACGCCCGGCCCGGTGACTCGGGCCCCGCGGCGGGAGACCTACCTCGCCGTCAGGCGGAGAGCCCCACGGCGCCGACGCGTCGCGCCGACGAGCCCGTGTCCACCAAGCGCTGGATGGCGCCACGGGTGCGCCAGTAGATGTCCTCCATCAGGATGTGCTCGAACTCCCCGTTGCGCCCCACGCTCAACAGGCCGTCGACCCCGGTGCCGTTGACCGCCAGGTCCGCGCGGGCCACCTCGTGCTCCAGGGCGAAGACGGGGTAGGCGATCGGGGTCTTCACGACCCGGCAGCCGAGGTAGCGGCGCCGCACGCCGGGCACGAGGCGCTCGAGCTCGGACAGGCACCGCTCTCCGAGCGCGTCGTCGTCCATGGTCCAGAGCTCGGAGCCCACCTCGGTGCCGATGTCGACGGTGATCATGGTCTTGCCCTCCGGGGCCAGCCACGGCATCGAGAGGGGCGCCTCGGTGATCCGGAAGGTCTCGAAGCTCCGGTCGGGGACCCACATCACCACGTCGGGCAGGAGCCCCCGGCCCTCGAAGCGCAGGTTGGCGAAGACCATCGGTCGGAAGCGGAACGACGCGAAGCGGTCGAGCCGCTCGCTCCCCTCCACGAGTCGGGGCAGGACGCTGATGGGCGCGGTGCTCACCACGGCGTCCACCTCGACCTCCTCGCCGTGCACGCGCACCGCCCGCACCTGCTCGTCCTCGACCAGCACCTTCTCGACCGGGGTCTCGAGGGCGATGGCGTCGCCGAGGCGGTCGGCGAGCGCCTCGCACAGCAGGCTCACGCCGCCCTCGGGGTACACGTGCCACACGTCGACGCTCTGCGGCTGCTCGCGGCAGTAGCCGATGGCCACGGCCCGCTTGGTGACCTTGGCGGCGGCCTTCAGCACCATCGTGTGGGCGATGCTGCCGGGGATCTTCTGGCCCACCGCCGCGGCCAGCCGGTCGCTCGGCGCACCCGACCAGGCCTCGATGAGCGGCAGGACCACCTCGTCGGCCATGGCCGTCCCGTACTCGGCCCGGAAGAAGTCGGCGGCGGTGACCGGGTCGGCCTCACCCACGAGGCCCTTGCCCCGGGCGGCGACGGCCGACGCCACGAACCGGGGCTTGCGCAGGAGCCCGAAGGGATAGCCCGCCACGCCGTCGTCGAGGTAGACGGACTCGCCGTAGCGGCGCACCACCCGGCACCGCTCGTTGACGCCGAGGGCCGTGGCGAGGCGGTTGGTGATGAAGTGGGCGCCCGTGTCGTAGCTGAAGCCGTCGGGGTCGTGGTGGCTCTCGGCCATGCCCGCCACCCGGGGCCCGGCCTCGTAGACGAGGGCCTCGACCCCTCGCCGTTGCAGCTCGGCGGCGGCGACCAGGCCGGCGATGCCGGCACCGAGCACGGCGACGCGACGGGGCGCGGGTGCGCTCATCGATCCCCCTCCTGACCGGACGAGCCGGCCGGTCGTTGCAGGACGGCTCGGAGGAGCGCTCCCCTGCCCACGGCATTGAGCGCGGCGTCGAAGGCGGTGAAGACCGACAGCGAGGGCGCGGCTTCGAGGCTGAACTGCTCGACCACGCCCTTGGGCGCCCCCCAGTCGTCGAGGGTGTTGCGGATCGAGTACACCCAGTTGACCGGGCTGGTCATGGTCGTCAGCTCGGCGACGTCCCAGCCCGTGCGCCCGGCCAGGCGCCGCAGGCTGGACTGGTCGAACAGGTTGAAGTGGCGCGGGAAGTGGTAGCCACCCCAGTGGCGGCGCTTGAACAGGCGGAAGTCCGGCGAGCCGGTGTTGTCGGTGATGATCAGCAGGCGTCCGCCTGGCTTGACGAGACGGCGCACGCCCTCGAGCACCTCGGCGGGGTCGGCCACGTGCTCGATGGTCATGATGAGCAGGGCGAGGTCGTAGGCCGCCTCGGGCAGGTCGCAGTCCTGGACGACCCCGGTGTGGATGGTCAGGCCGATCTGCTCGCCCCGGGCTGCAGCGCGGGGGTCCGGGTCCAGGCCCTCGACCCGCCACCCCGACGGGCCGAACTCGTCGAGCAGGCCGAGGTGGAAGCCGTCACCGCAACCGACGTCGAGGATGCGGGCATCGGCCGGGAGGCCCTCGGCGACCTTCAGGAGACGGTGGGCCTCGAGGCGCCGGCGCACCTTGTAGACCACGCCGAAGCGCTCGGCCGAGAAGTCGTAGGCGTGGTAGTCGTCCGGGTAGATGGTGGCGTGCGCCGACTCCGCCGGGCGGCGATCGAGGTAGACGAGGCCGCAGCGCCGGCAGCGCACGGCGAGGAAGCTGTCCGGGGTGGTGCGGTACTCGAAGTCCTCGCCGACCCCGAGGGGCTCGGCGTCGTCGGCACCGCACACCGCGCAGGTGGTGTCGACCAGTTCGATCGTGGCGGCGTGCGCGTCGGTCACCCTCCCCTCGTCGGCCGGACCGACGCCGCCCTGAGCGCCCGCCGCCTGCCGCGCCGCCCCGGCCGCGGACCCCACGAGTCGGCGCGAGTAGCTTGCGGGCCGGACGACCCCGGGGAGGATGGGAGCGACATGGTCGATCTGGCCGAGATCCTGCGCGACACGGTGCCCGCCGAGCACCTGCTCGTCGGCGACACCGCCGGCGACGACTACCGCCACGACGAGGCCCTGACGGCCACGCCCGTGACGCCGGGTGCAGTCGTGCGCCCGGGCACCACCGAAGAGGTCGCCGCCGTCCTGCGGGCCGCGGACGCCCACGGCGTGCCCGTCACGGCACGCGGCAGCGGCACCGGCCTGTCCGGGGCGTGCATCCCCGTCGAAGGAGGCATCGTCGTGTCCTTCGAACGCATGAAGCAGGTGCTCGAGATCGACACCGACAACCACATGGCCGTCGTGCAGCCGGGAGTCACCCTCGACGAGCTGGATCAGCAGCTCGCCCCCCACGACCTGGTGTACCCCGTGTTCCCCGGCGAGTACAGCGCCTCGCTGGGCGGCAACGTCAACACCAACGCCGGCGGGATGCGGGCCGTGAAGTACGGCGTCACGCGCCACCACGTCATCGGCCTCGAGCTGGTGCTGGCCTCCGGCGACGTCATCCGCACCGGCGGGAAGGTGGTCAAGGCCACCGCCGGTTACGACCTCACCCAGCTCGTGCTCGGCTCGGAGGGCACCCTCGCCCTCGTCACCGAAGCCACCCTGAAGCTCTACCCGCGCCAGCACCACGCGGCCACGGTGCTCGTGCCCTTCGCCACCCTCGAAGGGGTCACCACCGCGGTGCCCCGCATCGTGGCCAGCGGGGTCGGGCCCCTCATCCTCGAGTACATCGACCTGCTCACCATGGCCGTCATCACCGCGTCCGCGGGCATCGACCTCGGTATCCCCGAAGACGTCAAAGAGCGAGCCCTCGCCTACCTCGTGGTGGTCATCGAGGGCACCCAGGAGGACCGTGTCGACGCCGACGTCGCCCAGGTGGCCGAGCTCGTCACCGAGCTCGGCGCCGAGGACGTCTACGTCCTGCCCTCCCACGCCGGCGCCGCCTTGATCGACGCCCGCGAGAAGGCCTTCTGGGCGGCCAAGGCCAACGATGCCGACGACATCATCGACGTCGTCGTCCCTCGGGCCTCGATGCCCGAGTACCTCGCCGCGGTGGCCGAGCTGGCCGCCCGATACGAGGCGTGGGTGCCCGGCTGCGGCCACGCCGGCGACGGCAACGTCCACCTCTCGGTGTTCCAGAAGGACCCGGAGAAGCGCGACGCCATCCTCCGGGGCATCGTGTCGGCCGGCCTCGCCCTCGGCGGCGCCATCTCCGGCGAGCACGGCCTCGGCACCGAGAAGAAGAAGTACTTCCTCGAGTTCGAGGACCCGGTGAAGATCGAGCTGATGCGCCGCATCAAGGCCAGCTTCGACCCGAACGGCATCTTGAACCCCGGCACCATCTTCTAGGCCGCGTCCCTCCCCCGCCCACCGCCCTCCCTCCACACCCCGAGCCCACAGGAGCCCCACCGTGAACGGCGCCCGCGCCCTCATCCGCACCCTCGTCGACGCCGGCGTGGACACGTGCTTCGCCAACCCCGGCACCTCCGAGATGCACTTCGTCGCCGCGCTGGACGACGTGCCCGAGATGCGCGGGGTCCTCTGCCTGTTCGAGGGCGTGGTCACCGGCGCGGCCGACGGCTACGGGCGCATGGCCGACAAGCCCGCCGCCACCCTCCTGCACCTCGGCCCGGGCCTCGGCAACGGCCTCGCCAACCTCCACAACGCCCGGCGCGCCGGCAGCCCGATGGTCAACATCGTGGGCGACCACGCCACGGGCTACGGCCAGGACATCTTCCTCACGTCGGACATCGCCACGGTGGCGGCGAACCTCGAGAGCTGGGTCGGCGTGGCCGGGTCGTCGGCCGACGTCGGTCGCCTCGCCGCCGAGGCCGTGGCCGCGGCCACGGGCGCCCCGAACCAGGTCGCCACCCTCATCCTGCCCGCCGACGCGTCCTGGTCCGAGGGTGCGACCCCCTCGACGCCGCTCGCCCCGACCGCCCCGGCGGCGGTCCCCGCCGACCGCATCGAGGCGATCGCCGGCGTCCTGCGTGGCGGCGAGCCCGCGGCCATCCTCGTCGGCGGGTCGGTCACCCGCGAGCGCGGCGTCACCGCCGTGAGCCGCATCGGCGCCCACACCGGCGCCAAGGTGCTGTGCGAGTGCTTCCCCACCCGCCTCGAGCGCGGCGCCGGCCTGCCCGCGCTCGAGCGCCTCGGCTACCTCGGCGAGTTCGTGCAGATGCAGCTCGACGGCATCCGCCACCTCGTGATCGTCGACGCCGACGCCCCGGCCTCGTTCTTCGCCTACCCGGACAAGGACACCAGCCTCGTCCCCGCCGGCTGCGAGGTGCACGTCCTCGCCGGACCGGCCGACGACGGCGTCGCCGCCCTCGAGGCCCTCGCCGAGGCCGTCGGCGCGCCGGCCGACGCGGCCACCATCCAGGAGCTGGCGCGACCCGACCGCCCCACCGGCCCCCTCGACCCCGAGAGCCTCGGCGCCGCCATCGCCGCCCTGCTCCCCGAGGTGGCGATCCTCGTCGACGAGTCGGCCACGGCCGGGCTGTGGACCAGCCTGGCGACCGCCGGCTCGGCCCGCCACACCCTGCTCACCCTCACCGGCGGCGCCATCGGCTACGGCCTGCCCGCGGCCACCGGCGCCGCCCTCGCCTGCCCCGACCGCCCGGTCGTGTCCCTCGAGGCCGACGGCTCGGGCATGTACACGCTCCAGGCGCTGTGGACCCAGGCCCGCGAGGACCTCAACGTCACCACGGTCGTCTACAACAACCACGCCTACGACATCTTGAACCTCGAGCTCGGTCGGGTCGGCGCCGGCGAGGCCGGCCCCAAGGCCAAGGCCATGTTCGACCTGCACGGCCCCGACCTCGACTACGTGAAGCTGGCCGCAGGCATGGGCGTGCCCGGCAGCCGTCCCACGACGGCCGAGGAGTTCTGCGACGCCTTCGAGCTCGCCCTCGCCGAGCCCGGCCCCTACCTCATCGAGGTCGGGCTCACCTCTCGGTTCTGACCGGCCGCCCCCGTCGCCGAGGCCACGCCCGGGTCGCTCAGGTGGAGGACTTCTGGCGATTCCGGGAGCGCCGTTCGGCCTGGAGCTTGGCCGGACGGTCGGAGCCAGAGGACGCGCGCAGGGCATCGCGGAGGATCACGCCGACGGTGGCGATGATGACCTTGACGTCCTCCCAGGGAGACCAGTGCTCGATGTAGTAGTTGTCGAACCGGGCCCGTTCCTCGATGGAGGTGTCCCCTCGAAGGCCATGGATCTGGGCCAGCCCCGTCAGGCCCACGGGGAGGCGATGGCGGTCGGCGTAGTGGGTGACCTGGGCCGAGAAGCGGCTCACGAAGTGAGGCCGCTCCGGCCGTGGACCGACGAGCGACATGTCCCCCCTCAGCACGTTCCACAACTGGGGCAGCTCGTCCAGGCTGAGGCGGCGGAGCCAGCGGCCCACGGTGGTCTGACGGGGATCGTCCTCGACCGACCAGGTCACGTCGGCATCGGCGTTCACCCGCAACGTCCGGAACTTGAGCACCTCGATCTCGTGGCCGTGCTGGCCGATGCGGCGCTGACGGAACAGCACAGGCCCGGGGCTGCTCAGGCGCACCGCCAACGCCAGCACTGCGAGCAGTGGCGACAGCAGGAGCAGCAGCATCGCCGACACCAGGACGTCGGCGACCCGCTTGACCTTCCAGGCGCCGGCCCGCAGAGCCGCCCTGCGGACCTGGAACAGCGGGATGCCCCAGATGTGCTCGACATCGGGGCCACCGGGTGAGAAGCCCAGCTCGAAGAAGCGGGGCACGACGTGCAGCTCCACGTCGTGGAGACCGGTCGAGCGCAGCGTTGCCACCAGCTCCTGCTCGCCACGTGGCCCGAAGGCGACGAGCACCCGCCGGATGTCCTTGGCCTGGATGACGCTGTCGAGGTCGGCCATGCCGCCGAGGAGCTCGAGGCCCGGCTCGGACGGAACGTCGTCGATGAAGCCGACGGGCACGAGGCCGTACTCGGGGTGCTCGATCAACAGGCGATGCAGCTCGATGCCGACCGACCCGGCGCCGACGATGACCGCCCGCTCCTGGAGTTGGCCGGCACGGCGGGCCGTTCGGATGACGGCATAGGTCAGGGTGCGGCCCAGGACCACGGCGATGCCGGTGATGGCCACCTGGTCGAACAGCGTCGACGGGAGGTCGACGAACGGGGAGATGGCCCCGATGACCAGCAGGGGCACCCCGACGCCGAGAAACAGGCGGGGCAGCTCGGAGAGACTGCTGAGGGCCAGATGACGGCGGTACGTCCCCACCGAGCCCAGGGTGACGAACACTCCGACCGCGTAGGCCAAGTTGGCCCAACCCACGCTCGGCAGCGCCGCCAGTCCCACCATGGCGGCGGCGACGTCGGCGACGACACGCAGGGACCACGGGCTCAGCGGGAGGCGGCGGCGTCGGGACGGACGCGAATCGCTCGCACCTCGGCCGTTGATCGCGACGAGCGGTCCTTCGGCAACTGCCATGTGCGTGTGCCGCCGTTCTCCGAGGCTGCGGATGGGACAGCCTTCTTTCGGTCGGCGGGCGCTCCGGTTGAGGCAGCGAGGGCGGTCTCGCCCGCGCCGGCGGTCAGGACGCGGTGAGGGCGTCGGCGAGGGAGACCATGGCTTCCGAGAACCGGGCCTCGGTGAAGCGGCCGGCGGACGCGGAGACATCCGTGGCGTCCCACTCGGTGGCCGCCGCCCGACGCACCGCCTCCACGAGCGAGGCCGTGGTGGGCTCGGGAAAGAGCAGACCCGACCGACCGGGCTCGACCGAGTCGCGTGCCCCGCCGGCATCCAGGGCGATCACCGGGGTGCCGGCGGCCATGGCCTCGACCAGGGTGATGCCGAAGTCCTCGAGACCGGCGAAGACCAACCCACGGGCACCCGCCAGCAGTGCCGGCAACTCGGCGTCGGGTACTCGTCCGGCGAAACGGACGTTCGGCGGCGCGGATGCCTCGAGCTCGGCCCTCGCGCGGCCCTCGCCGGCGACCACGAGGGGCCACCCCAGCTCACGGAAGGCCTCGATGACGAGGTCGACCCGCTTGTAGGCCACCAGGCGGGAGAACGACACGAAGTAGTCCCCCTTCGGCTCACCCAGGGCAGCAGCGAAGCGCTCGACCTCGACCGGCGGGTGCACGACCTCGGCGTCGCGTCCGTAGGCATCGCGGATGCGACCGGCCACCTCGTTGGAGTTGGCCACGAAGAGGTCGGGTCTGCGGCTGCGGCGGCGGTCGCCGGGCTTGAGCACCGCCGCGGCAGAACCGGTGAGCCAGGTCGAGAGTCCCCGCTCGCCGGCGAGCTGGTCCCGCTCCCACAAGAAGCGAGGAGGCGTGTGGCAGTACACGAGGTGGGGCACGCCTTCGGGCACCCGTGCGTCGAGGGCGAAGGAGTGGAAGCTGGTGATGACCAGGTCGGCGTCGGGGACCTTCAGCGTGTGCATGGCCGCCGGGATGAGGGGCAACACGCGGAGATGGGCCCCACGCCTGGTGGCGAAGCGCTGGAGGAACGTGGTGCGCACCGGGTCCCAGCCGGGGAACTCGGGCGCGAAGAACAGGCTCGTGTTGACCGCGGCGCCGGGGTAGGTGCGTCGCAACGCCCCGACGACCTTCTCTGAGCCGGCCATGTTGGTCAGCCACTCGTGGACGAGCTCGACGCGCACGCGCCGAACCTACCGCCGTAAAGAGTGATGGGATGGAGCCGATAGGCGCAGGTCGCTGCTGCGCGTCCTGCGAGATCGAGGGGCCTGACCGAGATGGAATCCACGAACCCACTGCACATCGTGTGGGGCTACCGCTGGTGGCTGCTGGCGTTCGCATCCGTGGCCGCCGTGGTGGTGTTCGGGTTGTCGTCCCTCCAGGCCGAGCAGTACCAAGCGACCGCGGTCGTCCAGGTGGTGTCGGGCCGAGCGCAATCCAACGAGTTCGTGTCGGCCGACGAGCTCTTCCAGCAGGCCAACTTCTACGCTTCGCTGGCACGCACCCGCCCCGTCCAGGAGGCGACCGCGACGGCCCTCGAGCCCGATGCCGAGGATCCGACGCTCCCCGCCAGCGTGGCCGTGTCGCCCCGAGCCGATGTCCAGCTCCTCGACGTCACGGCCACCGCCGGTGACCCGGACCGGGCGGCCGAGGTGGCCAACGCCTACGCCACCGCCTTCTCCACGTTCATCGCCGACCGCCAGAACGCCCAACGCGAGGCCACGATCGACCGCATCCAGACGCGGGTCGACGAGATCGACACCGCGCTCGTCGTCAACCCCGACGACGTGGCCCTCACCACCGAGCTCGAGCAGCTGCAGACCCAAGCGGCCGAGGTGCGCGGCGCGCCCAGCGACGCCGCCACGATCTTGGAGGAGGCCACACCTCCTGGAGTGCCGTCCGCACCCAAACCGCTCCGCAACGCGGTGCTCGCCTTCCTCGCCGCCCTCGTGATCGGTTCGGCGGCCGCGTACGCCCGTTCGGCACTGACCGATCGCTACGCCAGCGCGGAGGAGGCCGCCCAGGACCTCGGCCTGCCCGTCCTGGCCTCGGTGTCTCGCTCGAGCCCCGACACCGCCGAGGCCGTGGAGGCGTTCCGGGTGCTGCGCACCAGCGTCTCCTACGCGCTCCGTGAGCACGTCGGCCCCGTGCTCATGGTCACCAGCGCCACCCCCGGCTCGGGCAAGACCCACATCTCCATCAACATGGCGCAGTCGTTCGCCGCCGAGGGACGCCGGGTCATCCTCGTGGACTGCGACTTCCGCCGCCCGGCGGTCAACAAGCGCCTCGGCATCCCCGTGAAGCCGGGCATGACCGACCTCGTGGGGGCCACCTCCACCTCGAACCCCGACCTGGCCGGCGGCCGCCTGCCCCTGTGGTCGCTTCCGGTGCCCGGCGCCACCGAGTACCTCGATGTCGTCCCCGCCGGCAGCGGCATCCTCGACCCCGCCGCCGCCCTCACCACCAACCGGGCCGCCAAGGTGTTCGACGACATCAGCGCCCAGTACGACCTGTCGGTCATCGACAGCCCGCCGACCCTCCCCGTGGTCGACCCCCTCGTCATCGCCCACTACGCCGACGGGGTGCTCTTCGTGGTCGACGGCCGCAAGGACCGCCGTAGCGACGTGCGACGGGCGCTCGAGACGCTCCGGGCGATCGACGCCCCGGTCATCGGCCTCGTCTTCAACAGCGCCTCAACCCCGGAGCGCCGCTACAGCTACGCCGACCAGCGCGGCGTGCACGAGGCCGAGGTCGTCAGGGCCGCGGTGTGACCCTCGCCCGCGTCGGCATCCGGTCCGGCGAGGGTCTCCTCGTGGCGCTCCTGGGCGCCGTGCTCGGCCTCGCGTTGACCGTGGCCATGACCGCGGTCGGACCAGCGGTCGCTCTGGTGCCGATCGCCCTGGTGGCTTGCTGGTGGCTCTTCTGGCACCCACTGGCCACGCTCGGCCTGCTCTTCACCTCGACGGTGCTCATCGAGGGCCAGAAGGGGGTGTGGCCCGTGGCCCTCGACCCCTGGTACGGGAGCCTCGGGCCCACGCCCCTGCACCCACCCGACATCCTCGTGCTCTTGCTCCTCGGCTGGGTGCTGTACGACCGCATCGGGACCGGCGAACGGGGTCCCGGCTGGGGCCCGTTCACCCTTCC
Source organism: uncultured Microthrixaceae bacterium (assembly GCA_964470715.1). Lineage (GTDB taxonomy): Bacteria > Actinomycetota > Acidimicrobiia > Acidimicrobiales > DATDAH01 > JAEUJM01. The sequence goes on along the minus strand of CAYYDZ010000008.1, from coordinate 14,403 downwards.
CCTCGCGCTGATGACCGTCGCCCTCACCGCCGGCTTCGTGACGGGCTACCTCGGTGCGAGCAACCGGATCGACCTCATCGGCTCCGCACGGGTCGTCGCGCTCCTCCTGGTCGTCCCCCTGGTGACCGCCGCCGTGCTCGCCCGAAGCGGAGGCCAGCGCAGAGCGATCACCCTCGCCGTCGCGCTCGTGGCGGCACGGGCACTGGTCGCCCTCGTGGCCTGGCTCACCAACCAGGCGGGCCCGGGCGACGGGGTCGGCGGCGTCGCCGCCAGCGTCAGCGCCGAGGCCAGCACGTTCTACGAGCCCACGATGAACTTCCTGATGGTGGTGGTGCTCCTCGGCGTGGTGGCCGCGGTCGTGCGGCGCGTCCCGCTGCCGCGCTGGGTGCTCATCGCCGCGCCGGTCCTGATGGTGACGCTGGCCTTGTCCTACCGCCGCAGCTTCTGGATCGCGGCCATCCTCGGGCTGGTCCTGGTCCTGCTCGTCGCCTCCGGCCAACGGGGGCGCCCCTGGCTCTTCTTGGGGGGCGCGGCCGTGGTGCTCGCCCTCTACATCGCGGTCTCCGCCGGTGGCGCCACCGACACGACGAACCCCGTGCTCTACCGCGCCCAGTCGCTCACCCCTTCGAAGATCGCCGCCTCCTCCGGCGACCGCTACCGCCTCGACGAGCAGCAGAACGTCCTCGCCGAGCTCCGGGCGCACCCGTTGACCGGTCTCGGCCTCGGGGTGCCGTGGACCATCCGCTACCCGCTGCCCGAGCGCCACGAAGGTGGCCAGCTGTACACGCACGTGACCCCGTTGTGGTTCTGGCTCAAGCTCGGCCCGATGGGGTTCCTCGCCTATGTGTGGATGTGGGCCACCGCCATCGTGACCGCCTACCGCGTCTGGCGACGAGGTGACGACCCGCGGGTCCGGGTCGCCGCGCTGGCCCTCGCGGCCGGCTTCGTCGGTCTGATCGTGGCCGAGCTCACCGGGCCCTTCACCGGGATCGACGTACGCATCACCCTCGTCGTCGGGTGCGCGTTCGGGTGGCTGATCGCCGCCGACACCCGTACCCAACCGCGCGACGGGTCCGACCGAGCCCGGTCCACGGCCACCCCCGACTACGCCGTCGCTCGCCGGTAGACCTCCAGGGTCCGCTCGACCATCGTCGCGAGATCGTGCTCGGTCGCCCGTGCGAGGGCGTCCCGGCTGGCGCCCGGGAGGTCGGCGGCGACCCGTGCCACGGCAGCCTCCCACGCCTCGGGCTCGCGCCCGCCCACCACTTGGGCGCCCGGCCCGCCACTGCTGCCGACCAGCTCCGCGTGCGGGGCGATGTTGGACAGCACGAGGGGCAGGCCGGTGCTGAGGGCTTCGAGCGGGGTGAAGGGCAGGCCCTCGTACGTGGACGGGGAGAGGAGGACGTCCGCCTCGGCCATCTCCGCGAGCGGATCCGGCGAGAACCCGACGAGCGTGACCACGTCGCCGACTCCGGCGTCGGCCACTGTCACGGCGAGCTCGTCGGCGAGGGGTCCGTCGCCGACCACCCGAAGCTCGGCGGGCAGCCCGGCGGCGACGAGGGCCTGGAGGATCGGGACCAGGAGGCCGACGCCCTTCTGCTCGGTGAGGCGGCCGACGAAGAGCAGGCGCAATGGTCGACCATCCTCCCGGACGCTCCGCGCCACCCCGTCGCCCACAGGGACGCCGTTGGCCACCACCTCGATGGTCGGCGGCCTCGCCCAGCGCCGCTCGGCCTCGCCACGGGCGGCGGCGCCCACCACGATCATCGCGGCGATGCGCCGGTTGGCGAGGCGGCGGGTGGTCTCCCAATGCGGGCCCGCGTGGCGGAGCTGGGGCAGGTGGTCGGTGATCACCGACGGGCGGCCCCAGGGCAACAGCAGCCAAGTGGCGCCTCGGAAGGCGAAGGGGTCGACGAAGTTCCAGTGCAGCACCGTGGGCCGGCGGGTCCTCACCGCCCGGAGGATGGGACCGGGCCGGCTGCGACCGACGACGACGTCGGTGTCCGGCGCGATGCCGGCGAGGCGGTCGTGCAGTCGGCGCGCGGCCTCGGCATCGTCGACGAACACCACGGCGCTCGTGGCGACACCGGCGTCGACCAGCCCGGAACCGAGGAGCTCGAGGTAGCGCTCCGCGCCCCCGAAGCCGCCGGGGAACTCGTGCACCAGCAGCACCGACGGGTCGGTCACACCTCCACCTCGCGGTCCTCCGACACGCGGTCCTCAGCCTCCAGGTCCTCAGCCTCCAGGTCCTCGGCCTCCAGGTCCTCGGCCGCGGCCGCGGCCGGCACCGTCGCGCCCACGGCGACCCGGTCGGCGAGGCGTGGCCAACGGGAGCGGAGGGCCGCGCCGTTCGGATCGGCGGGGTCAACGCCCTCGACCGTGGTGAGGAACCACGGCCAGAGGCGGTTGCGCCAGCCGTCCCGGTGGGGGGCCGGGTCCACCACCCGCAGGTGCACGGGCTCGCAGCCCGCCAGCCGTGCCACCGGCGGCCCCCAGAGGGGGACGGCGACGCCGTCCTCCACGAGCACGCAGGCGCCGCTCCCCAGCAGCGCCCGCCAGGTGCGCAGCGGGCCGGCGCGCTCGATGGGGAGGGTCCCGTCTCCATCGGCACCCTGGGGACGACCGACGATCGCGGTCGGACCGTCGGCGCCCATGAGACCCCCGAGGTCGTCCCAGCGCAGCGAGCCCGTGGGCAGGAGGGCGACCGCGTACGCGAGAAGACCGAGGCCGAGCTGGACGAAGGGCGGCAGGGGGTAGCCGAGCGCCACGACCACAGCCATCACCAGCGAGGCCCGGGCGGCCCGCAGCACGCGGGACCACGGCCACGACACGCCGAGGTGGCGGTGGATCGACCGGACCAGCCCGATCACGACGGCCACCTCCGTGACCGAGGTGGCGATGGCGGCACCGGTGTAGGAGAACGGCGGGATCAGTGCGACGTTGAGGGCGACGTTGACGAGCAGCCCCGCGAAGGACACCCCGAGCAGCCGACCCTGCTGGTGGCCGGAGACCAGCACCGCCGAGAGCACCGTGCCGAAGAAGATGCAGGGCGCGGCGATGGCGAGGATGGCCAAGGCGTCGCCGGCACCTCCGAACTCCTCGAAGCCGGGCAGCGCGGGGAACACCCGCGCGGCGGTGAGCAGGCCCGCCACCGCGACCGGGAACGAGCACAGGGCGACGACGTGCATGAGGTGGCCGTATCGGCGCTGGAGGACCGCGGTGCCGGCCACCACGCTCGAGGCGATCACCGGCGTCAGCACCGTCATGGCCAGCGACGGCACCACGACGAAGGTCTCGAGGACCCGGTAGGCGGCGCCGTACTGGCCGACGTCGTCGGCCGGTTTGATGGCGGCGAGGATGAGCAGGTCGAGGCGGTAGTAGAGCGTGATGCAGAGCTGGGCGAGGCCGAGCAGGACGGCGGCCTTGGCGAGGCTGGCCCAGATCGTCGGCCGCGGCCGCCAGTGCAGGCGGCCCGACTGGCGCAGGGCCACGGTCCCGACGATGGCGAAGTTGGCCACGTTCGAGGCCACGAAGACCCAGAGGTAGGCGACCACACCGCCGTCCTGGACCGCGACGGCCACGGTGCCCCCCGCCAGCACGATGCCCTGGACCACCGCGGCGATCGACACCCAGCCCATGCGCAGGCGCACCTCGAGGATGACCTGGAACGACTCGAGGGCGAGCACCACCAGGAGGACCCCGGTGACCAGGGCGGCCTGGCGCTCGACCGGCGAGTAGCCGCCGAGCAGCAGGACCACGACCAGGATCCCGTAGGCGAGGGCGCCGGCGAGGACCCGCAGGTAGAAGAGGTTGGTGACGAGGTCGCGCTCGCGCTCGGGCTGCTGGGCGATGTCGCGCATGGCGATGGCCCGGACGCCGAAGTTCGTGACGTAGGCGAACAGCCCGTAGAACGCGACCGCGAACGTATACGCCCCCACGCCGGCGGGACCGAGAGACGCGGCGACCACCCCGAAGGCGATCAGCTGGAGGGCGAGGGTGGCGACCCGCCCGCCGGCGAGCGCAACGAACCCTCGGGTCATGCGCCGGGCCAGGCGCTCGGGCCCCGGGAGCGCGTCGGCCGCGGCGGCGTCGGTCACGTGGTCACGACCGTGACGGTTCTCAGAGGCGCGGGCGATGGCGGAAGTGCACCACACCGCGCCAGTAGCTCGCGAGGTACGTCCAGGGGACGAGGGTCGCCACGGCGGCCACGGGCACCACGTCGCGCGGTCGCACCTCCTTCCTCCACGCGAGGGCGGCGATGTTGGCGAGCCAGCCCACCACGAGCGCGGCGAGACCGATCCGGGCGAGGGTCGCCTTGCGCGCCAGCAGCCCGACCGCGGTCGCACCGGCGCCCCCCACGAAGAGGACCGCGGCGTCATGGCGGGCCCGTCGAAGCGTGATGGGCCCGACCATCCGGCTGCGGTTGAGCGCCCGGAACGCCTCGGGGTGCTCCCGGCTGAGCAGGGGGTCGAAGTAGTAGCGCCGGGCCAGCTTGACCGGGGTCCAGAACGAGGGCGGGAGCGGCGGGTGCACCACCAGCAGGTCCGGCTCATAGGCGAAGCGTCGGCCCTCGGCTTCGAGGCGGAAGGCCAGCTCCGCGTCCTCGCGGAAGTGCACCCGGCGACCCGGGTCGTAGAAGCGCTCGTCGAAGCCACCCGCGGCCCGTAGGACCTCGCTGCGGAAGATCAGGTTGGCGGCGACGCGCTGCTCCGGCGGCACGGCCTCGGTGGCGTGGGCGAACGGTGTGGCCGGCTCGTCGCCGCCGACGGCCATCCGGCCCTCGATGACGTCGGGCGGGTCGTCGGCGCCGACGATGGCCGTCAGCCGCTCCAGCCAGTCCGGTGCGGGCACGACGTCGGCATCGAGGAACGCCACCCACGGGGTGTCCACGAGGTCGAACCCGGTGTTGCGGGAGGCGCCCGGTCCGCCGTTGGCCTCACGACGAACCACGTCGAGGGTCAGGTGGCGGTAGGCCCGCTCCTCCAGGTCCGCGGCGAGGGGGACGCCGTTGGCGTCGTCGACCACCACCACCCGCACGGTGGTGTCCGCATCCTTGGCCTGTGGCTCGAGCGCGTCGAGCAGCGGCACCACGAGGCCCAAGGTGCCGCGGACGGGGATGACGAGGGTCACGAGCGCCACCCCCACCCATCGGATGGTGCGAGGGGGCCTTGAGGCACGCCGAGCCCGTCCAGCCGGGAGTTCGGGAGCCCTCAACGAGCCGCCGGCGAGGCCGATGGACCTGCACATGGCCCGTTCCCTCACCGACGCGCGCACCGTCGCGGATGGCTCCGAGCGGTCGCCTCGCGCCACGGCGGCCGACGAGGGGGCCACCTGGCGCATCGCGCCGAGGACGGTGGCGGTCTTCGCGACCGCGCTGGCCGGCCTGCTGACCACGTTCCATCTCGGCCACAAGAGCCTGTGGCTGGACGAGGGCTACAGCGTCGGCCATGCGAGGATGCCTTGGGCGCCGTTCTGGCAGGTGCTCACCGAGCGGGAGCCCAACGGCGCCCTCCACGCCCTCGTGCTCTTCCCGTGGATCCGGGTCAGCGACGCCGAGTGGTGGCTGCGCCTCCCGAGCGCGATGGCGGCCACGGCCACCGTGCCGGTGCTCTACCTGCTCCTGCGCCGACTTTTCGACGACCGCGTGGCGGCGACCGGTGCCCTGCTCCTGGCGGTGAACGCCTTCCAGCTTCAGTTCGCCCAGGAGGCTCGGGCCTACGCGCTGGTCATGTTCGTGGGCACCCTCAGCACCCTGCTGTTCGTCGCGTTCGTCCAGGACGGGCGGCGCGGTCAGTGGTGGGCCTGGGTGGGGGTGTCGGTGCTGTTGCCCTACGCCCACCTGTTCGGGTGGCTGGTGCTCGGCGTTCAGGGCGCGATGGCGCTGCTCCGCCGCGGCGACCTCGCTCGGCCGACCCGTCGCCTGATGGCCGGCTTCGCCACCATCGCCGTGCTGGGTGGCACGGTGCTCGCCCTCATCGCCACGGGCGAGGAGGAGGGGCAAGCCGAGGGGATCCCCGGGTTCAGCGTCGTCCGCTTCGTGGGGGTGTACGCCCGGGTCGCGGGCAACGGCGGGATCCTGCTGCTCGGCACCTTCGTGACGCTCGGCGCCTTCACCACGGTCACCTACGCCCGCCAGCTCTGGCCGCTGCGACCCTTCCGGCCCACCGAGCGCCAGTGGGGGTTCCTGTACCTCGCCGCCTGGCTGATCCTGCCGCCCATCGCCATCGCCCTGCTCTCGCCCGTGCAGCCGCTCTTCGGCGCCCGCTACTTCGTCATCCTCGTGCCCGCCGCCGCCGGCCTCACCGCCCTCGGCATCCAGACCGTCCCCGCCGGGTGGATGCGCCGTACCGCAGCCGCCGTCGTCGGGGTCCTGGTCGTCGGCGCCGCGATCGCCTGGTACGTGCGCCCACCCGCCGACGACATCCGCGGGGCGGCCCAGACCATCTCGGCGGACGTCCAGCCCGGTGACGGCGTGGTGTTCCTGCCCTGGTTCGTCGAGCTGCCCTTCGACGAGTACGCCCTGCGGGACCCGTCGCTCGAGCGTGCCCTCGACCCGGTGTGGCCGGTGGCGACGTGGGGCTCCTTCCTTCCCGACCACCGGGACCACCCGGAGGCCGACGAGATCGCCGCCACCGTCGCGGCCCACGATCGTGTCTGGCTCGTGATTCGCGATGATCGCTCCCCCGCCGACGACCGCGACCTCGCGGCCTACGTCGACGAGTTGTCTCGCGACCACCGTGAGACCGACCGCATCGACCTCCACGGCGTCGACGTCGTACGGTTCGAGCGGGGCTGACGCGTGGCCGTCGTGGACGAACGGGCGCGCCGACCCGAAGCGCTCGACGACGCGTCCGCACCCGCCTCGACCCGGACGAAGCTGCTGGTGCTGGCCGCCACCGCGACGGCCTTCGTGCTCGGGCTCATCCAGCTCGGGACCGACAGCTTCTGGGTCGACGACGGCTTCACCCTGACCCACACCAGCCTCGGCAACGACCAGTTCTGGCGGGTCATCACCGACCACGAGATGAACGGTGCCTTCTACTCCGTGTTGATGCACGGCTGGGTGCAGTTCGGCCAGAGCGAGACCTGGATGCGCCTGCCCTCGGTCGTGTTCGCCGCCGCCGCGGTCCCGGTGCTCTTCCTGCTCGGCCGGCGCCTCTTCGGCGAGCGGGTGGGGCTCACCGCCGCGTTCCTGCTCGCCATCAACGCCTTCGTGATCGAGTACTCCCACGAGGCCCGCACCTATGCCCTGACCCTGCTGCTGGTCACGGCCAGCATGCTCCTGTTCGTGCGGTTCGTCGACGCCCCGTCGCGAGGCCGGTGGGCAGCTTGGGTGTGCGTCACCGCACTCTTGGCCCACGCCCACTTCTTCGGGGTCCTCGTCATCGGCGCCGAAGTCGTCGCCGCGCTCGGTCGCCGGTCGCTGCCCACACCCCGACGTGCCCTCGTCAAGGGCTTTGCGGCCATCGGCATCCTTCTCTTGCCCATCGTCTGGTTCCTCGCCGGCGGGGGCGACAAGGGTCAGGTCGACGGCGCGCCACCCTTGTCCCCCGTCCGTTTCGTGG
>CAYYDZ010000008.1:0-6738 GCA_964470715.1 uncultured Microthrixaceae bacterium | reverse complement strand
GGCGACAAGGGTCAGGTCGACGGCGCGCCACCCTTGTCCCCCGTCCGTTTCGTGGGGGTCTTCAGCCGGCTGGTCGGCAACGGCGGCCCCCTCCTGCTCGCCCTCGTCGGCGTCGCCATCGCGGTCGCCCTTCTCCACGGCCTGCGCTCCGTCTGGGCCGACCGCGGGGTGCGCACCGAGGCCCAATGGGCCTTCCTCGTGTGCGTCGCATGGGTCGCCGTGCCCGTCACCACCGTGGCGGTCCTGTCCTTGGCCAAGCCCCTCTTCGGCGCCCGGTGGCTGCTTCTCGTGGCACCCGCTCTGGTGCTGCTGGCGAGTTCGGGTGTGTGGCAGGTCAAGCCACGCCGACTGGCCCAGATCCTGCTGGGGACGATCGTCGCGGTGTCCCTCGTGTCGACCGCCTTCTTCTACCGCCGGGACGCCCACGACGACTTCCGGACGGCGACGAGCTACGTCCTCGACCACGCGGAGCCGGGCGACGCCATCGTGTTCCAGCCGTGGTTCACCCGCGTCACCTTCACGGTCTACGCCGACCGGTCACCCGAGCGGCGCGACGAGCTCGTCCCCCTCGATCCCGACGCGCCTTGGGGCGACTGGCTGCTCATCGACCAGCCGCCCGAGCTCACCACCGACCGGGCCGACGCGCTGCTGGCGGGCCACGACCGTGTCTGGGTCCTCGAGCGGGCCGGCACCGAGGACGCCCCCCAAGCGGGTGATGCCGCCACCATGACCGACGCCCTGGAGGCCAGGGGCTACGCCGTGGCCGACGAGCAGTCCTTCCCCGGCCTCGACGTCACCCTCTACGAGGCCGGCTGAACGGGCTGGCCGACCGCCTCAACCGGGCGGCGCGGTGAGGTCGGCGAGGACCTCGGCGACCGTAGGTGCGAACACCCCCCAGTCGTAGCGCTCCTCGACCAGGGCGCGGGCGGCCTTGGACAGCCGCTGGGCCAGGGCATCGTCGCTGAGGACGCGGACCGCTTGCGCGGCCAGATCCGCCGGGGACTCGCCGAGGAGCAGGTGCTCGCCGTCGTCGGCGTCGATGCCGGCGGCGCCCAGGGGCGTCGACACCACCGGGGTGCCGGCCGCCATGGCCTCCAGGATCTTCAAGCGGGTACCGCTGCCCGCCCGGAGGGGCACGACCAGGGCGCGCGCGTGGTGCAGGCAGGGCAGCACCTCCTCGACCGCGCCGAGCACGGCCACGCCGCCGGTGTCGAGGGCCTTCACCGCGGGGGTCGGGTCGCGACCCACCAGCTCCACGGTGACGGAGGGGACCTCGGCCTGCACGAGGGGCAGCACCTGGGTCACGAGCTCCACCGCGGCGGCCTCGTTCGGCCGGTAGCCGTACTGGCCGACGTAGAGCAGACCCTGGCCGGCGCCCGGCGGCTTGTAGTCCACCTCGGTCGTGTCCACGCCGTTGGGCACCACCTCGACCCGTCGACCACCCCAGGACCGGAACACCTCGGCGTCGTCGTCGCTGGTGGCGAGCGTGACGGCGGCGGCCGTGACCGCCGACCGCTCGACCGGTCGCATCTTCGCGGCCTCCCAGCGCCATCGCAGACGGTGCAGACGGCGGCGGTCGGTACGGGCCAGGGTGGCCATGATGTCGGTCTCGACGTTGTGGGCGTCGAGCACCACCGGCACGCCGGCTCGCCCGACGGGGCCGACGAAGAACGGGGAGGAGGCCACCACGAGGTCCCACGAGCCGGATGTCGCCAGCTCGACCAAGCCGGGTGAGTCCAGGAGCGCGGCGAGGTATGGCCGTCGCAGCGAGCGGGCGAGGGCCCGCTTGCGGGAGAAGTCGTGGGGGATCCCGACGAGCGCGAAGGGCTCGTCGTGGTGATCGGGGACGTCGCCGAGGGCGGCGACGGTCACCGCACCCGTCTGTGCGAGGAGCCGGGCCAGGTGCAGCACCCGCAAGCGGTACCCGCCGTGGGCGGGGACGGGGCACTCGTAGGAGCAGACGAGGATGCGGGGGCGCACCGGGCTCACCCGCCTCGGGCCCGCTGCTGCTCCTTGTAGGTGGCGGTGCTCACGTGGAACAGCTCCTCGAAGTAGCGCTTCTGCTGCGAGGCCATGATGCCGAGGCTCAGCAGCTGCACGGCGATCACCAGGGTGAAGCCGCTCACGAAGTAGGCGTGGGGGCGCACGTCGAAGGTGTTGGCGAAGGACGCGGACATCCGCGGCTCGAAGCCACCGGACAGGGTCGAGTACTCCTCCAGGATGTTGTAGGCCAGCCAACCGAGGTTGTAGAGGGCGAAGGCCAAGATGACGAGGCCCGGGATGATGAAGAAGGCCACCGGGCGGAACATGAAGCCCGAGAACGCGTAGGCCGAGGTGCTCCGACCGATCTGCATCTTCGACTCGCGCTCGGGCGCCGCCTCCTGGCTGGACCAGTCGAGGTGGGCGGGCACCTCGACCACCCGGGCGTTGAGGAGCTGCGCCTTGTAGAGGATCTCGGTGTTGATGTCCGTGCCCATCGAGCGGAGGCTGAGGCTGGACAGGAAGGGCCGGTCGTAGGCCCGCACCATGCCGGTGAGGGTCGAGAGGTGGCCACCGGACGCCACCGACAGGAAGCGGTTCGCGCCTCGGCTCAGGACCCGGCGACCCAAGGGGATGCCGGTGGTCTCGCCGCCCTTCATGTACGGCGAGGCGACCGCGATCTTGGCATGGTCCTCGCGGAGGCGCTCGAGCAGCAGGCCGATGTGCTCAGGGGCGTAGCTCAGGTCGCAGTCGATGGTGACCACGTAGTCGCCGCGGCACGTGTTGAAGGCGTAGCGGAGGGCCTGGCCGAGGCGGAAGTTCACCGCGTGGTGCAGGACCCGCACCTCGGGCCGCGAGCCGGCGAAGGCCTCGGCGATGGCGCCGGTCTCGTCCTGGGAGCCGTCGTTGACCACGACGACCTCCCACTCGTAGTCGTCGCTCAGCGCCTGGAGGTAGGCGTAGAGCGACGTGAGCGACTGCATGAGGATGAGGGCCTCGTTGTAGGCCGGCACCACCACCGACACGAACGGGCGCACGCCCTCGGGGCGCGGCTCGTCGAGGTCGGGATCGACCGCGTGCTCGAGGGTGGTCATCGACCTCGGCCCCTCACCCGACGCCGGCCGGCTCGGTGGTGAAGCGCGGCATCACCAGCTCGAGGCCGCCGCGGCGCTCGATGTCGTCGACGTGCTCCCGCATGCTCACCACCTGGAACTGCGCTCGGAGCTGGTCGACGAACTGCCCCACCAGCTCGGTCTTGGCCTTGCCGGCCATCCCCATGGCGGGGAAGAAGGCCAGCTCGTCCACGTCGTCGGCGCCGAGGAAGTCCAGCGGGTGCAAGAGGATCGACGGCTCCACCTTCCGCAGTCGGCACAGCCGCAGTGCGCTTGAGAAGTAGGCCCGGGCCAGCGAGGGCCGGACGCCGGCGAGGTAGAGCAGGTAGCTCACGTGGATGGGCACCCGGCCGAGGGGCAGGGTCGTCACCGGCAGCTCCGTCAGGGCGTCGCGGCCCACCTCCCACCGGTACGGGCGGATGGAGCGCAGACCGTCCTTCCAGCTGCCGAAGAGCTCGGAGCGCTCGGCCTTCTGCTCCTCGGTGAGCTTCGAGGTGCGGAAGTAGTAGGCCCGGGCCAGCGGACCGATGACCATCGGGAGGGTCGACGCGTCGTACCGGTAGCCCCGCTCGACGAGGATCTCGAGGGTGGTCGTGGAGAGGCTGTACCCGGGACCGCGGAACCCGATGGTGTGGTACCCCGTCGCCTCCTCGATGGCCTCCTCGGCCCGGCGCAGCTCGTCGACGAGCTCGTCGCGCTCGTAGAGGTGGAGCCATGGCTCGTGGCGGAAGCTGTGGTTGGCGATCTCGTGGCCGGCGGCGGCGAGGGCGGCCAAGGGCTCGCGGTTCTCGGGCAGCGAGGCGTCCTTGCCCACGATGAAGAAGGTGATGGTCAGGTCGCGCTCGGCCAGGAATTCGAGGACCCGGGGCACGAGCACGTCGAGGTAGGTGCCGTACCGGTCCCACCCCGCGTCGCCGTGGGTCTTCTGGTACGACCAGAGGTTGTCGGCGTCGAGCGAGAGGCTGGCCAGGGGGCGGGCCCCGCCGGGGGCGCTCACGTCACCACCGCCGGCTCGGGCGCGGAGCGCTCGGCGACCGCGATGGCGGCCAGGGCCGATTCGGCGAGGCCGATGGTGTCGTCGACGTTCAGGGTGGCGTTGACCAGTTGGGCCGAGCCGGCGAGGTAGAGCCCGGGCACGGACGTCACGATGGGCGGGACCCGCTCGGAGTAGTCGATGGTGGGCACTGCGAACACCTGACGGGCACGGGAGACCCGAACCGCCAGCACGTCGTCGTCCGCCAGCTGCGGGTGCATGCGCTGGAGGTAGGGCAGGAAGGCGGCCCGCACCTCGTCGTCGCTCGCCTCGAACAACGGGTCGTCGGGGGCGACGTACTTCGGCAGGTAGACGAGGGTGTGGCCGCCGACCTCCGCCGGGTCGATGAGCGAGGTCATCTCGACCACGGCCGTGAAGGGGGTGTCGGGATCGGTGATGTTGGTCAGGTAGTAGGGCGCCAGCGGCCGACGCAGCACCAACGAGGCGCAGACGATGCCCTGGTAGCGGATGCCCTCGAGACGGTCCCGCTCGTCGGCGTCGAGGTCGGCGCAGAGCGCAGCGGTCAGCGGCGCAGCGGTGGTCACCACCACGCGGTCGGCGTGGTCCTCGCCCTCCGGCGTGACGAGGCTGAAGCCGGCTTGCGAGCGTCGGATCGCCGTCACCGGACAACCCGTGCGGAGGGCCACGCCGTCGGCCTCGAGACGGGCCGCGAAGGTCGACAGCGTGTGGGCGTAGCCGCCGCGCACGTAGCCGAAGAGCTCCTTCTTGAGGCCGCTGCGCCGGGCGGCGTAGAGCCGCTGGATGGTCGACCAGATGAAGCCGGCGGAGGCTTCGCGGTAGGCGTCACCGAGCTTCGCCCGCAGCAGCGGCAGCCAGAAGCGCTCGTAGGTGCGGTTCCCCGACCACCGCCGGAGCCAGGTGGAGACGTCGAGGCGCTCCATGCGCCGGCCGTCGTGGATCTTCGAGCCGTAGAAGATGGTGCCGCCGAGACGCAGCTTGTCCACGAGGCCGAGCGGCGGGAAGCGCAGGAACTCGACCGTGTTCGACACGGAGTACAGCTGCCCATCGGCGTAGCAGCCGGTGCGGGTCTCGACCCAGCGGACCTCGTCGGCGAGGCCGAGCTCGTCGAGCAGGCCCCGGGTGCGCAGATCCGAGAGCAGGGTGACGTGGTAGTGCCGGTCCCAGGTGAGGCGCTCGCCGCCGGGGAGGTCGATGGTCCACGCCGAGGCCAGGCCCCCGAGATCGGACGCACCCTCGTAGAGGGTCACGGTGTGCCCGGCCGCCCGCAGCCGGTGGGCCACGGTCATCCCGAGGACGCCCCCGCCGACGACGGCCCAGCGCTGGTCGCGGTCCTCGCCCGTCACCCGTCGAGCTCCTTGACCCGGCCTTGGGTGACGGCATAGCGGCGCCCGCAGACACCACAGGTCAGCTCCTCGTGGTCGCCCAGGTCCTCATCGGGGCGTACCCGGACGAGCGGGGGCCCGCACCGGCAGACCAAGCCGATGGTCACAGCGGGCAGGCCGGCGACGAGGTGGAAGGGCTCGACGTCGCGTGTCACCACGGCGCCCGCGGCGACCATGGCGAAGCGGCCGATGTCGACGCCCGGACCGATCACGACCCTGGCCCCGATGGTGGCACCGGCGCCCACGAGGGTCGTGGTGGTGTCCTCGTCGGGATCCGAGGACCGCAGCTCGGCGAGGTCCGGCGTGGTGGCCCGGGGGTACCGGTCGTTGGTGAAGACGGTGCCGGCGCTGATCATCACCGCGTCCTCGACCGTGACGCCGGTGCAGAGGTACACGAAGGCGTTGACCTTCACCCGGTCGCCGATCTCGACGCCGTAGGCCACGTAGGTCTTCTCGCCGATGATGCAGTCCGCGCCGATGCGCGACGGGCCCCGCAGGTGGGCGTTGTCCCAGACCGCGGTGCCCTCGCCGAGGACGACCCCGTCCTCGACCAGCGCGGTGGGATGGACGCGGGCCGGCATCAGGCGGCGCTGCCGCCCCGTGCCCGCTTCCGCGGCGCCTGGCCGAGCGCCGAGGGCACGGGCACCCAGTGGTCGGCGGCCAGCGAGGCGTAGGCCTGCTCGATCACCGCCACGGACGCGAGGGCGTCCTCGGCGGTGATGAGCAGGGGCTCGTCGCCCCGGATGGCGCGGCAGAAGTTCTCCACCGCACCCCCCATCGCGCCGACCTTGTCGTAGCCGTTGCCGAACGACACCCACTCGGGACTCGACACCTGCCGGAAGCTCGACCCCTTCCAGCCCACCCGGATCTCGCCTTCGGTGCCGAAGATGGCGATGTAGTGATCGAGGCTCTTGTCCATGCTCCAGGACAGGTCGATGCTGCCGATCACGTCGTCCAAGGAGCGCAGGAAGACCCGCACCGTGTCCTCGACCTCGAGCTGCTGGGTCCGCTTGCCCTCGACGGCCATGACCTCGCCGATGGGGCCCAGGAAGAACCGGGCGATGTCGACCGAGTGGGTGCCGTTGTCGATGAGCACGCCCCCGCCGGCCACCCGGGGATCCGCGTTCCATCGCCCGGACATGTCCACCCGGGAGGTGAACGCGTTCTCGAAGAGCATCAGGTCGCCGAGGATCCCCGAGTGGAGGATGTGCCGGGCACGGGTCACGTCCTCGGCGAAGCGGAACTTGGC
>CAYYDZ010000007.1:42907-46174 GCA_964470715.1 uncultured Microthrixaceae bacterium | reverse complement strand
CCGAACTCGTTGTTGGTGCCGTAGGTGATGTCGCAGGCGTACTGCTCGCGCTTGAAGGCGGCGTCGTGGTTGCCGGGCAGGATCATGCCCATCGACAGGCCCATCCAGCCGTGGAGCTGGCCCATCCACTCGGCATCGCGCTTGGCCAGGTAGTCGTTCACGGTGATGACGTGCACGCCGTCGCCCGAGATGGCGTTGAGGTACACGGGCAGGGTCGACACGAGGGTCTTGCCCTCACCGGTCTTCATCTCGGCCACCCAGCCGAAGTGCAGGGCCGCGCCGCCCATCATCTGGACGTCGTAGTGGCGCTGACCGATGGTGCGCCGGCCCGCCTCGCGCACCGCGGCGAAGGCCTCGATGAGCAGGTCGTCGAGGGACTCGCCGTTGGCGGAGCGCTCCTGGAACTCGGGCGTCTTCGCCTGCAGCGCCTCGTCGGACAGCGCTTCCATCTCGGGCTCGAGCCGGTTGATCTCGGGCACCAGGCCGGCGAGAGCGCGCAGTTTCTTGCCTTCACCGGCGCGGAGGATGCGATCGAGGACAGCCATGGACCAGAGCCTACCGGTGACCTGCGACCGTCCCGGGTAGCCCCGGTCCGGGATCAGGAGCGGTCGAGAGGTTCGTCCCCGCGCACGGTGGCGCCGACTTCGCGGCTCGTCTGCGATCGGCTGAAGAGGTGCAGCTTGCCCAACACGTTGCGCAGGTGGTTCCGGACCGTGTGTTCGGAGATCTG
This sequence comes from uncultured Microthrixaceae bacterium, assembly GCA_964470715.1. GTDB lineage: Bacteria > Actinomycetota > Acidimicrobiia > Acidimicrobiales > DATDAH01 > JAEUJM01. The sequence goes on along the minus strand of CAYYDZ010000007.1, from coordinate 45,444 downwards.
GAGGGCGTCGGCCACCTCCGCGTTGGCCTGCCCCTCGGCAACTCGCTCGAGGACCAGTCGTTCGCGCGGGGCCAGAACCGGCGCGGGCACCGACCCCGGTGCCGGCTCTGCGGCGGCCAGGGCGGCGAACTCGTCGACCAGGCGCGCGGCAAGGCCGGGCGTGAGCAGCGTCTGGCCTTCGACCACCGCTCGCACTGCGCCCGCGACCTGCGCCATGGAAGCCTCCTTGAGGAGGTAGCCGGTGGCACCCACGCGGATGGCGTCGAAGAGCTCGTCGCCGTCGGCGTTGACGGCAAGCATGATGATGCGGGCCGAAGGGTGGAACAACGCGATCTGGCGGGTGGCGCCGATGCCGTCGAGTCCCGGCATGGCCACGTCCATCAGCACCACGTCCGGCGCGAAGTCTTCGGCCATGGCCACGGCTTCGGCCCCGTTCTCGGCCTCCGCGACGACCTCGACGCCGGCCTCCTCCTCGAGGACCATCATCAGGCCGCGCCGGAACAGCGCGTGGTCGTCGCAGATCAGGACGCGCACCGGCTCGGGGACGCTCGACGCGGCGTCGGCCATCTCGTCCACTTCCGTACCGGCCCCTGGACCCGGGGCTCAGTCGGCCTGGTCGATCAGGCCGACGTCGCCGTCTTCGCGCCGATACACGACCGCAGCGCGGCCGGTGTGGTCGTTGGTGAAGACGTAGAAGTCGTGGCCGAGGAGGTCCATCTGCAGCATGGCCTCATCGGCGTCCATGGTGGACATGGCGAACTGCTTCGTCTTGACGATGCGGGGCGCGGAGGCGGCGGCGTCGTCGGGGAGGCTGGTGACGATCTGGTCGTCGGCGGGACCGGCGGCCCGCCGCCCGAGCTTGGTCTTCAGCTTGTGGAGCTGGTGCTCGAGCTTCTCGACGGCCCGATCGACGGCGGCGAAGCCGTCAGGTGCCGCCACCTTGCACCGGACGTGATGACCGTGGCCCTCGAGCGTGACCTCACAGATCTCCTTGTCGACGATGCGAGGGTTGCGCTCCTCGGAGAAGTGGACCTCGGCCCGCTCCATGCCGTCGACGTAACGACCGAGGCGTCCGATCTTGTCGATCGTGGCCTGACGCAATACGTCCGAGACCTCCGTGTGGCGGCCACTGACCTTGATGTCCACGCATCCCTCCTGGAAGACGGCGTCGTCGGCCGATGGTAGGCCACCGGCATGATCGGGCGTACGGGCGGCAGTCACCGCCCACACCTCGACCGTACCGGCCCGACGGAGCGCTGCCGCCACCGAGGCGAGCGTCGCCCCGGTGGTGGCCACATCGTCGACCACCAACACGCTGCGCGCGGGACGCCCCACCGCCTGCAGCCTCAGGGTGTGGTGCCGTTCCTGGCGCGAGCGTCCGGTCTGCGCTGGTCCCGAGCCTCGCCGGAGCAGTCGGCGACACGGCAGGTGCAGACGCCGGGCCACCGCCCGGGCAAGGAGCTCGGCCTGGTCGAAGCCTCGGACGCGGCGACGCTCGGGGGTGGTCGGCGCCCAGGTCACGACGTCGATGCCGGTGGGATCGACCAGTGCCGCCATGGCTTCGGCCAACCACCGGATCGAGCTGCGGGCGTTTCGGTACTTCAGGTGGACGACCAGGTCGCGCCCGGCGCCCTCGTAGCGCAGGAGCGCCCACCAGCCGTCGACCCCCGGCGGGGGCGCCGCTGCCGACGCCGGCGACAGGTGCGCTCGGCACACCAGGCAGGGCGCCGCACCAGCAGCGCCGCAACACGGGCAGGTGGGGGGCAGGAACACGGGCCCGAGGCTACGGAGGGGGTGCGACAGCGAACGGGCCACGACCATGCGGTCGGTCCTCCGAACGCGACTCGAGCCATGGACAAAGGGGGACCGTCGATGACTCCTGGCTCGCTACGGTGCCGAGGTGTTCCGGTTCCTGTCCGCGGCGGAGACCCGTCGGCGCCTGCCACGGCTGGTGTTCGGGCTCGTCCTGTGCGGTGTGGGCCTGTCGCTGCTCGTGCGCGCCGAACTGGGCCTCGACCCGTGGGATGTGCTGCACCAGGGCGTGTCCGACCGCACCGGGATCCCCATCGGCACCATCAGCATCCTCACCGGCGCGCTCGTGCTGCTGGCTTGGATCCCGCTGCGCGAACGCATCGGGCTCGGCACGATGCTCAACGTCCTGCTCATCGGCCTCACCATCGACGCCACACTCAGCGTGCTCGACACACCGACACCGCTCGCCGCTCGTGTGGCCTTCCTGCTGGCCGGGACACTCCTTTTCGCGATGGGCTCGGGCTTCTACATCGGGGCCGGACTGGGTCCGGGGCCGCGCGACGGCCTGATGACCAGCATCCACCACCGGGGCCACAGCATCCGGGTGGTGCGCACGTCGATCGAGGTGGTCGTGCTCGCCGCGGGCTGGGCGCTCGGCGGCACCGTCGGCGTCGGTACCGTCGTCTTCGCGCTCAGCATCGGTCCCCTGGTGCACGTGTTCCTGCCCCGCCTGACCATCGACCCCGGCGCCCCCGCGCCCGAGACCGCCATCGGCGCCGAGTAGC
>CAYYDZ010000007.1:13009-42807 GCA_964470715.1 uncultured Microthrixaceae bacterium | reverse complement strand
CTGACCATCGACCCCGGCGCCCCCGCGCCCGAGACCGCCATCGGCGCCGAGTAGCGCCGAGGAGCGCCGGCCGGGGAGTCGTGCCCGCCCGCTCGGGTGACGTCGACCGCAGGCGGCGGGCAGCGCCACCCACGAACCGGATCCCGAAGGGTGCCGACGGAGGAGGCACAGAGCAGAGCGCCCGCCTCCCCCGAGGGGAAGGCGGGCGCCGAGCCAGGAGCTGGTGGGCTCAGTAGCGGTAGTGGTCGGGCTTGTACGGGCCCTCGACCGGAATGCCGAGGTAGGCAGCCTGGTCGGGTCGCAGCTCGGTGAGATGAACGCCGAGTGCCTCCAGGTGCAGGCGGGCCACCTTCTCGTCGAGGTGCTTGGGCAGCGTGTACACCTTGCGCTCGTAGAACTCGGTGTGCCCGAAGAGCTCCATCTGGGCGATGACCTGGTTGGTGAAGCTGTTGGACATCACGAAGCTCGGGTGCCCGGTGGCGCAACCGAGGTTGAGCAGGCGACCCTCGGCCAGGACGATGATCGAGTGGCCGTCGGGGAAGCGCCACTCGTCCACCTGCGGCTTGATGGTGATCCGCTCGACGCCGTCGACTTGGACCAGGCCGGCCATGTCGATCTCGTTGTCGAAGTGGCCGATGTTGCCCACGATGGCGTTGTGCTTCATCCTCGCCATGTCGTCCGCGGTGATGATGTTGAAGTTCCCGGTGCAGGTGATGAAGATGTCGGCGCTCTCGACGACGTCGTCGAGGGTGACCACCTGGTAGCCCTCCATGGCCGCCTGCAGTGCGCAGATCGGGTCGACTTCGGTGACCACGACACGGGCGCCCTGGCCCTTGAGGGACTGGGCGCAGCCCTTGCCGACGTCGCCGTAGCCGAGGACCACGGCCACCTTGCCGCCGATCATGACGTCGGTGGCGCGGTTGATGCCGTCGATCAGCGAGTGCCGACAGCCGTAGAGGTTGTCGAACTTCGACTTGGTGACGGAGTCGTTGACGTTGATGGCAGGGAACAGCAGCTTGCCCAGCTCGGCCATCTGGTAGAGGCGGTGGACGCCCGTGGTGGTCTCCTCGGTCACTCCCTTGATGCCCGCGCCCGTCCGGGTCCAGAGCTGCGGGTCCTCGCCGAGGGTGCGCTGGAGCAGGGCCAGCACGTAGGTGTACTCCTCGGAGTCCTCGTCGGTCGGCGCCGGCACGGCGCCGGCGGCCTCGAACTCGGTGCCCTTGTGCACCAGGAGGGTGGCGTCGCCACCGTCGTCGAGCACCATGTTGGGCCCACCGTCGGGCCAGCGCAGCGCCTGCTCGGTGCACCACCAGTACTCTTCGAGGGTCTCGCCCTTCCAGGCGAAGACGGGGACGCCCTTGGGGTTCTCGGGCGTTCCGTCGGGGCCGACGGCGATGGCGGCAGCGGCGTGGTCCTGGGTGGAGAAGATGTTGCAGGACGCCCAGCGCACCTGCGCACCGAGGGCGACGAGGGTCTCGATGAGCACCGCGGTCTGGATGGTCATGTGCAGCGAGCCGGTGATGCGGGCGCCGGCCAGTGGCTGGGACGGGCCGTACTCGTCACGCAGGGACATCAGGCCGGGCATCTCGTGCTCGGCGAGGTGGATCTCCTTGCGGCCGAATTCGGCGAGGCTGAGGTCGGCGACCTTGAATCCGAGGTCGCCGGTGTTGTCAGTGTCGGTCATGCGTATCTCCTGAAGTCGTCACGCCCGCGCAGAAGCACGGGTGAAGGGATGTGCAGAACCAGGCTGGGGTCCACTGACACCACTCGAATCAGCCCGAGGCGTACGCGAGTGTAGGGAACCAGGGCGCCGAGAGCCACCCATCTGCCCGATCGGAACGGCGCGTCGGCCCCGTGGACCGGCGGTGATCAGGCCTGCAGGGCGGCCTTGATCTCGTCGAGGACGGGCACCGGGCCCGGGTCGACGCCCTCCTGGAAGGCCAGGTGCAGGCTCACGAAGTCGCCGAAGGAGATGAGATCCAACAACTGGGCGAGGGCGCCGTCACCTTCGGCACGGACGTCGTGGACCCCACCCATGACCTCCTCGGTCCAACGGGTGACCAATTCGAAGCGCTTCATCACCTGGGGGTGCTCGTGCTCGTGGCGCAGCTGCACGAGGCTGAACACCTGGCGGGTGAGGTCGCCGTGCTGGCCCCAACCGGCGATCTCGTTGTGGCACAGCTCGGGCACGGTGTTGGCGAAGGCCGGTGCCTTGGCGTTCTCGTTGATCTGCGTCTTCCAACGGGTCGCGGCGACGTGGCCGATGCCGCCGCCTCCGTAGACGAGCGGGATGGTGCGGCCGATCCGGCGAGCCAGGACCTCGGCCTCGTTGCCGCGCACCATCAGCGCGTCGCGGCGGCGCTTGAGCTGCTCGACACCACGGTGGATCCACTCGATCGCACCCGGGAAGAGCCCGAGGCGCTCGAGCACGACGAGCGGCGGGACCGCCAGGGCACCGAGTCCCGCTCGCGGTGCGGGGATGCCGTCGGCCACCGCGATCACCGGCGAGTGCCAGGACCGGGCCAAGCGCCCGATCTCGCCGCCGCGGGTCACCGCCACGACCGGTGCACCCGCGAGCGCGGCGGTGGTCGCCGCATCGACGGTCTCCTCGGTGTCGCCCGAGAACGACATGGCGAACACCAGGGTGTTCTCGTTGGCGTAGGACGGCGGCTCGTAGCCCTTGACCACGACGACCGGGACAGGGAGGAAGGGGCCGGCAGCGACGGTGAGCAGATCCCCTGCGACCCCGCTGCCCCCCATGCCGAGCACCAGCACGTTCTCGATCTGGTCACGAGACGGCAGCCCCGAGAGGTCCGCTCCCGAGGCGACCTCGACCGCCACCTCGATCTGCTCGGCGAGCCCGGCGGTGGCCTCGAGCATCGACCAGGAGTCGAGCGGCGCCTCGGGCTCCATCAGGCGCCCTCGTCGACGAACGTCGGCGAGATGCCCTCGGCCTCGGCCTTCGCGAGCAGGCGGTCGTGCTCGGCTTCGTCGACGGTCTCGGCCTCGTCGATCAACATGATGGGGATGTCGTCGCGGATGGCGTAGCGGCGCTTCAGGCGCGGGTTGTAGAGGGCGTCCTCGCTCTCGAAGTAGAGCAGCGGCCCCTTGTCCTCGGGGCAGGCCAGGATGTCGAGCAGTTGCGGGTCAAGGGCCATCAGGTGTCCGTTCCTTCGGGGAGGCTCGAGGCGGCCGCCCCGATCACGTCGTTGACCTCGGCCACGTGGCGGGCGCACGAGTCGGCGTCCGGCGCTTCGAGGTTCAACCGCAGGAGTGGCTCGGTGTTGGAGGGGCGCAGGTTGAACCACCAGTCGCCGAGGTCGACGGTGAGGCCATCGAGGCGGTCCTGGTCGGCAGCGGCGTAGTGCTCGGCGACGCGGTCGATGATGGCCCGCGGGTCGGGCACCTGCTGGTTGAGCTCGCCGGAGGCGGCGTAGCGCTCGAAGGGCTTGCGCAGCTCGCTGAGGGGAACCCCCGCCTGCGAGAGCTGCTCGAGGACCACCAGGGCGGCGATCAGGCCCGAGTCGGCCCGGTAGTTGTCCCGGAAGTAGTAGTGACCGGAGTGCTCGCCACCGAACACGGCGCCGGTCTCGGCCATCAGGGCCTTGATGAAGGAGTGGCCGACCCGGCTGCGTACCGGGGTGCCGCCGCCTTCGCGGATGACCTCGGGAACCGCCTTGGAGCAGATCAGGTTGTGGATCACCGTCGAGCCCGGCTGCTTGGCCAGGATGCCGCTGGCCACCAGCGCGGTGGTGAGCGAGCCGGAGAGCAGGTTGGCCTGCTCGTCGACGAGGAAGACGCGATCGGCGTCGCCGTCGAAGGCCAGGCCGATGTCGGCGCCGGTCTCGAGCACCCGCGCCCGGAGCGCTGCCTGGTTCTCGGGCTGGATGGGGTCGGCAGGGTGGTTCGGGAAGGTGCCGTCCAGCTCGCCGTACATCAGGTCGAGCTCGAAGGGCAGGCCCTCGAAGACGGCCGGCACCACGAGGCCGCCCATGCCGTTGGCGGTGTCGGCCACGACCTTGAGGGGCTTCAGCGCGTCACGGTCGACGAAGGAGTGCACGTGGGTGGCGAAGTCGGCGAGCACGTCGAGGGTGCTCGCGGCGCCGGGCTTGGCCGCGCCCGGAAGGCCCGCCTCGGCCATCGCCTTGATCTCGAGGAGGCCGGTCTCCTCCCCCACCGGCTTGGCGCCGGCCAGGCACATCTTGATGCCGTTGTACGCCGCGGGGTTGTGGGAGGCGGTGAACACCGCGGCGGGAGCGTCCTCGCGGCCGGCGGCGAAGTAGAGCATGTCGGTCGAGCAGAGACCGAGGTCGACGACGTCGACTCCCTGGGCCCTGACGCCCTCGCTGAAGGCGCCGCTGAGCTCGACGCCGGACGGCCGCATGTCGCGCCCCACGAGGACGCGCGGCCGCTCCATGCCGGTGGTCGCGAAGCGGGCGAAGGCGACGCCGATGGCCCGGCACAGCTCGGCGTCGAGCTGGTCGGGCACCGTGCCGCGAATGTCGTAGGCCTTGAAGACCGCGTTGATCTGCGCCATGAGCTGGCCCATGCTAGTGCCCCGCCGGACAACCCTTCCTGGTTCTCGACGGCCGGATGGCGCCGCTCGCTGCGTTCCGCCTCGTCACCGAACGGCAGGGGTGGGGCTCCTCGGCGCGCCTCGCCCGCGTCGGGCCCGACTCACCCACACCCGTGCGGTGGTTGTCTGGCGCCGTCCTCGTTCGCGGCGCGTCTCATCAGTGGTTCGGCAGCTCGCGGTCCGCGGGGAAGGCGGCGACGCCCTCGTCGTAGCGACCCTGCTTGGCCCAGCGACGGATGCGGAACAGGTCGCGGACGAGGTGGAGCGCGTCTCGGGCGACCCGCACGGTCGAGCGCGTCGAGTTGGCGACCGACACGGGAACCTCGGTGAGCGACAGGCGGTAGCGCTCGGCGAGGTGGAACAGCTCGACATCGAAGGCGAAGCCGTCGACCCGGCTACGACCGAACAGGAGCCGGGCGACGTCGCTGCGGAACGCCTTCATGCCGCACTGCGTGTCGCGGTACTGACCGAGCAGCACGGCCTGGGTGAGCAGGTTGATGGCCCGACCGCCCACCTCGCGCAGCCGCCCGGCGCGCACCAGGGTGGTCGTGTCCTCGTGGCGGCGGCTCCCCACGACGACGTCCCAGCCGTCCTCGACCTCGGCCAGCAGGCGCAGCAGTTGATCGGGCGAGTAGGCGAGGTCGGCATCGGTGAAGGCGACGGCACGACCGTGGCTGGCCAGCGCCCCACGCCGCACCGCGGCGCCTTTGCCGCGGTTCTCGGGCTGTTCCAGCACCAGGTCGGCGCCGGCGTCACGGGCGGCCGCCGCGGTCCCGTCACCCGAGCCATCGTCGATGATCACGATCTCGAGGCCGCCGTCGGCGCTGACCTCTTCCAGCGCCGCGCGCAGGGCCACGACGGCGGCGCCGATGTGGTCCCGCTCGCGGTACGCGGGCACCACCACCGAGAACCGCACCTCGCCGGGGGGCGCGGCCCGCTCGACCCGCTGATCCTGCTCGGCACGGACCACCCGGAACAGCAGGCGCCGCTCGCCCGCGAGGCGGACCACGCCCGCGACGATCAGCGCGGACACCTTCACTGCCAGCAGGGTGACGGCCGTGGTCGGATCGACGAGATGGGCCAGGCCGACGACGACGGCGATGTCCACGACGCCCGCGATCGCGGCGATCCGGGCAAAGGCGGCGGGGCGATCGACCCAGCGCTCGTAGGGATCGCCGGGAGCCACGGTCATTCGGTGGAGCCAGAACGAGGCCAACGCGGCCGACACCAGTGCCGCCGCATCAGCCGGTACGAGCGCCCAGCCGGCGACTTCCCGGAGGAGGAGGAAGCCCCCCGCATCGATCGCCGTGGAGAGCGCCCCGATGGCGACGACGCGCCGGAGGCCGCCGCTCACGGGCCCGGGTCAGCGGGCCCCGGGTCAGCGGGCCCCGGGTCACCGACGGCCGAGCCCGCATCCGGAGGTGGCGGCTCGGGCCATGGGCGGGTCGCGACGTCGGGCCCACCTCGGGGATCGGGAGGACGCTCGCCCGTGTGACCGTCGGCGGTGACGGCCACTCGCCGGCGCGTCATGTCGAGAGGGGGTCGCCGGGCCAGCCAGACCACGCCCACGAGCCCCAGCAACGTGAGGGCCCACGCCAGGTAGTCGACGTCGGTGTAGCCGTAGTGGAGCTCGACGTGGCGCTCCGTGGGGACCACCACCATGAGGTTGGGGGTCACCCGGTACGGGCCATCCGCACCCGACGCCTGCCAGTTGGGGAAGTAGCTCACCTTGACCAGTACGGGCGAACCCACCTGGTCGACGTCGAAGGACAGGGAGTCGTCGCCGCTCTCGATGCCGGTGACGGTGACGGGATCGACGGGTACGCGTTCGGGAGTCTCGCCGACATCGACCCTCGGCCAGGACTCCGGACCGCTCGAAGCCAACGGCACATCCCACTGCGAACTGTCCTGGTACCAGTCCAGCGAGGGCGGAAGCCACGAGTGGATGGCGTCGGTGACGCCGTTGAGCACCGCTGGCTCGTTGGTCAGCGGGGCGACGAGCTCGCTGTCGGCGATCTCGTAGACGTGCCATGGCTCGGAGACGGCCACCTCCGTGAGGTCGGGGTGCTCGTCGGCGGCCTCGACGGCCTGATCGGAGAACGCCAGGTAGTACCGCACTCCGAGGAGCTGGAGGTGGCGGATGCCGGCGTCGATGTCGAGGTTGCGATACGGCAGGTCGCGCTGGGCGCGGGATGGCGCGGCCGAGAGCTCCGACTGGTTGAGGAAGTGATAGGGCGTGGTGGACGAGGCCTCGAAGTACAGGCCCTCCATCGAGCCGATGCACCCGTCGGTCCAGTGCGGGAGCAACATGAGCGCCATCGGTGTCCCGTAGCGGTCGAGCTCCTTTTCGTATTCCCACATGGCGCGGCCGCAGCCATGCTCCGTGCCGACCTGGGCCATCGTCTGCATCAGCGCGTAGTACTCGGGGTAGCCGCCGCCGCTGGCGTTGGCCTCCTTGCGCTCGTAGCCCGAGTAGTTCCAGCGCGCCCACCCATCGACGAAGCTCCGCTCCGTCGTCTCGAGCCCCAGCCAGCGATACACGCCATCGGCGCCGGTGCTGCCGAAGGGCAGGGCGTGCAGGGGCAGGGCGACGAACACCAGGATGAACACGAGCCCGATCAACGGTGTGAACAGGCGAACGGTGCGTGCAGGGCCCAGGGCCACGCCGATCGACTCCCCCTTGACCGGGTCGACGGGGTCAGGACGCGTGGCTGCGGGGGCCGCGTCCGACGCACGAAGCCCGAGCCCCTCCTCGCTCCCCTCGCCCGCGGTGACGGCGGCCCCGTCCGGCGCAGGGGGTTGGTGCATGGTTCGGCCCACGATGCGGGCCACGGCATTGCCCGTCTCCGCGATCGCATAGCCACCGAGCAGGTAGAGGCAGAGGAAGTAGAAGGGCAGCAGGCGCGCATTCCACAGACGGCCCTGCGGCGCGACGAGGAAGCCCACCGCGAAGGCGGCAACCATCAGCACGAGCCAGATGCCGGTTCGGCTCCGGCGAGCCACGGCGAACACGGCGCCCACGATGGGGAACACCCAGAGCCAGCGATTGTCGGCCGGCACCAGGTTGATCCAGTAGTCGGTGAGCTTCTCCCAGCCCATGTCGTTGAGGTAGGCACGCCGCAAGAAGAAGGGCAGTACCCAGAAGCTGGCGACCAGCGCGCCCACGGGCGCCATCGTGGCCGCCCACACGAGTTGCGGACGGCCCGGCCGCAGGAGCAGCCAGATGAGGGTGCCGACCAGTGCGAAGATGGCCGGGATCAGGTGACACAGGACGCAAAGGCCGAGCAGGCCGGCGGCGAGGGCCCTGTGGCGTCCGGTCTCGAGCCCGCGGGCCACGACCCCGAGGTAGAGCAAGGCCACGGAGAGGGAGATCGAGAAGGCGAACTCGCCCGCGAGCGTCGAGGCGATGTTGCCGCCGTAGATGGTGAAGCCCTGGTCGAACAGGAACGGGAGCGTCGCCACGGACAGCATCGCGGGCCCCGGGAAGCGCAGTCCCGAGAGGCGACCGAAGGCCCATGCGGCGACGGGCAGCGTGAGGACGCCGAGCACCGTGACCAGCTTGAAGGCGATCCCGTAGGGCAGGACGAGGTCGAGCACCAGGATCATCAGCGACGGGACGACCATGTAGAACTGGTAGGCGGGGAAGCCGGCGTACCAGTCGGGGGTCCAGCCCGAAAGGCGCCCGTGCACCAGGAGGTGGTCGCGCAGGTAGGCCGGCCCCCAGACGTGAGCGCCCATGTCGCCGCCGGCCGGCGTCGTATCGGCGATCAGCAACCCCGGTTGGAGGTGGGAGAGGGTGAATCCCACGCAGACGGCCACCACGCCCAGGGTGACCCACCCCTCGACGGGCATGGACCGAAGGCGTTCCCAGTTCGACCTTCGTGCGTTCTGGGGATGGCCGCCGTCCAAGGCGGGCCTCGCCTCCCCGCCGGGCGCCTCTCCGTCGGGCAGTTCGTCGTGAGGCACCTCCTCGTCGGGAGGCCGATCGGCGGTGAGGGTGTCGGTCATCGCGCCCGCCATCGTGGCACCCCGCATCGGCGATGGCGCGTCAGGTTCGCCGCTGGACCTGCAGGTCGGCCAGGACCCCCTCGAGGTCGACGGGCTCGCCGTGTCTCGTCCACACCCTCTGGTCGCAGTTGGAGCACGACGCCATCGTCGCCTCGATGCCACCCAGGGTGACGATGATCTCCACGTAGGTGGCGTCGCAGCGGGGGCAGCGAGATGGGGGCACGGTCCACGTCTCCAGGCGGGGGGGTCCTGACCCATCGGCCCACCCGGGGACGAGTTGAGGGCAGCGACGCGCTCCGGAACGCAGGGGCGAGCGCACTCCCGGCGCTGGTCGATGGCGCGGTCATCGAGCGGCGAGAAGGCTGCCCACCGCCACCGCGTTGAAGCCGATGTGGGCGAAGATCGACGGGCCGAGCCGCCCGGTGCGCAGGGCCAGGAGGGCGAACACCACGCCGACCGCGACGAGGGCCGGGAACTGGAGGGGCTGGAGATGGACCGCGCCGAAGACCAGGGACGAGACGATGACCGCCCACACGCTGCCCCACCTGCGTTCGGCACTGCGCAGGAGCAGGCCTCGAAAGAACAGCTCCTCCACGATGGGGGCGCCGACCACCACCACGAGGATCAGCAGGGCGACACCGAAGGGATCCTCGGCCCGATCCGTGAGGGCGCGGGCGTCGGCGGAGACGTCTCGTTCCCCGATGATCTGGAAGATGGGCAGGTAGACGAGCGGGACGAGCACGACCTGGGAAAGGACACCGATGGCGAGTCCCGCAGGGACGTCCCACGGACGGACGCGAAGGCCGAAGTCGGCGATCACCCCGTTGCCCTTCCGCCGTGCAGCGACGAGAGGCATGGTGAGATAACCCGCCCACAGCGGCAGCTGGAGGAGGGCGATGACGTTGAGAGGGAGCTCCTCGGAATCGGTCCCCGTGTTGGCGGTGACCGCGAGGATCACCACACCGCCGATCAGTGCCGCCGCGTTGGCGATCAGCAGCCCGAGCCAGGCATCGCCGAGGCCCCACCGCACCGGGCGCGGGTCGGTCACGTCAGGCGCGCTCGTCATCGTCGCAGGAGCGTATCGGCGCCCTCCCGGGACCCCGGGGTCGGGGCGGCGCAGCGCTCGTCAGGAGGCGCGCGCGGCGCGGAACATCGGCTCGACCACTGCGACCCGTCGGTCGTGCAGCTCCCAGCTCTGGGGTGCCGAGAGCCGATCCGCGTGGCGGGTGCAGAGGTCATGGTGCGCAGGGTCCACCTCGAAGGCGAGACCATCGAGGCAGACCACGCGCGAGTGGTAGTCGTACGAGAGCGTGGCGGTGGCCCGTTCACTGCAACCGGGGCGCGCGCAGAGTCGGTTCATGACCGCACAGGGTAGGACCCGAGCCGCTCGTGGCGGTGGATGCTCGGCCCCGTACCATGGGTCACCATGACCATCGAGGCTGGGGAGCGAAGCGGAGCAGCGGCACCGCGCTTTCGCGGACCCGACGTCCCGCCGACGAGAGAGGCGCGCTCGCGATGAGCCCGGACCACCTGCCCCCGCCCCCACCGCCGCCGTCATCGGGCAAGGGCACCCGGTCGAACCCCGCCAAGTCCGACTCGGCCTGGCCACGCTGGTCACTCTGGGTGCTGCTCGGCCTCGTCACCGCATCGATCGTCGCCTCGAGCCTGCTGTCGTCCGGCGAGGACGCCTCGGCCATCAGCTACGACACGTTCATGTCCCGGGTCGAGGCGGGCCAGGTCAAGAGCGTCGAGATCAACAACGACAACGCCAAGATCACCGGCGAGCGCACCAACGGCGACAAGTTCACCACCACCGGTCCGCTCCAAGGCGGGATCCCCGAGGCGGATCTCGCCACCATGCGCGAGCAGGGCGTCGAGATCGAGTTCAAGACGCCCGAGTCCGGAATCTTCGCCACCCTCATCCCGCTGCTCCTCCCGGTGGCGCTGCTCATCGGGTTCTTCTGGTGGATGCAGCGACGTGCCCAGGGCCAGATGAGCGGCATCATGTCCATCGGCCGGTCGAAGGCCAAGACCTACTCCACCGAGCGACCCGGCACGACCTTCGCCGACGTGGCCGGCTACGAGGGGGTGAAGCAGGAGATCACCGAGGTGGTCGACTTCCTCAAGCACCCCGAGCGCTTCGGTGAGATCGGTGCCCGCATCCCGAAGGGCGTGCTGCTCGTCGGCCCGCCGGGCACCGGCAAGACCCTCATCGCCCGTGCCGTGGCCGGCGAGGCGGGGGTGCCGTTCCTCTCGGTCACCGGCTCGGACTTCATGGAGATGTTCGTGGGCGTCGGCGCCAGCCGGGTCCGCGACCTGTTCCAGTCCGCCCGCAAGATGGGCCGCGCCATCATCTTCGTGGACGAGATCGACTCGATCGGCCGCAAGCGGGGCGCCGGCCTCGGCGGCGGCCACGACGAGCGCGAGCAGACCCTCAACCAGATGCTGTCCGAGATGGACGGCTTCGAGGCCACCGAGGGCATCGTCATGATGGCGGCCACCAACCGTCCGGACATCCTCGACTCCGCCCTGCTGCGGCCCGGTCGCTTCGACCGCCAGGTCACCGTGCCGCTCCCCGAGTTGGCCGACCGTCGCGCCATCCTCGAGGTGCACTGCAAGCACAAGCACATCGGCCCCGACGTCGACCTCGACGTGGTGGCCCGGGGCACACCCGGCATGAGTGGTGCGGACCTGTCCAACCTCGTCAACGAGGCGGCGCTGTTCGCGGTGCGCAACGGCCAGGACCAGATCGACATGGCCAGCTTCGAGAACGCCCGCGACCGGGTCCTCATGGGCCAGCGCCGCGACTCCATGGCCCTCTCCGATGCGGAGAAGGAGGCCATCGCCTACCACGAGGCCGGACACGCGGTGTGCGCGGCGGTGCTCACCCACGCCGACCCCGTGCACAAGGTCACGATCCTGCCCTCGGGCATGGCCCTCGGGGTCACCATGCAGCTCCCCGTCGAGGAGCGCCACATCCACCGCCAGGACTACATCGAGGACTCCCTCGTCGTGCGCATGGGCGGACGCATCGCCGAGGAACTGGTCTTCGGACTCTTCTCCACCGGCGCCAACAACGATCTCGTGGGCAGCACCGAGCTGGCCCGCAAGATGGTCCGAGAGTGGGGCATGAGCAAGCGCGTCGGCCCCATGGCGTGGGGCTCCCAGGGCCAGGTCTTCCTCGGCGAGGACCTGATGCACACCCGCGACTACAGCGACGAGACCGCCCGCATCATCGACGAGGAGGTCGAGCAGATCCTCCGCCACAGCGAGGAGCGCTGCCGCCAGACGCTCCTGCGCGAGCGCAAGGGCCTCGACCTCGTCGCCCGCGCCCTGCTCGAGTACGAGACCATCGACGGCGCCGAGGTCAACCGCCTCATCGGCCTCGCCCGGGACCGTGCCCCAGGCGCCGCCGAGGACGACGGACGCACCGCCGGCGAGGCCAACGAGGGCCTCACCATCACCGCCGACGACTGATCGGGCGGCCGGTGCCACCGGCCGGCGCTCGGGCTCGGCCTCGGCGATCAGCGCGACGTGGGATCGTTGCCGCGGGCCTCGGCCACACGGGCCCACAACTCGGCAGCCGTGGGTGGGCCGATGATCGATCCCCGCACGGCTCCCTCGGCATCGGCGATGACCACCGTGGGCACGGCCTCGATGCCATAGCGCTGATGCAGGTCCGGGCGAGCCGCGACCTCGACCTCCCTCACCGCCACGTCGTCGCTCTCGAGTGGGCGGGCCTTGTCGACGGTGTCCCGGCACGAGCGGCAGGTGGCGGAGGTGAACACCACCACCAACCAGGGCGTCGCCGCAGAGGCGAAGTCGGCTCGGTCCACCCACGTCGGCACCGCCCAGGACGTGCGTACGGGCTCGTTGGATCCGCGTCGGCGCAGGACGAGCGCCAGCGCGACCGCCCCGACGAGGAGCACCCCAGCGACCAAGAGGCGCTCCATCAGGTCAGCTGCCGGGCTCGGTGAGACTGCCGGCGACGGGCACCGCGATGGCGCTCGACACGTCGCCGTCGAACACGAGACGACGCTCGACCACCACGCTTTGATCGGACGCCACCACGAGCGGCGTCCCGTCGGGCACGTCGTCGACCACCACCGAGACCCGCTGCCCTGCGGCCACGGTGAGGTCCTCGAGACCGTTCACGGGCGTGACCTCGCCATCCACCAGCGCGGACACCGTCACGGTGGCGTCGACGTCGGACTCGGCATTGAAGACCGTCAGCGCCTCCGTGGCGTCGCCGGCGGCGCCCGCTGCGAGGACCACTTCGTCGGCGAGGAGCGGCGCGCCGAGGACGAGGTCGACCCCGGCGAACTCGCTGTCGACGCCGCCGATGCTCTGGCGCTCGGCCACCACGGGCACGCCGTTCACGGAGCGCACCACGCTGGCGTGGCGCAACGCACCCTCACCGCCGCGCGCGGAGGTGACGCGGGCCTCCTCGTTGAGGAGGATCTCCTCGAAGCCCTCGGGCGGCACGGTGAGCTCGAAGGGCTCGATCTCGCCGGTGAGCTCGGGATCGTCGACGGTGATCTCGAGATCGACCTCGGCCCGCTCGTCCGTGGGGTTGTAGACGACGATGCGTTCGTCCACGCCCTCCCCCACCGTGCCCTCGGGGAAGAACCACGTCTCGGCGGGGACGGGCGCGCCCAGCGTGACGGTGAGGCCTTGGATCCCCTCGGTGCCGTCGAAGCTCTGGATGCGATCGACGATCAACCGCCCCGACCGGGCGACCACGCTGGCCGACACGTGCTCGCGCCGCGTCACGACCTCGCCGACGTCTCGGGCGATGACCGACTGACCGGGGATGACCAGTCCTTCGAACTGCTCGGGCGTGCGCAGGTCCTGATCGGTGCGGAACGACACGTCGACCACGGCATCGTCGGGGAAGGGGTTGAAGAACACCAGGGTCTCGGTCGCGTCCTTGGTGGTGGCGCCGGCAGCGAAGTACCAGGTGGGCGAGGCAGTCGACGAGCACGGGCTCACGTCGGTGCCGTCGTCGTCGACGACGCGGTGCTCGACCACGACCTCGCCGCCGTTGAGCTCGACGAGTGCGGCGGTGTAGCCCGGCTCGACCCCGCTGACAGCACCGAGGTCGACCTCGGTGCTCGAGTTGGCACCCACTTCGACAGGGGCCGAGGCCGGCGCCGGCGGAGGAACCTCGGTGGTGGTCGTGACGGGAACGGTGGTGGTGGTCGTCGGCGGGACCGTCGTCGTCGTGGTGTCCCCCCCGGCGTCCGGAGGGGGGGCCGTTGTCGTCGTGGCGACGGTCGGCTCGGGGAGCACCGGGTTGGCACTGTCGGGGTCGCCGTAGACGGTGATGGTTCCGGCGAGGTCCCGATCGGAGGGGTTGGCCACGATGATCGTGTGCTCGGCGCCGTCGCCGACCATCCCGCCGGCGCAGTACCAGGTGGCGCCCAACGCGGTGTCGGGGGCCGCTACCGGCATGAGGCCCTGCTCCTCGAGGCTCTGGGTGACGTCACGCCCCTCGACCACCGGGGGAGTCTCCTCGTGGGTGCGGTCGAGGACCACGTAGCCCGCAAGAGCGGCGGGGATGACCAGCAGAGCGGGCCAGCGATGCGGCTTCACGGGCGCGCCTTCCGTCGAGAGCGCGGACCGGCAACCTGTCCGCGGAAGAGGGCGAACAAGACGATGACCCACAGCGCGACCTGCACCGCGAGAAGCCCATAACGGGTCACGGCCGTGCGGAAGCGCAAGGTGGCGTCCCCCTCCCCCGTCACCGTGAAGGCGTTGGCCCAACCGAAGGCCTCGCGACGTCCGGCCGTCTCACCCCCCGAGCGCAATTGCCAGCGCGACGAGCTGGCCGACGCCAGGTAGACCTCGTCACCAGCCTCGACCGGGCCCTGGAACTCGTTGAAGTGGACCTCGTCGGGCAGCGCCACCTCGAGGCCGGTGAGGTCGGTCGCCACCGACTGGCCGAGGGCCGAGCCGTCGCCGGCACCGACCTCGGCGCCGGGCAGGAAGGCCCGCGACGGCGCCCAGGCGATGTTGCGGTAGACGTCGAGGGCCGGGTTGACCTCGATCGCCTCGAGATCGAGCTGCTCGTCGAGGGTGGTCGTGAGGCTCGCAGGCACGGGCCGCTTCTCGTCGCTGAACGGCGCCGGCGCCAGTTGCTGGACGACGATGATGTACTGCACCCCCATGGGCGCCAGCAGGCGGCCGAGGCGGTTGGTCTGGCGCGAGCCCGCGGCCTGGAGGGCGTCACTCAGCACCTGGGTGGCGCCGTGCGACGAGCCCGCCCAAAGGTCGGTGACGTCGGGCTGGCCCTCGTCGGTGGTGGCGTAGATCACGTCGTCCTCGAGCTCCCACCCCGAGAGCGGTACCACGTCGGGATCGCCGAGCCAGAGAACCCGGAACGGGGTGTCGGCGACTTCGTCGTCGAGGAAGGACAGCGACGAGTCGAAGTCGCCCCGCGGCGCGAACCACCGACCGTTGAACATGGCGCCGAGGCTCGGCAGGGTGGCGAGGGCCAACGCTGCGAGTGCCGCCACCGAGACCACCTGGCGCCATGAGAACGAGGCGGGCCGGTCGCGCTCGAAGGCGGTGACGCCGAGGCCGGCGGCAAGGGCGAGGCCGGCGGCGGCCGGGGCCAGCAGCAACTCGGCGGCGCCCGGCCCGAAGGGCAACCACCCGGCCTCCGTCACCCACAGCGCCCCCCAGCAGACGAGAGCGAGCACCCAGCCCCGGATGGCCCAGTCGAGGCGCCAGCCGCGCCCGATCAGCAGGGCGAGGCCGGCAACGCAGAGGAACCCGTAGCCCAGCGGTCCGGCCCCCAGAGGCCCGCTGTCGAAGCGCAGGAGGTGGGGCAGGTCGATCCCTCCCGCCGACGAGGTGGCCTCCGCACCGACGGCCGACCACTGGAAGCGGGGAGGGAGGAAGTCGAGCACCCAGGGCACTTGGAGCAGCAGGGCGAGGCAGGAGCCGAACACCGCCACGCCGACGATGCGACCCGCGGCATGGAGCGAACCGCCGAGGATGCCACCCAGCACCAGGCCCACCGCCATCACGAGCACCACGGGCACGGCGAGGGGAACCAGGCAGGTCACCGCCCCGAGGAGGACACCCAGCGCGAGCACGTGCTGGCGGCGGGTTCGGGGAGCCACCCCCTCGGTGGGAACGGGAACGTCGTCCACGTCGCTGTCAGGCGGCGCCGTGAACTCGATCGGAGCGAAGGGCGCGAGGCCCGACGCCCGGGCCAGTCGAGCCAGCAACCAGGGTGCGGCGGCGTACAGGATGAGTCCCCCCCAATGACCGAGGGCCACGGCGTTGTACGCGACCGGCACCGTCACGTACACGATGAGGACGACGAGCCGCGTCCAGCGGGACCGGGTGGGAGCGAGCAGCCGCCACGCCCCGAACGCGCCAAGGGGCAACAGCCCCAGGACCAGCACCTTGCGCAGGAGGCCCATGGCTCCGACGAACAGGTAGCCCATCGCGCCGAGCACTCCGAACCCGGTCGGGTTCGGTGCTTCGGACCCGAGCCCTGCGGCCGACCAACCGCTGGCCCACTGACGGACGAGGTCGGTCGGCGACCCGGGGAAGTCGGCGAACTGGCCGATGGCGGGGATCTCGCGGGTGATGAGGTGCCGGCTGCCGACCACGAGGAAGACCCCGACCGCGATCCACACGATGGCCGAAGCCCGGCTCGGCCCTTCGCGGAAGAAGTTGGCGAGATCACGCCCGGCCGTGCCCATCGAGGTGAGCCGGTCGTCGCCCGTGCGGCCGATCTGGCCACGGGCCAGGGCGTTGAGACGCCCGAAGCCTGCCGCCTGAAGTGGCCGGACCTCGCCGTCGGGCACCTGGCGGACGGTGGCGAGGCGCCGACGAGCGCGACGAATCGAGCCATGACGGCGCAGGTTCCACAGCCAGGCACCGGCGACGTCTCGAGCCTGTCGACCGCGGCCCACGACGAGGGCGTAGACGATCTCTGTGAAGGCCAGGATCGCGGCCTGGGGCAGTACCCGCAGGCGGTGCACGAAGCCGTAGCAGACCATCGAGGTGCGCAGGCGGTGGCGGGCCTGCAGCTTGCGCCGGTCATCGATGTGGCGGCGGTCGCCCAGGGCCTCGAGGTGGCACACGCGGGCATCGGGAGCCACCACGACGCGAGCGCCGGCCACCTGGGCGCGCCAACAGAGGTCGACATCGTCCCCGAGGAAGTCGATGCCCTCGTCGAAGCCACCGAGGGCCTGGTAGAGGTCGGCCCGCACCAACAGGCAGGCGCTCGGCAGAGCGAACACGTCACGGACGGCGTCGTGCTGCTCCTGGTCGAACTCGCCACGATCGACCCTGGGCGTGGCGTAGCCCGTCTTGTCCACGGCGAGGCCGAGTTGGAGGATCTCGCGCGGCGCGTCCCAGCGCACGAGCTTGGGGCCGAGGAGCCCGGCGTTGGAGCGGTAGGCCTCCTCCACCAACACCCTGACGGTGTCCGGCGCGAGCTCCACGTCGTCGTGGCACAGCAGCAGGAAGGGGGCGCCCTGCACCATGGCGACGCCCTCGTTGGTGGCGGCGCCATAGCCCGGGTTCTCCTCGAGGCGCCGCACGAGGGCGCTGGGGAACACGGCAGCCACCCGGTCGCGCACGGGGACAGTGCTGCCTGCGTCGATCACGAGCACCGCGAGCTGGTCGTAGTCCTGCTCGGCGAGGCTGGCCATCGTGGCCTCGAACCAACTGCCGGGGTCGTGCGCGACCACGATGGCGACGACCGAAGGAAGGCTCGCGGGCGCGTCAGAGTCGGCGGGGAGGGTGTCCACGATGGGGTCAACCTACCCCCCTCGGGACCAGGTTTCGGTGACCCCACGACGAGACCCGCGCCCCTGGCGAGTGCTTGCTGCTGTATCGCCCGACCGATACCATGGTGAGCATGTCCGGCAACCTGACCGACCTGCTCGAACGCCGTGTCGTGCCTGCCGTGGCCGACCTGGCCGAGGTCGCCATGGACGCCGTGTACCTGGGCGTCGGCGCCGGCGTGCTGACGTTCCAGAAGGCACAGGTGCATCGCCGGGAGCTCCAAGGCCGCCTCGAGCAGCTCGGTTCCCAGGTCTTCAGTCGGTAAGCGGTGAGGACGGCGGGGATGACCCCGCGCCTGCGCGTCGCGGTCGACGCCACCCCCCTCTTCGGCCCGCGTACGGGCGTCGGCGTCTACACCTCTGAGGTCCTGCGCCGCCTGGGCGAGACCGAGGACCTCGACGTCATGGCCTATGCCGCCACCTGGCGGGGCCGGGGCCGCCTCGCCGAACTCGTGCCCGACGGTGTCCGCCCCGTGGGCCGCCCCATGGCCGCCCGACCCCTGCGCGCCGCCTGGGCCCGGGTCGGCGGGCCACCCATCGAGTGGTGGACCGGGCCCGTCGACCTCGTGCACGGTCCCAACTACGTGGTGCCCCCCACTCGCGGCGGCGCCCTGGTCTCCGTGCACGACCTCACGCCCGTGCGCTACCCCGAGCTCTGCACCCGCGACACGCTCGCCTTCCCGGGCCTCATCCAGGCCGCGGTCGACCGGGGCGCGTGGGTGCACACCGGGTCCGAATTCGTGGCCGAGGAGATCCGGGAGCACTTCGACATCGACCCGGCGCGGGTCGTGGCCATCCACGACGGCCTCACACCGCTCTCCCCTGCCGACCCCGCTCGGGGGCGCGCCATCGCCGGCGCCGACCGCTACGTCCTGGCGCTGGGAACGGTCGAGCCACGCAAGGACCTGCCCGGCCTGGTGCGGGCCTTCGACCTGGTGGCTGAGAACGACGCCGACGTGCGCCTCGTGGTGGCCGGTCCCGACGGGTGGGGCGCCGAGGACTTCCACGCCGCGGTGGCGGCCGCCGCCCGCCGCGACCGCGTCGTCCGCCTGGACTGGGTGGACGATCCCGACCGCGACGCCCTGGTCCACGGCGCCACCCTGTTCGCCTACCCGTCGCGCTACGAGGGCTTCGGCTTCCCGCCCCTGGAGGCCATGAGCGCGGGCGTGCCGGTGGTGGCCACGACCGCCGGCTCGCTGCCCGAGGTGCTCGGCGACGCCGCGGTGCTCGTGCCCGCCGGCGACGTGGACGCGCTGGCGGACGCGCTCGGCCACCTCCTGGTCGACGAGACGGCCCGTGAGCGCTGTCGGACCGCCGGATTCGAGCAGGTGCAGCGCTACTCCTGGGACGACGCCGTGGACCGGCTCATCGCCCTCTACCACCGGGTCGTACACTCGGGCCGGTGAAGGCCCTCATCACCGGCGCGCACGGCTTCGTGGGCCGCTACCTCACCGAGCACCTGCAATCCGAGGGCGACGTCGTCGTCGGCGTCGACCGCCACGAGGGACCCGACCTGCTCGACGCCGCGGGCTGGCACGTCCTGCTCGGCCGGGTACAGCCCGACGCCGTCTACCACCTTGCCGGCCAGGCCGACGTGGGCGGCTCGTGGAGCGCCCCGGTCGAGACCTTCCGGGCCAACGCCGAGGGCACCCTCAACGTCCTCGAAGCCTGCGCCGCGGTCGAGGTCCCCCGGGTGCTCGCCGTCAGCAGCGCCGACGTCTACGGACGGGTCACCCAGGCCGAGCTCCCCTTGGACGAGGACTCGCCACTGCGGCCCGTCAGCCCCTACGCCGCCTCCAAGGTGGCCGCCGACTTCCTCGCCCTCCAGGCCTTCCTCGGCCGCGGCCTCGGCGTGTTGCGGGTGCGAGCGTTCAACCACCTCGGCGCCGGCCAGACCGACCGGTTCGTGGCGTCGGCGCTCGCCCACCGGGTGGCCCGAAACGAGCTCGAGGGGGGCGATGTCGTCCCTGTCGGCAACCTCTCCCCCCGGCGGGACTTCACCGACGTCCGCGATGTGGTCCGGGCGTACCGCCTGCTCGTGGAACACGGGGCGCCGGGCGAGGTCTACAACGTCTGCAGCGGGCACGACGTGGCCGTGGCCGAGCTGGCCGAGCAGCTCGTGCAGTTGGCCGAGCGTCCCATGCGCCTCGAGGCGGACCCTGCCCTGCAACGGCCCGTGGACATCCCGGTGCTGCGTGGCGACAACACCCGGCTGCGCACCGCCACGGGATGGACCCCCGAGATCCCCTTGCACCAGACCCTCGCCGACCTGTTGGACCACTGGCGGTCGGCCATCGCCCCCGCCGGCGCTCCGTCGGCCTGACGGCTGCCTTCCCGCCGTTCCGGCACCCGAGCTGGTCACGTCCTCTGGGTGGCGAGGCCGCTACTGAGCGGGCCTTCGTCAGGGGGTGAGGCGCGCGTCGCGCAGGCGGCGCAAGCGATCGAGGGCGGCGGCGGCGGTCACGCGCTCTCGCGGATCGTGGAGGTCGGCGGCCAGCGCCCGGAAGCGACCCTGCCACGAGTCCAACAGGGCGAGTGCGTGGGCGTCGGGGGTGTGCTCGATCCATCCGAGGTCCTGGTCGAGCAGGGCCAGCTGGAGTTCGAGCTCGGTGTGGCGGGCCACCACGAGGGGCAGCCGGTCGGCTTTGGCCACGGGGTAGTCCGTGCCCGCCACCAGCTCGTGGGGCTCGAGGCCGAAGACGCCGGCGAGGAGGGCGACCGTGCGCTCGCCCGGCACGCTCAGCGACGACTCGAGGTGCGAGACCGCCACGCGCGACACGGCGAGGCGCTCCGCCAGCTGCTGCTGGGTCCACCCGAGCTTGGCCCGGTGGGCGGCGATGCGGCGTCCCAGGCGCTCGACGGGCTCGGGGGACGGAGAAGGCGAAATCGGCACGTGCCAATCCACTTAGCAGACGGCGGGACCGCCCCAGGCTAGAACCACCCCATGAAGAAGCGCGCGCTCATCACCGGCATCACCGGCCAGGACGGCTCGTACCTGGCCGAGCTGCTGTTGGCCAAGGACTACGAGGTCATCGGCATGGTGCGCCGCACCAGCACGGTGAACTTCGAGCGCATCGCCCACATCCAGGACCGGATCACCTTCGCTCCCGGGGACCTGCTCGACGAGGCCTCGCTGATCCAGGTGCTGCGCGAGCACCGGCCCGAGGAGGTGTACAACCTGGCGGCCCAGTCCTTCGTGCAGACCTCGTTCAGCCAGCCGGTGCTCACCGGCGAGACCACCGCGTTGGGTGTCACCCGCCTGCTCGACGCCCTGCGCATCGTCGATCCCGACGTGCGCTTCTACCAGGCGTCGTCGAGCGAGATGTTCGGCAAGGTCGTGGAGGTCCCCCAGCGCGAGACCACGCCGCTCTACCCCCGCAGCCCCTACGGCGTGGCCAAGGTCTACGGCCACTGGATCACCATCAACTACCGCGAGTCCTACGGCCTCCACGCGTCGTCAGGGATGCTGTTCAACCACGAGAGCCCCCGCCGCGGCCTGGAGTTCGTGACCCGCAAGATCAGCCACGGCGTCGCCCAGATCAAGCTGGGACGCGAGACCGAGCTGCACCTCGGGAACCTCGAGGCCCAGCGGGACTGGGGGTTCGCGGGCGACTACGTCGAGGCCATGTGGGCCATGCTCCAGCAGGACGACCCCGACGACTACGTGGTGGCCACCGGTGAGACCCACTCGGTGCGCGAGTTCTGCGAGATCGCCTTCGGCCACGCCGGCCTCGACTACAACGACCACGTCGTGGTGGACGAGCGCTTCATGCGACCCGCCGAGGTCGACCTGCTCGTGGGCGACCCGGGCAAGGCGAAGGCGAAGCTCGATTGGGAGCCCAAGGTGAGCTTCCGGGAGCTGGTCGAGATGATGGTCGACGCCGACCTCGACCTGCTCACCGGGAAGCTCAAGGGCCTCTCGTGACGTTGGCCTCGCTGTGATCACCGTCCTCGCCGGCGGGGTCGGCGCCGCCCGCCTGCTCCGAGGCGTCCTCGCCGTGCACCCGGCCGCCGCCGTCACCGCCGTCGTCAACACCGCCGACGACGTCGAGCTGCACGGCCTGCACGTCTCCCCCGATCTCGACACCGTCACCTACACGCTGGCGGGCGCCATCAACCCCGAGACGGGTTGGGGCCTGGTGGACGAGACGTGGCAGGCCATGGCCACGCTCGGGCGCTACGGCGGCATCACGTGGTTCAACCTGGGCGACCGTGACCTCGGCACCCATCTCTACCGGACCCAGCGCCTCTCGGAGGGCGCGCCGCTCTCGGAGGTGACCGCCGAGATCGTGCGGGGCTGGGACCTCGCCCTGACCGTGCTGCCCGTCACGGACGACCGCTTGCGCACGATGGTGACCATCGACGAGCAGGGCGACGGCGACGTCACCGAGATCGGCTTCCAGGAGTACTTCGTGCAGCGCCGCCACGACGTCGAAGTCCGATCGGTCCGCTTCGACGGCGCCGATGCCGCGCTCGCCGGACCCGGCGTGCTCGACGCGCTGGCCGGCGCCGACCGGGTCGTCATCGCCCCGTCCAACCCCATCGTGTCCATCGGGCCCCTGCTGGCCGTCCCGGGGGTCCGCGATGCCGTCGTGGCCCGCCGGGCCGACACGGTGGCCGTCTCCCCCATCATCGCCGGCGCCGCGCTGAAGGGGCCCGCCGACCGCCTGCTGCGAGAGCTCGGCCACGAGTCCTCCGTCGTGGGCGTCGCCCGCCTCTACCGCGACCTCGCCGCCACGCTCGTCATCGATGACGCCGATGCCCACCTGGCCCCGGCGGTCGAGGCCGAGGGCCTGCGCTGCGTGGTGGCGCCGACGATCATGTCCGGCCCCGACGAGGCCGCCGCCCTCGGCCGCACGGTCCTCACCGCATGACCATCGCCCCCGCCGGCGCCCCCCCCTCCCGCCTTCTGGATGACGTCCGCGGAACGGGGGGCTGGTGAGCGGGCGCCTGGAGGTGTTCGGGGTCGACGGGCTGCCCGAGGTGCGGCGCGGAGACGACCTCGCCGGCATGATCGCCGGCACTGTGGACCTGGTCGACGGTGACGTCGTGGTGGTCACCCAGAAGGTGGTCTCCAAGGCCGAGGGGGCGATGGTCGAGGTCGACGCCGACGACCCCCGCGGTCACCGCCAGGTGGTCGAGGACGAGTCCGTGCGCGTGCTGCGCCGCCGGGGCGACCTCGTCATCAGCGAGACCAAGCACGGCTTCGTGTGCGCCAACGCCGGCGTGGACCTGTCCAACGTCGAGCGGGGTCAGGCCGCCCTGTTGCCCGAGGACTCCGACCGCTCGGCCCGCCGGATCCGCGACGGCCTCCGGGCCCGCGCCGGCGTCGAGGTCGCCGTGATCGTCTCCGACACCTTCGGGCGTCCCTGGCGCCGCGGCGTCACCGACGTGGCCATCGGCTGCGCCGGCATCGGCGCCATCCTCGACCTGCGGGGCACCGCCGACGCCCTCGGCCGGGAGATGCAGGTCACCGAGGTGGCGGTGGTCGACGAGCTCGCCTGCGCCGCCGAGCTGGTCATGGGCAAGTCCGACGGCGTCCCTGTGGCCGTGGTCCGCGGCGTCGACCGCAGCTGGTTCCGCACCGGTTCAGTGCACGACGAGGTGGTCCGCTCCCCCGCCGAGGACCTCTTCCGCTAGGTCCACACCTCTCGGAGGCAGCCGGCCGCCAGCGGCGGCGCCGCGCTTGGCAGGAACGGCAGACCTCGAGTGGGCTCCCCGTCAGGCGCGGGCGCGGAACCAGTCGATGACCTGCTGGGTGCCGGCCTCGAGGGTGGTCCAGGGCTTCCAGCCCAGGTGGAGCTCAGCGCGACCGGGGTCGAGGGCCGATCGGTCGAGCTCGCCGGCGCGGGCGGGCGCCCGCAGGGCGGGGTCGGGGACGCCGGCCGCCGCCGCCATGGTGGTGTAGAGCTCGTTGACCGAGACCTCGCGGCCGGTGCCGATGTTGGCCAGCAGGCCGCTGCCGCGATCGGCGGCCCGAACGAAGGCGTCGACCACGTCGTCCACGTAGACGAAGTCCCGGGTCTGCTCGCCGCTGCCGAAGATGGTGCACGGCTCGCCGGCCAGCAGCCGACCGGTGAAGATGGCCACCACGCCCGCCTCGCCGTGGGGGTCCTGGCGGGGGCCGTAGACGTTGGCCAGGGCCAACGCCGTGTACTCGAGGTCGTGCAGGGCCCGGTAGGCGTAGAGGTAGTCACCGACCACCTTCTTGGCCACGCCGTAAGGCGACAGCGGCTGTTGCGGGTGGGACTCCTTGACCGGCAGTTCGGACGGGTCGGGCTCGCCGTAGATGGTGCCGCCGCTCGAAGCGAACACGACCTTGCGGGCACCGGCCGCTCGTGCCCCCTCGAGCACGTTGAGGCTGCCCACGACGTTGACCTCGGCGTCGAACACCGGCCGGGCCACCGAGACCCGCACGTCGGCCTGGGCGGCCAGGTGGAACACGACCTCCGGCGCCTGACGGGCCATCAGCTCGCCGAGGCCCTCGTCGCGGATGTCGATCTGGTGGAAGTTGACCTCGTGGCCCGCGCTCGCACGGGCGTCGGCCAGGTTGGCCAGGTTGCCCGACGACAGGTTGTCGACCACGTCGACCTGGTGGCCCTCGGCCAACAGGCGGTCGACCAGGGTCGACCCGATGAACCCGGCGCCGCCGGTCACCAGCGCCTTCACGCCGCCTCCTCCTCAGGGCGGCGCTCACCATCGAGCACCTCGCCCGCCTCGACCACGGCATGGTCACCCACGATCGACAACCCGGTGACGACCGCGCCTTCCTCGACCACGGCGCCAGGACCGATGACCGATCCGGTGACCTCTCCACCTGACTCGATACGGGCGCCCGGGAGCACGACGGCGTCGACGAGGACGGCACCTTCCTCGACCACCGCGCCGGCCATGACGACCGAGTGCCGGACCGTCGCACCGACCTCGACGGTGGCGTCCGGGCTGATGCCATCGACGGCGCCAGACGCCCGCCGGCCGTCGATGAGGTCCATCTGGGCCTGCACGTAGGTGGCTGGGGTACCCGCGTCGATCCAGTAGTCGTCGGACTCCACGGCGAAGAGACATCCCTCTGTCACCATCGCAGGGAAGGTCGCCCGCTCGATGGAGACCCGACGGCCGGCGGGGATGCGGTCGAGGACGCTGGGTTCGAGGACGTAGGTGCCGGCGTTGATCCAGTGGCTCGGGGCCGTCTCGCGGGGTGGCTTCTCGATGAAGGCCTTGACCCGACCCTCGTCGTCGGTGGGGACCACGCCGTACCGGGAGGGGTCCTCGACCGGCGTGAGATGGATGGTGCCCTCGGCACCAGCTTCGGCGTGGCGGGACAGGAGCTTGCCGAGATCGAAGTCGGTGAGCACGTCGCCGTTCAACACGACGAAGGTGTCGTCGATTCCTGCGTCGACGGCGGCGAAGCGGATGGCACCGGCGGTGTCCAGCGGCTCGGGCTCGACCGCGTAGTGGAGGCTGACGCCGGCGCAGTGCCCATCCGGATAGGCATCGAGGAAGGCGTCAGGCCGGTAGCCCAGCGAGAGCACCGCGTCGTCCACGCCCTTCTCGGCCAGGTGGCTGACGACGAGCTCGATCATGGGCCGATCGACCACGGGCAGCATCTGTTTGGGCGTGTGCACGGTGAGCGGACGCAGGCGGGTGCCGAACCCGCCCACCAACACGACGGCTCTCACGGCGCTGAGGTGGTGTCCGTCGAGGCTGCGGTGGTGGCGGTGGACTCGCCGGTCGCGGCCGCGGGCACCGACGTCGCCGTGGCCGGGACGAGGAGCGTCGTGGCCGTGGCTCCGGAGCCGCTCGTGGGCTCCACGTCGCTCAGGTTGTCGAGGGTGGGGATGGTGGGCGGCGGCGGGATGTCCGCTCCCTCAGGGGCGAAGGCGATGGTGAACGCCATCGAGTCGTTGGTGAAGCGTATGCCCCGAATGTCCTCGGTGATGATCTCGGGGTCCGTGGAGTCGGCCTCGCGGGCGTTCTCCCAGACCGCCACCTGCACGATGCCGGGCTTCTCGTCCGCACCGCAGGTGTCTTCGCCCTCCTTCACGCTGGTGTCGCCACCGAGGTCGATCTGGTCGTCATCGATGGTCACGCCGGCGGCGTCGAAGAACTGGCCGAGGGTGGCGTTCTCGCCGCTCGCGGCGTTGGTGAAGGGGTGGACGTGCATGATGCCGTCGCCGTGGGTGTGGATGCCGACGGGGTCGTCCTGCACCTGGATGGGGGCGGCGAACCCCTCGCCGCAGAGGCGGACGCCGTAGGCGGCGTGCCAGTGGTCCTGGTTGGCCACGGGCGCCGCGGCCGCGGCGTCTTGCTGCGACGACCGGGCGAAGACGATCAGGCTCACGCCGAACACCACGATCAGCCCGATGGCAACCGGGAAGAGTGGTTTCGAACGTCGCTTCGACGACGTCGCCCCACCACCGGCACGAGCCACGCGGGCGACCTTCTTCGCTGACGATGCTTTGCCCATAGGGTCGCCCAGGTTACCCGCCGGTAGGTCCGATTCCCGAGCAGGCGGCCGTACGCCCTGCCCGTCTGGGACCATCACGACGCCGAGGGCGACCCGGGCAGCGAGCAGGGCGCCACGGCGAGAGCCAGCGACGACGTGAACGGCATCCCCGCCTCCTGCTCACCTGACGGTCCGCACGACGCGGCCGACGGCTCAGCGCCGGCGGACCAGCGAGTCGAACAGCTCGGCGTATCGAGCAGAGATCTCGGCCGGTGACGGCCATCCCTCCACGAAAGCGCGTCCGGCCTCACCCATGGCGCGGGCCTCCGCCGACTGCTCGATGAGCTGGCGAAGCGCCTTCGTGAGTGCTTCGGCGTCGCCCGGAGGAACCGACAGTCCGGCGCCGGCGCGCTCGACGGTGTTGGCCACCTCGGTGCCCGGGTCGACCGACGCCACGAGCGGCCGAGCCGCGGCCAGGATCGAGTAGAGCTTCGATGGCACGCTGGCCCGGGCGAGCCCCGACCGCAGCAGGACGACGTGGACGTCGGCCGCGGCGAGGACCTCGGCCAGTCGCTCCTTGGGCTGGAGGCCGACGAAGGTGACGTTGTCCAGTCCCTTGGCGCGGGCGACGAGTGACTCCCGGGCCGAGCCTCCGCCGTTGATGACGACGGCCACGGCGGGGTCGTCCTGCAGGGCGGCGGCGGCTTCGAGGAGCAGCTCGACGGGTTGGGAGAACCCCAGGTTGCCGGCGTACATGATCACCGTCTTGCCCTCGAGCCCGAACTCGCGCCGGTAGGCGTTCTCCCGGTCCTCCGGGCCGATGCGGCCCGTGTCGATGAAGTTCGGGATCACGTGGACCTTGCCGGCCTGCGCGACGGGCAGCTTCGCGACCACGTTGTCGCGGAGGTCGTCGGAGAGCACGGTCACGGCGTCGGCACGCTCGTAGGTGAAGCGCTCGAGCCGGTGCGCCGCGCCGATGGCCCGCCGCCCCTTCAAGACGCCGGCCTCGATGGCCACGTCGGGGAACACGTCCTGGATGTTGAACACGAAGGGCACCCGGCGGGCCTTCGCCACCAGCCAACCGGCGAGGCCCAGGGTCAGCGGCGGGGACATGGCCAGGACGACGTCCGGGCGGGACCGGCCGACCGCGGCGACGAGACCGGCCAGGACGGTGAAACCCCCGAAGGCAAGGGCGCGGGCAGGGATGTTGGTCTTGTCGGTCGGGAAAGGGTGGACGCGGGTGATGCGGCCCCAAGGGACGTCCTCGTGACGCACGAGGCGGCCATCCCACCCCGGCTCGATGGCGTGGCGGACGTACCAGGGCAGCGCCGTGACGACGTGGAGCCGGTGTCCCTCGGCGACCCAGCCCTCGGCGATGCTCGTCATGACCTCGCCCGTCGGGGCGAGGTCAGGGGCGAAGTGCGGGCAGATGACGGTGAGGTTCACGATCGCTCCAGGGCCCGGTGGTAGGCGCTGCGAAGCGCGTCGGCCGATCGACTCCAGGGGTAGTCGGCGACCCGGGCCAAGCCGGCCGCCGAGAGGGCACGGCCACGCTCCGGGTTGGCGACGAGGTCCAACATGACCCGGCTCCACTCCTCTGGCTCGTCCGGCGGAAGCAAGATACCGGCATCGGCGACCACCTCCGGAAGGGCGGTGACGTCCGAGGCCACGACCGGGCACCCGCGACTCATCGCCTCGAGGACCGGGGCACCGAAGCCCTCGAACATCGACGGGAACAGCAGTGCGGTGGCAGCGTCCAACAAGCCGTCCAGGTCGGCCCGAGGCACCCGGCCGGGGCGACGCACGCGATCGGCCACGCCGAGGGCATCCGCCTCGGCGAGCACGGCCCGCTCCATCTGCGCGGGTCCGCCCGTGAGCACGAGCACCACCTCCGGCACCCCTTGGAGGGCCCGCACCAGCAGGAGGTGGTTCTTGTGGGGATAGGTGATGGCCGGGAAGACGAAGAAGGGCCGCTCGCCGAGGTCGAAGCGGTCACGAACCTCGTCCTCGGGGGTGCCGGTCTCGGGATGCGGGGACACGCCGTGGGGCACCACCACGATGTCCGCGGGGTCGACGTCGAGCACGTCGACCACCGACTGGCGGGTGTACTCGCTCGGGGTGAGCACCAGACGGGCCGCCTTGACCGACCGGGGGATGGCGATGCGGCTGAAGTTCCGCTTGACCGGGCTGAAGTGCTCCGGCATCACGAACGGCTGGAGGTCGTGGATGGTGAGCACCCCCGGGGCGCCCCGCAACGGCGGCATGATGCCGCCGGCGTGGTGCATGAGCTCGATGTCGTGGTGGCGGCTCTGGTAGCCGAGCCACGAGCTCTCGGCGGCCAGGCGCATGGACTTCTCCCGGCCCGTCATCGGCAGGGTCACCGTGGGGAAGGCCTCGGCGACCTCCGGGTGGGCGTCGACGAACGGGCGCAGGCAGAACACGGTGATCGAGAGGTCGTCCCGGCCCTGCTCGGCGAAGCCCAGCAGCGTGCGGATGGTGTACTCCTCGCTCCCCCCGACCACCCCCGGCACCAGCCAGAGCAGGTTCACGCCTACTTGCCTTGCGGCTCCTCCGTCGCCGCCCCTTCGGGATCCGCGTCCCTCCTCCGGCGCGGCTGCGCTCCCGTCCGCCACGTCACCCTCCTCGTCGATGCTCACGACAACACCTCGTGGAGGGCATCGGCCACGAGGGCGGCGGTGCGGTCCCAGGTGAACTCCTCGGCCCGGACCCGGGCGGCGGCGCCCAGGCGAGCGGCCTCGGAAAGGTCGTCGAGCAGGGCCGCCAGCGCCTCGGCCACCGCGTCGGGGTCGGAGGGGTCGACCAGGACCACGGCGTCGCCGCCCACCTCGACCATCGAGGTGCCGGCGGAGGTCACCACCGCCGCACCCTGGGCCATGGCCTCGAGCACGGGGAGCCCGAAGCCCTCGAAGAGGCTCGGGTAGCAGAACACCGAGGCGCCGGCGTAGAGCCCCGGGAGGTCTTCCGCCGGCACGAACCCCAACAGGTGCACGCGCTGGCGCGACACGGACCCGGCCAGCGCGGCCACGTCTTCGTGCCAGCCGTCGGGGCCGACGACCACGAGGTCGACGTCGTCGCGCCCCAACCGGGCGAACGCAGCGAACACCGCGGCGAGGTTCTTGCGGGGCTCTGCGGTGCCCACGGACAGCACGTAGGGCCGGGTGAGGCCGTGACGCTGCGTCACCGCTGCGACCTCGCCCGGCCCGGCGCGGCGCTGATCCACGCCCCATGGCACCACCCGAAGGCGCTCAGCGGCGAACCCGTGCGCAGCGCAGTCGTCGGCGGTGACCTGCGACGGGCACAGCACGAGGTCCGCGTCGCGCCGTGCGCACGCGGTGGCCTGACGGAAGAACCGCCGGCCCTTGGCGGTGAAGTGCTCGGGGCGATGGAGGAACGCGAGGTCGTGGATGGTCACCACCATCGGCGCCGAGCGCGGTGGCACGGCGCCGCCTGTCACCCAGATGGCGTCCACGGGCCCCGTCGCGGACTGCACCGCCGGCCGGCGAAGCACGTGCCAGGACTCGTAGAGCGCAAGCCGGGGCAGGCGCATCGGCCGGGTGACGATGGGGGGCACGAACGGCGCCGGGGGCGGCCCCCCGTGGCGGGCCGAGACCCCGACGAGCTCGACGTCGGCGCGCCGGTCGAGGGCTGCCGTCGCGTCGATGGCCGACGTCGCCGTGCCCCCGGGCACGGCGTGCCAGCACTGCTCGAGGGTCACGGCGACCCGGGGCACCCCAGCCACCGCTGGAGTGTGTCAGGACCCCCGGTACGATTGCGACCCATGAGCGAAGCGGTGGCCCGAGCGGCCCGTGAGCGAAGCGAACGAGAGCGGACGGCATGAGCGAAGCGGTGGCCTGGCCTGCGTGGCCCGAACGCACTGATGCGGCCCGTGAGCGAAGCGAACGAGAGCGGAAGTAGTGGCTGTGTTCTGGACGGA
>CAYYDZ010000007.1:0-12909 GCA_964470715.1 uncultured Microthrixaceae bacterium | reverse complement strand
GCGGCCCGTGAGCGAAGCGAACGAGAGCGGAAGTAGTGGCTGTGTTCTGGACGGATCGACGGGTGCTGGTGACGGGCGGTCGGGGCTTCCTCGGTCGGGCCGTGCTCGCCGGCCTCGATGCCCGATCGGCCGGCCACGTCGTCGCTCCCAGCAGCACGGACTACGACCTGCGACGAGCCGACGCCACCGAGGCGATGTTCGCCGACCTCGAGCCCGACCTCGTCATCCACCTCGCCGCCCGTGTCGGCGGCATCGGCGCCAACCAGAAGCGCCCCGCCGACCTCTACCTCGACAACCTCCTCATGGGCACCTATGTGCTGGAGGAGGCCCGCCGCCGGGAGACCCCGAAGACGGTGATGATCGGGACGATCTGCTCGTACCCGAAGTTCACCCCGGTCCCGTTCCACGAGGACTCGCTGTGGCAGGGCTTCCCCGAGGAGACCAACGCCCCCTACGGCATCGCCAAGCTGGCCCAGCTCATGCAGGCCCAGGCCAACCGGGCGCAGTACGGCCAGAACGCCGTCTACCTCATGCCGACCAACCTCTACGGCCCCGGCGACAAGTTCCACCCCGAGGTCTCCCACGTCATCCCGGCACTGATGAAGAAGTGCGTGGACGCCAAAGAGGCCGGCGACGACCACATCGTCGTGTGGGGCACCGGCTCGGCGAGCCGAGAGTTCCTCTACGTGGACGACGCCGCCGAGGGCATCCTCCTCGCCGCCGAGCACTACGACGACGGCGAGCCCGTCAACCTCGGCGCCAACCACGAGACCCCCATCTCCGAGCTCGTCGACCTCATCGTCGAGGTCACCGGGTTCGAGGGCGAGGTCCGCTGGGACCACTCCAAGCCCGACGGGCAGCCCCGCCGACGTGTCGATGCCGGACGGGCCGAGGCCTCGTTCGGCTTCAAGGCCACCACGTCGTTCAGCGAGGGCCTCGCCCGCACCCACGGCTGGTACCTCGGCCACCGCGAGGAGGCCGAGGCCCGCCCGGTCTGACCGTCTGCTCGATCGGGGCCACTGCGGGACACCGCGCCGGCGACGCTTGCGTCAGGGGTGTACGCGGCGGGGGCTCGACGTGGGCAGGGTTCAGGTCAGAGCCCGAGTCGAGCGCGCAGGTGGGCAGCGGTGCGCTCGAGCCCCTCGCGCAGCTCGATGGTGGGCTTCCAGCCGAGGCGCTCGGCGGCGAGGGAGATGTCCGGCCGGCGTTGCGTGGGATCGTCCTCGGGAAGGTCCTCGTACACGATGTCCGAGGACGACCCGGTGACTTCGACCACCTGCTCGGCCAGCTCGAGCATGGTGAACTCGTTGGGGTTCCCGATGTTCACCGGCCCGGTGAAGTCGGGGGCGTCGAGCACGGCGGCGTAGCCCCGAACCTGGTCGGCGACGAAGCAGAAGCTACGGGTCTGGGTTCCGTCGCCGTAGACGGTGAGGGGCTCGCCCCGCAGGGCCTGCACCAGGAAGTTGGACACCACGCGACCATCCTCGGGACGCATGGACGGTCCGTAGGTGTTGAAGGTGCGCACGATGCCCACGCTCACCCCGTACGTGCGGTGGAAGGCCATGGTGAGTGCCTCGGAGAAGCGCTTCGCCTCGTCGTACACGCTGCGGGGCCCGATCGGGTTGACGTTGCCCCAGTACGCCTCGGTCTGCGGGTGCTGCAGCGGATCGCCGTAGATCTCGCTGGTCGAGGCCATGACGAAGCGTGCGCCGGTCGCTCGAGCCAATTCGAGGCACCGACGGGTCCCGAGGCTTCCGATGTCGAGGGTCTCGATGGGGTGCTCGAGGTAGTCCTTCACCGATGCAGGACTGGCCATGTGGACGATGCCGTCCACGGCGCCGTCCACGGGCAGGTCTCGGCTCACGTCCTGCTCGACGAGGGCGAACCGCTCGTGATCGGCGAGGTGGGCGACGTTGGTGGTCGAACCCGAGGAGAGGTCGTCCACTGCCACGACGTCGTCGCCTCGTTCGACCAGCAGGGTCGACAGGTGCGAGCCGAGGAACCCCGCACCCCCGGTGATGATGACGCGCGCCACGTCAGCTTCGGCCGATGCCCTCGAAGCGGAACCCACGCCGCTGCACCGCGGCCCGGTCGAGGAGGTTCCGGGCGTCGACGATGGAGGGTTCAGCCATCACCTCGGCGACCTTGTCGAGGTCCAGCCACCGGAACTCGTCCCACTCGGTGAGCACGACGAGCACCTGGGCGCCCTCACAGGCCCCGTACGGATCGTCGCAGACCTCGAGTTCGGGGTGGGAGGCCACGGGTGACGACACGGCCGGGTCGTAGGCCTTGACCGTGGCGCCCTCGGCGATCAGGCGGCCGAGGATGTGCAGCGCGGGCGATTCCCGCAAGTCGTCCGTACGGGCCTTGAACGTGAGGCCCCACGCGCCCACGGTGACGTCCTGCAGGCCACCGGCCATCTCCGCGATCTTGCGCACCACGCGGTCGAACTGCTCCTCGTTGACGTCGACCACGCCCTTGAGGAGGCGGAAGTCGTAGCCGCCGTCCTCGGCGATGCGGATCAGGGCCGAGGTGTCCTTGGGGAAGCAGCTGCCGCCGTAGCCGGGGCCCGGCTTCAGGAAGTCGTGGCCGATGCGCTTGTCGTAGCCCATGCCGAGGACCACGTCGTTCACGTCGGCGCCGACGGCCTCGCACACGGCGGCCACGGCGTTGACGAACGAGAGCTTGGTGGCGAGAAAGGCGTTGCTGGCGTACTTGATGGTCTCCGCCGACGCCGGGTCGGTGACCATGAGAGGCGCCGGGACACCCACGTAGAGCGAGGCCACGCGGATGGCGGCGCTCTGGTCCTCGCTCCCGATCACCACGCGATCGGGGTGCAGGAAGTCGGACACCGCCGAGCCCTCGCGCAGGAACTCGGGGTTCGACACCACGTAGACGTCGCTGCGGCCGAGGGCGTGCTCCACCACTCGCGTCGAGCCCACCGGCACGGTCGACTTGTTGATCACCACCGCCTCGGCGGGCAGCACGGGGCCGATCTCGCGCGCTGCCGCCTCGATGTAGGACAGGTCGGCCCGTCCGTCGGGGCCCTGAGGGGTGGGGACGCTCAGGTACGAGAACTCGGCGTGCTGCGCCGCGGTGGCCGCTCCCACCACGAAGTGCAGCCGTCCCGCACGCACGCCTTCGGCGATGAGCTG
Organism: uncultured Microthrixaceae bacterium; assembly: GCA_964470715.1. GTDB lineage: Bacteria > Actinomycetota > Acidimicrobiia > Acidimicrobiales > DATDAH01 > JAEUJM01. The sequence continues at coordinate 9,754 of CAYYDZ010000007.1, read as the reverse complement.
CTCGAGTCCGGCTTCGAGGATGGGGATCTCGCCACGCTTGAGCAACTCGATGCGCTCGGCATCGATGTCGGCGCAGTAGACCTCGTGGCCGAGGTGGGCGAAGCACGCCGCCGTGGTGAGCCCGACGTAGCCCGCGCCGATGACGGCGACCTTGCTGCTCATGGTGCTTGCTCCTCCTTGACCGGAACCCTCGGACAGGCGCTCCCGACGCTCGCGCTGCTCCCGCTCCGATCACTCACCATACGGGCTGGGATGGCGATCAGCCGAAGTGACGCGCTCGAGGTCCGGGTCGGCTCACCCGCACTGCTGGCCCTCGGGTGGCGGGCCGGGCACCTCTCCGATGACCTCGCTCGTGGTCGTGGTGCCGCCCGTGTCGGACGCCACGGTGCTGGTGGTGGTGGTCGTCGAGTCCGACGGCGCCGGCTCGGCGCTGACCCCCGCGTAGTCGAGACCGGTGACCACGACGACCGGCGCGGGCAGGTCGGCGACCTCTTCGAGTTGAGCGCCTGCGACGAGGTACCGGCGCACGAGGTCGGCGGAGGCCTCGTTGCCGGGGGTGTAGCGCACCACCGTGGTGGCGAAGTCGAAGCGCTCGGCGTCGCCGGTGCCGATCACGGTGAAGCCGACCCCGGAAAGGTCGTCGTTCACCGTGTCGGCCTGGCCGCTCGTCCCTGAGCCGTTGAGGACCTCGACCTGCACGCTGGCCGGATCCTCGGCGTTGACGGCCACACCGCGGAAGATGTCGAGCGTGGCCTGGTTCGTCTCGTCGTCGGCCATGCGCAGGACCTGGGCGCCGTTGATGAGGTCGTCGTACACGTCGAGCGAGTGGGTCTCGAGTGCCGTCGGCTCGAAGGTGCGGAAGCGCTTGCCCAGGGTGAAGATGTCCTGGGCGGTGAGGGTGTCGTCCACGGTCACGTTGCCGATGCCGACGTCGATGAGCTGGTTGAGGGTCACGGGGTTGCGGATGCCCTTGACCACCGCCCGCTGGATGGCGCGACGGATGAAGTCCTGCTGGCGGCTGATGCGCCCGAGGTCGCCGGTGCCGTCGGTGTGCCAGCCCGTCTCGTCCTGGTACTCGAACGCCCGGGAGCGGGCGTAGGCAAGGGCCTGGTCGGGTTCGAGGGTGACGCAGCCGGGTGCCGCGACGTCGAGGCCCGTCTTGATGTCGCGGACCGGGTGCTCGAAGTAGATGGGGATGCCGTCCACCGCCGCCACCAGCTCCTTGAAACCGAGGAAGTCCATCTGGAGGTAGTGGTTGATCTCGATGCCGAAGTAGTCGTTGATGGTCTGGATCAACGCCTCCGGGCCCCCCACGCTGAGGGCGGTGTTGATGCGCTGCTCGCCGCCGCCGGCGATGGGCAGCCACAGGTCGCGTGGCAGTGACAGCAGCTGCGCTTGGGTCTGCTCGGGGTCGACCCGCAGCACCATGATCGTGTCCGAGAGCACCCCGAGGTCGTCGCGACCGTTGGTGACCGGGTCGGACGGGTCGAGGCGGGCGGCGTCGTCGGTGCCCACCACGAGGAAGTTCTGGGGCTCGCCGGGCGCTTCCTCGGCGGTGAGGACGCTCGGATCGATCGCGACCCGGGGGAGGCGACCGAACTTGTAGTTGAAGTAGCCGAGGCCGCCGGCGATGACGAGGCAGGTGACGATCAGGAAGACGTTGAAGGTGATGAGGAGGCGCTGGGGCCACGTGCGACGGCCCGGCGTCCCCGCCCGGGCGGCTGACACGAAGGTCGAGGGTAACGGCTCGGTGCGCCGAGTTGGGGTCAGGTCGTTGGCAAAACCCGACCCGCCGTACGCTGTGGCGGTGGTCGGTTCCGAGCGGGCGTTGGCGGTGGTGGGAGGAACCCTGTGCACCGGCCTGGTCGACGTCACCAGCGACCTCGCCGCGCTCGACGACACGGGCTTCTGGGCCGTGGTCCTGCCCTTCGAGGGTCCGCCCGTGTGCGCCCGGTTCGCCGACACCCGCCCGGCGCAGCCCTGGCCGGGGGCGCCGTGGCGGGGCCCAGAACCCTCGTCGTGGCGCTCCTCGCTCGACCGCGACGGCTTCGAGGCCGGCGTGCGCTCGATCCGCGAGGCCATCGCCGCCGGGGACGTCTATCAGGTGAACCTCACCCGCCGGCTCAGTGCACCGCTGCCCGCGGACGCCGAGATCGCCGCCCTCGGCGCCGCCTTGGCCGAGGGCAACCCGGCGCCCTACAGCGCGGTGGTCGACCTCCCCGCCCACGGGGTGCGGGTCGCCTCCGCCTCTCCGGAGCGCTTCTTGCGCCGCGACGGCGACGTCGTTGCCTCCTCCCCCATCAAGGGCACCGCCTCCACCGTGGAGGGCCTCCTTCCGAAGGACCGAGCGGAGAACGTGATGATCGTCGACCTGGTCCGAAACGACCTCGGCCGGGTGTGCGAGTTCGGCTCGGTCGCCGTGCCCGGCCTCCTGGAGGTCGAGCCCCACCCGGGCCTCGTCCACCTCGTCAGCACCGTCACCGGGCGCCTGCGCCCGGGCCACGGGTGGGCCGAGGCCATCGATGCCACCTTCCCGCCGGGGTCGGTCACCGGCGCGCCCAAGCTGGCGGCGTTGGACCACATCGCCCGCCTCGAGCCCGTCGGGCGCGGTGTGTACTGCGGCGCGGTCGGCTGGGTCGATGCCGATCGCCGTTGCGGCGACCTGAACGTCGCCATCCGCACCTTCTGGGCCGAGGACGGCGAACTGCACTTCGGCACCGGCGGCGGCATCACCTGGGACTCGACACCGGAGGGCGAATGGGAAGAGACCGAGCTCAAGGCCCGACACCTGCTGCGGGTGGCGTCGGCGACGCCGGCGGGGGTGGGCCGATGAGCACCCTCGACCAGTCGCTGGTGTGGATCGACGGCGAGCTGGTGCCAGCCGGCCAGGCCCGCGTCTCGCCGTTCGACCACGGCCTGCTGGTGGGCGACGGCGTCTTCGAGACCACCAAGGTGGTCGACGGCGTGGCGTTCGCCCTGCGACGCCACCTGGCCCGCCTGCGGCGCTCGGCCGGGGGCCTGCGCATCACCTTGCCCTTCACCGACGACGAGCTCACCGCCGCCATCGCCGCCGTCATCGCCGCCAACGGACCCGCCACCGGCCGCTTGCGCACGACGGTCACCGGCGGGCCCGGACCCCTCGGCTCGGACCGCGGCACCGTGCTGCCGACCGTGATCATCGCCGCCGCTCCCACCACGGTCTGGCCCGCCTCCACCCCCGTCGTGACGGTGCCGTGGCCCCGCAACGAGCGGAGCGCGGTCGCCGGCCTGAAGACGGTGTCGTACGCCGAGAACGTCGTGGCCCTCACCTACGCCCACGAACGCGGCGCCAGCGAGGCGGTCTTCCCCAACACCCGCGACCTGCTCTGCGAGGGCACCGGCTCCAACATCTTCCTCGTCCACGAGGGCCGCCTCGTCACCCCGACCCTTGCCGCCGGCTGCCTCGGCGGCATCACCCGCGAGCTGGTCCTGGAGACGTCCGAGGCCATCGAGTGCGACGTGCCCCTCACCGCCCTCGTCGACGCCGACGAGGCCTTCCTGACGTCGAGCACCCGCGACGTCCAGCCCATCTCCCACGTCGACGGTCGGGCCCTGCCCTCGTGCCCCGGTCCGCACACGCAGGCGGCGGCCGCCGCGCTCGCCGCGCTCGCCGCGCGCACCCTCGACCCGTGACCGGCCGGCGCTGATGGAGAAGCTCTTCTGCGTCGGCGACGAGAAGACCGGCACGCACTCGGTGGCCGGGCTGTTCCGCGCCTTCCGCGCCGAGCACGAGCCCGAGGCGCACGACCTGCGGCCGCTGGTGGAAGCCCGCCTGCGGGGCGAGCCCGTCGACGACGCCATCAAGGCCTACGTGGCCGACAAGGAGCGGCGCCTGCGCCTCGAGGTGGACTCCTCCTTCCTCAACGGCGAGATCATCGACCTCCTCGTGCGCTGGTACCCCGACGCCCGCTACGTCCTGACCCTGCGCGAGCCCCGGTCGTGGCTCGACTCGAAGATCAACCAGATGATCACCTACAAGTCCCCCCGCTGGATCGAGCTGCGCGCGCTGCGCCACGGGCCGCCCGAGGGCCATCCCCCCGAGGAACGGGCCCTGGCCGAACGCGGGCTACCCACCCTCGACGGGTTCTTCGCCGAGTACGCCCGCTTCAACGCCGACGTGGTCGAGCACGTGCCCGCCGACCGGTTGTTGGTGCTGCGCACCCCGGACATCCGGGAGCGGGCCGATCGGCTGGCCTCGTTCGCCGGCGTCCCCCTCGACACCCTCGACCTCGAGCGCTCGCACGAGTTCCAGGGGCCCGTGAAGCACCACGTGCTCGACGAGCTCGACCCGGCCTACCTGAAGGCCAAGCTCCACCAGCATTGCGACGCCGTGGTCCTCCCCCTCTACCAGGCCGCCGCCTCCTCCTGACGGGCTACCCGGCGTGGTCCTTGCCGGCCGAGATGGACCGGGGGTCAGGGTCCTCAGGTTGACCGCCGGAGGCGGGCAGCGGCATCGGCGAAGCGGATGGCGAAGCCGCTCCGACGGAGGAGGAGCCAGGACGCAGGTGGATGACGTCGCCGACGGGGACGACGACCACGTCGGTGTCGACCTCGAGGCGCAGCGCCCCGTCGGGCTCGAAGCCCACCACGGTGCCCACCAGCTCGTCGTGGCTGCGCACCACCCGCACGTCGCGACCCAGAGTGGCCGAGACGGCCTCCTCCTCGCGACGCAGGGCCATCCGCCCGTCCGGGGCCAGCAGGGCCGCGTAGCGGCGTTCGAGACCCACCAGCAGGGCGGTCACGAGCTTCTGACGGTCGACGGGGCCCCCGGTGAGGTGGTTCAGGGCGACCGCCAGGTCGCCGATCTCGGGCGGCAGGTCGTCGGGCCAGTTCACGTTGAGGCCGATCCCCACCACCACGGCGGCGAAGCGGCGACCCGCCAGCACCGACTCCGCCAGGACGCCCGCCAGCTTGCGCTCGGCCCCGTCGGCGGCGGGCACGGCGACCACGAGGTCGTTGGGCCATTTGAGGCCCGGTCGGACGCCCGCGACCGTCTCGCAGGCCTCGATGGCCGAGAGCGCGACCGCGGTGGTGAGGGCGTGGGCGTGCTCCAGGCCGACGTCCGGGCGCAGCAGCACCGACAGCAGGATCGAGGAGCCGGGCGGCGCCGTCCACACCCGACCGAGGCGACCCCGGCCCGCGGTCTGGTGATCGGCCACGAGCACGGTGCCCTCCGGCCTGCCGGCGGTGGCGAGGGCCAGCAGGTCGGCGTTCGTCGAACCCGTCTCGGCCACCCAACGGACGTCGGCGAAGCGGGTTCCGGGCACGGCCCGCAGAGGGCCGGAGGGCGTGAAGCTGGCATCACCACCCGGCACGGAACTAACCATAGGGGGTGCTCTCGAAGATCTTGATCGCGAACCGGGGCGAGATCGCCGTCCGGGTCATCCGCACCTGCCGCGAGTTGGGCATCGAAACCGTGGCCGTCTACTCCGAGCTCGACCGGGACGCCCTCCACGTCCGCCTGGCCGACGAGGCGTATGCCCTCGGCGGCCAGACCGCGGCGGAGAGCTACCTCAACACCGACGCGATCATGGACGCCATCGAGCGCAGCGGCGCCGACGGCGTGCACCCCGGCTACGGCTTCTTCTCCGAGAACACGGACTTCGCCAGCGCCATCATCGCCAGCGGCACCGTGGCATGGATCGGCCCGCCCCCCGAGGCCATCCGCGTCATGGGCGACAAGATCTCGTCCCGTGTGGCCGCCGAGAAGGCCGGTGTGACCGGCGTTCCCGGCCGCAACGACGAGATCCAGGGGCCGGACGAGGTCGCCGCCTTCGGTGACGAGTTCGGCTACCCGATCGCCATCAAGGCCGCCCACGGCGGCGGTGGACGAGGCATGAAGGTCGTCAAGGCGGCCGACGAGATCGAGGCGGCCATCGAGTCCGCCCGCCGAGAGGCCCAGGCCTACTTCGGCCGTGACGAGCTGTACCTCGAGCGTTACCTCACGTGGCCCCGCCACGTCGAGATGCAGATCATCGCCGACACCCACGGCAATTGCGTGTGGGTGGGTGAGCGGGACTGCTCGGTCCAGCGTCGCCACCAGAAGCTGATCGAGGAGAGCCCCGCACCGGACTTCCCCGACGAGCTGCGCCAGGCCATGGGCGAGGCCAGCGTGCGGGCCGCCGAAGCATGCGGCTACGTCAACGCCGGCACCGTCGAGTTCCTGCTGCAAGACGGCGAGTTCTTCTTCCTCGAGATGAACACCCGCCTCCAGGTCGAGCACCCCGTCACCGAGATGGTGATCGGCGTCGACCTGGTGGCCGAGCAGATCAGGGTGGCCAGCGGCGAGCCGCTGTCGTTCACCCAGGACGACGTCGAGCGTCGCGGGCATGCCATCGAGTGCCGCATCAACGCCGAGGACCCTGCGGGCGGGCGATTCCTGCCCTCCCCCGGCACCATCTCCACCCTCACGGTGCCGAACGGCTTCGGCACCCGGTGGGACGGTGGTTACGAGTCCGGCGACGAGATCAGCCAGTACTACGACAACCTCGTGGGCAAGCTCATCACGTGGGGGCGCGATCGCGAGGAAGCCCGCCACCGCATGCTGCGGGCCCTCGGCGAGATGCGCGTCGAAGGCATCGCCACCACCATCCCCGCCGACGTGGCCATCCTCAGCCACCCGGACTTCGCGGCGGCGACGCACTCCACCAAGTGGGTCGAGGAGACCCTCGACCTCTCCGAGGTGAGGGCGCCGAAGGCCCCCGTGGCCGAGGCCGAGGGCGAGGAGCCCAAGGTCCGCCGCGATGTGGACGTCGAGGTGGACGGCCGCCGCTACTCGGTCAGCGTCTGGGTTCCCGAATCGGCCGGCGCGGCGCCGGCGGCGGCCGGCGGCCCCGCGGCGGCCCGTCCGAGGCGCGCCGCCAGCGCCGGGTCCGGCAGCGGTGCCGGGGCCGGCACGGTGACGGTCCCGATGCAGGGCACCATCGTGAAGGTGCTCGTGGCCGTGGGTGACGAGGTCGCCGAAGGCCAGGCCCTCTGCGTGCTCGAGGCCATGAAGATGGAGAACAACATCGCCGCGGACAAGTCGGGCACCATCGCCGAGCTGAAGGTCGCCGCCGGCGACTCGGTCGGCGCCGGCGACGTCGTGGCCGTCATCGACTGACCCATGGCGCCCCCGGTGGCGGTGCTCGGCATGCACCGCAGCGGCACGAGCAGCCTCGCCGGCTCTCTCGAGGAGGCCGGCCTTCACCTCGGCGAGGTCGTGACCAAGGCCCAGCACAACCTGAAGGGCAACCGCGAGAGCCTCGCCGTGCGCGACCTCAACGACCGCCTCCTCGAGCACAACGAGGGGGCCTGGGACCGCCCGCCCGCCACCGTCGTGTGGGACGACGACTTCCGCACGCAGCGTGCCGCGGTCATCGCCGCCCACGCCGCCGACTGGCGGTGGGGCTTCAAGGACCCCCGCACCCTGCTGACCCTCGCGTTCTGGCAGGAGGGTCTCCCCGACCTCGCCCTGGTGGGCACCTTCCGCCACCCGCTCGCCGTGGCCGCCTCCCTCGAGCGCCGCGACGGCCTGGCCACGCCGGTGGGTCTGCGCCTCTGGGAGGCCTACAACGAGCGCCTGGTCGCCGCCTACGACGCCAGCCCGTTCCCCCTCGTGTCGTTCGACCTCCCCCCCGACGAGTACGCCGCCGCGGTGGCGGCCACGGCGAAGGCCCTCGACCTGCCCGGTGAGCCCGGGTTCTTCAGCGAGGAGCTCCGCCACCATGGCCCCGTCGACGAGGCGCCGCTGCCCGCGTCGGTGACGGCCCTCTACACGCGCCTTCAGGCCCTCGCGGCCAGCCACGGGTGACGCCGTGACCCCCCGCCTCACGGTCGTCGTGAACTTCCACGACATGGTCCGCGAGGCACGGCGCACGCTCCACTCGCTGACCGCGCCCTACCAGGGCGTCGATCCCGAGAGCTACGAGGTGGTCGCGGTCGACAACGGGTCCTCGGTCCCGCTCGACCCCGAGGTCGTCGCCGCCTTCGGGCCCAACTTCCGTCACCTGTCGTTCGAGCCCGAGTGGCCGTCACCATCGGCGGCCCTCAACCACGCCGTGGCCCGGGGACGGGGTGAGCGGGTCATGCTGTGCATCGACGGCGCCCGCATCCTGTCCCCCGGCATCCTGCGCACGACGGACCGGGCCTTCCGGGCGTTCGACAACCCGTTCGTGTACACCCTCGGCATGCACCTCGGGCATCAGGTGCAGAACGACGCCATCGCCGCCGGGTGGACCCAGGCCGACGAGGACGCCCTGCTCGCCTCGGTGCCGTGGGAGGACGACGGCTACGAGCTCTACCGGGTGGCCACGGTGGCCCCGTCGAGCAAGGAGGGGTTCTTCTCGGCCCTGGCCGAGAGCAACTGCGTGGCGCTGTCCCGGGCCCAGTACGAGCGGATGGGCGGGTACGACGAGGCCTTCCGCTCCCCCGGCGGCGGGCTCGTGAACCTCGACTTCATGAACCGGGCCCGGCTCGACCCCACCGTCGACCCGGTGATGCTGCTGGGCGAGGCCACCTTCCACCAGATGCACGGCGGCGTGGCCACCAACTCCGCCCGCAACCCCGACGAGGTCCACCCCTTCGGGGCCTTCGCCGCCGAGTACGAGCAGGTCCGGGGGCGGCCCTACGAGACCGTGGAGCGACCGCCCCACTTCCTCGGCACCCTGCCGGCGCAGTGCGGCCTCGTGGCCCCCCGCTTCCGCCTTCCGGGCGAGACTCCGAGGGGGGCCTAGCCCCGATGGGGACGCGGCGCAGCGGAGCGGAGCAGCCGCAAGGACGAACCGGATCCCGAAGGGGCGGAGGCGGTGGAGACGCAAAGGCGCAAGCCCCGCTCGTGATCGGGGGGCTGGGCGGTAGCGGGACGCGCGTCTACGCGGTGGCCTTGCGCGACGCCGACGTCGACCTCGGCCGTCACTTCAACGCTGCGTTCGACAACCTGGTGTTCACCCTGCTGTTCAAGCGCCCCCGCTGGTTCTCGGGCGCGACCGACGCGGCCATCGGCCGCCACCTCGCCACCTTCACCCGGTACTCGCGCGACCGTGCCGTCACCCCGGGCGACCTCGCCCGCCTCGCCCGCGCCATCCTGGACCATGATCCGACGGTGGGCCGCCGTGAGTCAGCCGAACGGGCACGCCACGCCCTCGCCCGTCGGCCTCGCGCCGAACGCCGCACCGCGCCGGCATGGGGCTGGAAGGAGCCGAACAGCCACCTCTTCCTCCCCCAGCTCATCGACCACTACCCGGGGCTGCGCTTCGTGTACGTCGCCCGACACGGCCTCGACATGGCCTACAGCGACAACAAGAACCAACTGCGCAACTTCGGCGACCAGTTCGGCTTCCCCTTCCCCACCGAGGGCGGGCCCGACGCCGAGGCAATGGCCCAACTCGGGTACTGGATCCACATGACCGAGCGGGCCTGCACGCTCGGCGAGCAACTCGGCGACCGCTTCCTCTTCCTCCGCTTCGACGACCTCTGCATCGACCCGGGCGGGGAGTTGCGCCGGCTGCTCGACTTCGCCGGCGTCGATCCCGGGACCGACCTCACCGAGATCGCCGCCAAGGTGCACACCCCGCCGTCCGCAGGACGCTGGCGGGAACGCACCGATCGCCCGTTCACCGAGGCCCAGGTGGAAGCCGTCCGCCGCTTCGGCTTCGACGTCTGATTCCACCCCGCAGCGCCTGTGGCGTCAGCCGCACCCGCGTCGAGATCGTGATCAGGGCCGTGGCTGCCGGCC
>CAYYDZ010000006.1:40679-47807 GCA_964470715.1 uncultured Microthrixaceae bacterium | reverse complement strand
GGCAGCGTGCCGGGCCGGGTGGCTGCCGTCGCGGTGGAGTACCCGGACCGCGTGGCCATCGACGCGCCCAGCGGCGAGCTCACCTACGCCGAGCTGATGGACCGCGTCGGGGCGTTGGCCCACGGCATCGCGGCCGAGGCGCCCGAGGGCAACGTGCCCGTTGCCATCATGTACGAGCACGACTCGCCGCTGATCGTCGCTCTGCTGGCGGTGATGGCCGCGGGCAAGATCGTGCACGTCCTCGACCCCACCGCCCCCGAGGCGATGTTGGTGGCGCTGCTCGAGGACTCGGGGGCCCGCCTGATCGTGGCCGATGACGCCAACCTCGACACCGCCCGCGCCGCGGCGGGCGAGGGCGTCGAGGTGCGCACCCCCGCCGACCTGGCCGGCGGCCGGCCCGTCGAGCTCCCGTCCGTGGACGTCGGTCCGGCCGACGGGGCCATGTTGGCGTACACGTCGGGCACGACCGGGGCGCAGAAGGGCGCCCTGATCCCGCACCGCGTGTTGCTGCAGGTGGGCCGCGGCGCCGCCGAGGGCCTGGCCCTCGGCCCCGATGATCGACTGCCCATGTTGTTCCCGCTTTCCCTGGCGGTGGCGGCCTACCCGTTGTTCCTGCCGCTCTTCCACGGCGGCCGCCTGTGCGTGCTCGACGTGCGCACGGTCGGCCTGGGCCCGCTCCCCGAGTGGCTCGAGTCCTCCGGGCTGACCGTGATGTACCTGTCGCCCACCATCGTCCGCTTCCTTGCCGACATCGCGGCCGACGGGTTGACGATGCCCGACCTGCGCCAGGTCGTGCTGGGCGGTGAGCGGGTCGACCTCGCTGCGGCCGAAGCGGCGTGGGGCCTGTTCGGCACCGGTATCCAGCTCGCCAACGGGTACGGCCTGACCGAGACCGGGGTGCTCACCTTCTACTTCCTCGATCCCGCCGCCCCCCCACCCGCCGACGCCACCGTTCCCGTCGGCTATCCCATCCCCGATACCGAGCTCCTCGTCCTCGACGGCGAGGGCCAGCCGGTGGCCGCCGGGGTGACCGGTGAGGTGTCGGTCCGCAGCCGTTACCTCTTCCAGGGCTACTGGGGCAGGCCCGAGCTCAACGCCATGGTGCTGCACACCTCGGATGACGGCACGGCGATCTACAACACGGGTGACCTGGGCCGTGTGGACGAGAACGGTTGCCTCGAGTTGGTGGGCCGTTCCGACGCCCAGGTGAAGGTGCGCGGCCACCGGGTGGTCATCGGTGAGGTCGAGGAGGCGCTCCTGGGCCTCGACGTCGTCAAGGACGCCGTGGTGCTGCACCGCGAGGTGTCCGGGGTCGGCACCCTCGACGCGTTCGTGGTTCCCGCGACCGACGAGGCCGGCGTGACCGTCGGGGTCACCGCCATCCGTGACGCCTTGTCCGCCAGGGTCACGACGCCGATGGTGCCCGCTCGATTCCACCTGCTGACCGAGCTCCCCACCCTGCCCAACGGCAAGCTCGACCGCCAGGCCCTGCGCGACCCGACCGGTGACCGGCCCCGGCCCGGCGCGGTGGCGGGCGGCGCCGACGACATCGAACGGCGCCTCGTGGAGCTCTGGGAGGACCTGCTCGGCGTCCGCCCGGTCGGCGTCGACGAGGACTTCTTCGAGCTCGGTGGCCACTCGCTGCTGGCAGCGGCGATGCTGGTGGAGGTGGAGGAGGTCTTCCGGGTCTCGGTGCCGATGTCCGAGATGGTGTACTCCCCGAACATCTTGCACATCGCCACCTGCGTGCGTCGGGGCGATCGCCGGGGCGAGCGCACGTCGCTGGTCGCCGTGCAGGAAGGCGACGGGACCCGACCACCGCTGTTCTGGGCCCATGACCTGCACGGCACCTCGCTGCGCTTCCGGGCGCTCGGCCGGGCCCTCGGCGCCGACCAACCCCTCTACACCTTCGAGTCCCCCTTCCTCGAGCCGGTGCCGCCGCAGATCTTCAGCCTGTCGACCCTGGCGCGGCGCTACGTCGACGACCTGATCGAGGCGTTCCCCGAGGGGCCCTACCTGCTCGGCGGCTACTCGTTCGGAGGGGTGCTGTCGTTCGAGATGGCCCGCACCCTCACCGACCTGGGCCATGAGGTCGCGCTGTTGATCGTGGTGGACGTCGGCCCTGGGTACCGGGGCGAGCACTACGAGCCCGACCGGCCCCCCACCAAGCCCTGGCTGGGCATCCTCGACCCCCCCGACCCGTCGCTCTCACTCGCCGAGAAGGCGACGTACTACCGCGGCGTGCCCCTCAAGGGACTGGCCCGCCATGCCGTGTGGCGCCTCGGCCTCGACCACTACCTCGAGCCGTTCCTGTTCCGGCGAGACCTCGAGCAGACGGGCCAGATCGCGCCCCGCCACCGGGTCTGGTACGCCTGGCGCAAGCACTGGGAGCTCGGGGCCAAGGGCTGGAACTGGGATGCGGTCACCTACCCCGGCCGGGTCGAGCTGGTGTGGGCGGATGAGAGCGGCTCGACCGACGCCACCATGGGGTGGGGTGACATCGCCGAGGGCGGCGTGGGGATCCACCGGGTGGCCGAGAGCCACGAGCAGATGTTGGACGAAGGCTTCGTGGCGTCGACGGCGGCGGTGGTCCGCGGCCTCATCGACGACGAGATCGCCAAGCGGGCGACCAGCGCCTAGGGCTCAGCCGGCGCCGACAGGTTCGGGATCGGCGGTGGAATCTGCGACCCGCCAATGGGCCTTGAGGTCGAGCCACGGCTGTTCCTCCGTGACGCGCCCGCCCACGGTGATCGCCGTCCAACTGCGCGAGATCACCGTACCGTCACGCTCGTCGACGGCGACGAGCACGACGTAGAACTGGCCTCGGAAGTGGTGGGCGCGGATGATCGCGTTGAAGTCGTAACGGCCGGGCTTGGCGAGGAGGCTCGGCGCGGGCTCGACCACCCGACGGAACACGGTACGCACCTGGGTGTCCTCGAGGTCCAGTGTGCCCGGGTGATCGAACGGGCCCTTCACGTGGTAGTTCAGCTCGAGGCGCACGTGCGGTGAAGGCTCGGCCACCACGATGGCGCCGGCCACGGCGACGTCGCCGCCGAACTCGACGTGTCGGTGGGGCATGACGAGGGGCTCGAGCCGTACGGCGCCGGTCAACTGCTGCACGCCGCCGGTCTCGCCGGTTCCGCCGGCACGGTGGATGACGTCGGAAGCCGACCCGTCGTCGTGCAGGCGTCCCTCGACGATGTGGATGGCCCGTTCGCACACCTGGGCGATCAGCTCCCAGTCGTGCGACACGAGCATGATGGTCGTCCCCGACTGGCGCAGTTCGGCGACCCGGTCGATGGCCCGACGCCGGTACTCCTCGTCGCCGACCGCGAGCACCTCGTCGATCAACAAGATGTCCGGCTTGGCATGCAGGGCCAGGGCGAGACCCAGGCGAGCGAGCATGCCGGTCGAGTAGTGGCGGACCCGTGACTCGACGGTGTCGCCGAGGCCGGAGAAGTCGATCATGGTCCCTTCGACCTCGTTGATCTCAGCCGGCGAGAGCCCGAGGGCGCGGCAGGTGATCCAGAGGTTCTCGCGGCCGGTGAGGTCCTTGTGGAACCCGATGCCGAGATCGAGCATCGAGACCACCCGACCGTGGATGTCCAGCGTCCCGGCCGTGGTCCCGGTGACCCCGGCAAGAACCCGCAGCAGGGTCGACTTGCCGGCGCCGTTGGGACCGATGACGCCGATCGATTCCGACCGCCCGCACCGGAAGGAGACATCGTCGAGGGCGATGATGTCGTCGGGCCTCGGACGGCGTTCGTGCGGCATCACGTCGTGGATGCCGGTACGGGTGGAGCGGGTTCGGAAGCGCTTGCCGAGGCCCTGGGCGACGATCAGGTCCTGGTCGGTGCGGGCGGCGACCGCGGCGCGCTCTTCCTCCGCCACCTCGGGCACCTCCTCACACGCCCACTCGACGTGCGCCATGAGCTGCGGGCGAGAGCGCGACAGCGCCCCGCGGATCCACAGGTCGGTGCTGGCCTGGTCGAGCACCCGGTGGTCACCCCGATCGATCAGGGCCATGCGGATCGACTGGTGCCCGCTGTCGAGGGGCAGGTCGCGGATCTTGCCGGTGAGCCGGTGGCGCCCAGGTGTCAGCGCTTCCTTGGGCGCACGGGACGTCCCGCGCCCGATGACGAGGTCCGGCGCGATCGTGACGAAGTTCATCTCGAGGGAGAGGCTGAGGTCCGGTGCGGGGTCGTCCACCTCGATGGTGGCCTCGAGCTCGACGTCCTCGCCGGGCTCGAGCTCAGCAGGGGTCAGCGTGAACGACTGGAGACGGGCTCGGGGCCGCTCGGACTGCCGCAGGTTGCCGGGGAACGGGTACAGGTAGCGGTGGATCACGTCGCTCGTCGGTCCGTCGTCGACCACCCGCCCGGAGTTGATGGTGATGGCGCGTGAGCACACCGCGTCGACCGTCCACATCTCGTGGGTCACGAAGACCAGGGTGGTGCCCTTCTTGAGCCGGTTGACGATGAGGTCGATGCACTGGATCTGGAACTCGAGGTCGCCGACCGCGAGCACCTCGTCGACGAGCAGGATGTCGGCGGGCACATGGGTGGCGATGGAGAAGCCCAACCGGGCCTGCATGCCCGACGAGTAGCGCTTCAGCGGTTGGTCCATGGCGTCGGCCAGGTCGGCGAACTCGACGATCGTCGGTGTCAGCTCCCGCGTCTCGGCCGGCGTGAGCCCCAGGATCCCGGCGCTGATGCGCAGGTTCTCCGCGCCGGTGAGCTCCGGCTCGAACCCGAGGCCGAGCTCGATCATCGAGACCAGGCGACCGCCGACCCGGGCTGATCCCGACGTCGGCGCGGTCACCCCCGCCAGCAGCTTGAGGAGGGTGGACTTGCCGGCGCCGTTCTCGCCGATGATGCCGAGCGCCTCACCCGGAGCGATCTCGAGGTCGATGCCGTCGAGTGCACGGACCGGTTGCTGCGGGTTCTTCAGCTCGTACCACGGTGAGAGGACGCGGGGGCTGAGCTGAAGGGCACGGTCGTAGACCTTGGTGACCCCCCGCACCGAGATGGCCCCGGGCTCGAGTGGTTCCGATTCGGCCGCGGGGTGGGGCCCGACGCTGTAGCGATCAGAGGACATCGACGAGACGGTCCTCCACCCGGCGCATGTAGAGCACGGACAGCCCCAGGGCGATCGATCCCGCCAGGAACTGCGCGGCGATGAGGGCCCCGTTGGGCCACACGTGGCAGAACAGGGCGGCGCGCATGGCCTCGATCGTCACGGCGATCGGGTTGACGATGGCCAGCCACCGGAGGCCGGCCGGGTAGATCGAGGCGTCGTACATCACCGGCGTGGCGAAGAAGCCGGCCCGGAGGAACAGGTTGATGAAGTGGCCCACGTCCCGGAGGAAGGTGGTGAGGATCGCTCCGAAGACGCAGGCCGCGGCGGTCCAGACCAACGTGACCGCAAGTGCCGGCACCACGGCGATGACGTGGTAGGTCACGCTGATGCCACCGTTGGGGTCGGTGGTGTCGACCCCGAGGCCGAGGTAGTGCTGGGTCGCCATGATGAGCACGAGCGTGCCGAGGCCGATGGCCAGGTCGATGAGGGAGACGCCCACCTGCGCCAGCGGAACGGTCTCGCGGGGGAAGTAGACCTTCGTGAGCATCTCGCCGGAGTAGATGAGGCTCATCGAGGCGTTCCCGAACGCCGTGGAGAAGAACGTCCAGATGACGAGGCCGGTCCACGCCGACGACAGGTACGGGCCGCACTCGGCGGTCGCGTTGAAGACCTGGGTGAGGATGACGCCGTAGACCGCGAGCAGGACGAGGGGGGTGAGCAGTGACCAACCGAGGTCGAGGAAGCTGCCCCGGTAGCGCACCTTGAACTCGCGCATCGTGAAGGTCTGGAGCAGCGAGGCGGTGTGGCGGGAGCGGTCGATCGCGGTGCGGTCATGGCCGGTCAGCGTTGAACGGGTCGGATCCACGGCGCTCACCCTAGGACATGGCCTCCGGTCGGCCCTAGGTGGCTCCGGTCGTCCACCTGCTCCATCGATGGGCTCGCCGACGAACCCGGGGCTTCCCCTCCACGGGGTGGCACGCTATGCTCCCTTCCCAACAATACGGGCAGTGTGGCCGACCACGGAGGACACCCATGCGGGCGACGTTCAACGACCCTCAGATCCAGGCGGATTTCGAGCGAGATGGCTTCGTGGTCATCCCGTTCCTGAACGCGGACGAGGTGGCCGACCTTCGCAACGTCTACTTCAACGAACTCGGTGTCGCCCCCGGTGACCCTGGGCGTGCGTGCATCTCGACCTTCCACACCTACGACGACGACTACAAGCAGGCCGTCGACGACAACGTCCGCCGTGTGTTCACCCCCCACCTCGACGAGGTGTTCGACGACCAGCGCTACCTGCCGGCCAACTACCTCACGAAGTGGCCCGGGGGCATGAGCGGCTTCGGCATCCACCAGGACCTCACCCTCGTGGACGAGACCAAGGCCCGTTCGTGCGAGGTGTGGTGTGCGCTGGAGGACATCGACGAGGCGAACGGCCAGCTCTGGTGCGCGCCGGGCAGCCACGACTGGGTGCCCACCATGCGCGGCATCCACTCGTTCCCGACCGCGTTCCAGGACGTCGAGAAGCGGGTCATCGACCGCCACGCCATCCCCGTGCCGCTCAAGGCGGGCGAGGCGATCGTGTTCAACCACGCGGTGATGCACTTCTCGTACCCGAACCGGACCGAGACGCCCCGCCTGGTGGCCATCATGGACCTGATCCCCTCCGATGCCCAGCACATCCATGTGTTCGGCGACGGTGAGGGCAACGTCGACGCCTACGAGATCGACGAGTCCTTCTGGGTCGAGAACAACCCCTTCACGCTGCAGGAGCCGCCGCCGGTGGCACAGAAGATCGGGCCGGTCGACTTCGAGCCCACCTTCCTCACCGACGAGCTGCTCGACGAGCTGGTGGCCGAAGGCCGCGCCGTCGACCACGAGCCCGAGCGGCACGGGGCGCTCAACCCCGGGCGGGCATGGTGCCACCGCTGTGGCACCACCGAGGGCATGGAAGGCACCCCGGGTCGTTGGTCGGGCAACGTCACCCTGCTCTGCGACGACTGCAAGGCCCGCGAAGCCGAGCTGGCCAGCGTCTGACCGGCTGACCCA
>CAYYDZ010000006.1:32502-40579 GCA_964470715.1 uncultured Microthrixaceae bacterium | reverse complement strand
CGACGACTGCAAGGCCCGCGAAGCCGAGCTGGCCAGCGTCTGACCGGCTGACCCAACGGGTCGCCGCGATGACGCGACCCGTCGACTGAACGAACGGCGCCGCCTGGCCCTCCCTCTCGGGGAGGAAACCAGGCGGCGCTGTCGCGTCCAGGCCGGTTCGTGGGTGGTCGGCCGGGTCAGTCCTCGTCGAACGTGTCGACGCCGTCGAGCGACCCCTGCCGGGTCCCGATGGACACCGGGATGGGGTTCCGGCGCGGCACCTGCGCCTCGGCGGTGAGGTCCACCCCGTCGGGCACCTGCTCGAGGAGCCCGACGAAACCGCCGTCGGCGGCCACCTCGGCGTAGTTCATGACGAGCGGCGAGTCGAGCTCGAAATGACCGGACATCCAGAACTCATCGGTCATCGTCTCGTTGCGGGGATCGCTCGACAGGCGCATCTGGGTGCTGTTGCGGTGCATGGGGTCGCCGTAGACGGTGAAGGTCCGCGGCCCGTACGCCGAGAGCGGCTGGGGCGCCCCGGTGGCGTGGCCATCGATCCACAGGCCCTTGGTGGCGTCCTGGTAGTAGCCCACGTAGTCGTGATCGAGCTCGATCTGCTCGGGGAGCTGGCGGCCGTAGTCGGGCATCAAGAACTGCTGCAGGGTGATCACCGTTTCGAGCTCGGGCGACGAGCCCAGCGAGAACTCGGCCTCGAGGAAGCGGCGTACCTCGGCGTAGAACGACGACCAGCCCACCGGGGGGAGCGGGTAGAAGTCGAAGAAGCGCAGGACCCAGTTGAGCAGCGGGTAGCTCTCGGGGTCCTCCTGGGTGCGGTCGATGGCACGCTGCATGATCTCGGTGGCGGCGATGCCGTGGTCCCACCACGCGTAGCGCATGATGTGGCGCAGCAGGCCGAAGCGCTCGAACACCGTGTGGGCGTAGCGCAGGCGCATCATGGCGACCCGGTCCTCGGCCGAGAAGCTGGCGGTCTCCATCACCACGCCGTTCTCGTCGGCCCGGATGGCCCACTGCTCGCGGTACTCGGGGTCGTTCATGGGCGAGTTGGGCAGGAGCTGGGTGATCCAGATGCGCAGGGGGACCTCGTGCTCGAGCAGGAACTGGAGGTCGCCGCGGATGGACGCCGGGGTCTGCCCCGGCAGGCCCAGCATGAGGTCGGCCTGCAGCGGCAGGCCGTTGCGGCGGAACGAGGCGGCCATGGCCACGTAGTGGTCGGTGCTGATGTTCTGGCGGTGGACGGCGTCGAGGGTCTCCTCGTCGCGGGTCTGCAGGGCCAGCGACACGTGAGGGGCGATCCCGACCTCCACCAGTCGCTCGACGATCGCGGTCAGGTGCTTCGTGGTGTTCTTCGCCACGTTGAACCCGAGGATCACCGGCGCGCCGTGCTTCTCGCGTTGCTTGGCCATGAAGTCCACGACGTCGACGTCCCTGGACATGATGCCCAGGTTGGCGTCGGCCACGACCCACGACGGGAGCTTGCGCACGGCCGCCCACTCCATCTCCTGGGCCACCCGGTCGAGGGAGAACTTCCGGATACGGGACAAGGTGGACGAGCCCCAGTCGCAGAAGGTGCAGCCGTAGGGGCAGCCCCGGTTGGTCTCGAAGATCACGTACGCCTGGTTCCAGACCGTGGGGTGGAGGTGGTCGAACTCGCCCGTCAGGTAGGGCGACGGGATGTCGTCGAGGGTGGCGTTGCGCTCCCGGTCGTCGGTCCGCACCATGTCGCCGGTCTCGGGATCGCGGTAGCTGATGCCGCGGACGCCGGCCAGTGCGCCCAGATCCCAGGCCGGGAGGTCACGCCCGAGCGCCTCGAGCACCTCGCACAGGGCGAGCTCGCCCTCGGCTCGAACGGTCACGTGCACGATGTCCGGGTGCTCGGCGAAGTACTCCCTTGCGTCACCTTCGTACTTCGGGGTGCTCGGGCCGCCGTGGATGACGAGGAGGTCGGGGTTGATGGCCTTGGCCCGACGAGCGGCCTCCAGGTTGGCCTCGGCCGACCACACGTAGTTGGAGCACAACATGATGGCCGGGCCCTCGCGGTGGGCCAGGTCCTCGAGGAACGAGGCCACGTCCTCTTGGCGGCGGATCTCGAAGTGCTCGTTGAGGGTCCCGCCGTCGTAGTGGCGGGCCGCAGCCGTCAACATGGCCAGCGACAGCGGCGGCCCGATCTCGGCCTGGAACACGGCATAGACGGGCACGGCGCCGGGGACGGGCTCGCCGACCCGAGGGTCGTCGATGTAGCGGATGGCGGGGTCGACCCGGGGGGCGCCCGGCTCGGGCCAGTCCTCGGTCGGCTTGCGGCGGTGGCCCGCCGCGACCTCGACCGTCTCGGCTGCGGGCGCTGCCGCGGTGGCGGACACGGTGGGCGAGGCGGCGCCGTCCGTGTGGGCTGCGGTCTCCGGGGAGACGCCATCTGTGGCGGCGAGGGTCGGCTCGGGCGCGTCGACCGCTTGCGCCGGCAGCGGGCGCACCGATCGGTAGGCGTCGCGGAGCTGGTCGCGGCCCGGGAACTGGCGGACACTCACCTCGCGCTTGGCCTTCTTGGCGGCGCGCTTCCACAACGGGCGCGGGGCGGGCGCGACGGGGGGCTCGGTCACCTCGGCGGTCACCTCGGCCGTCACCTCGGCGGGGCCTTCACGGCCGGCGTCGGCGGGGGTGTCGGGGGTGTCGGGGGGGACGAACGCGTTGGGATCCTCATAGGTGAGGCGGAGACGCTGCAGGTCGGTCAGGCGCCGCAGCCGCCGGAGCACCTCCTCGGTGGACGGCGCCTCGTCGCCCAGGTCGTCCCGCACTCGAGCGACCACCTCGGAGAGCTGCACCGCGTCGACGACCGCGTCGAGCAGGCGCAGGTCGAGGGCGCCGAGAACCGCGGACTCGCCGCCGCCCTCGACGTAGAGCCCGCGGTCGGTGACCCGGGAGACGAAGGCGGGTTGGGGGGCCACCCATGACCACGGTGAATGGGCGACGACGCCGACATCGACCGGGGTGTCGGCCGAACCGACGAATTGCTCGATGATCTCGTCCAACTCGATGGGTCGGGACTGACGCTGGTCGCCCTCGCCGACCATCCACCCCGATGGGTAGCGGACGACGAACGTGGAGATCGCGGGGGTGGTCATGAGCAGCGGTGCCGCCTTGGTGTCGAGAGGCGCGCGGGCCTGCCTGGCTTCCAGGACATGGTGGGTGAATGGTATCGGAACCTGCCCGTCGGGTCCCGGCCCACGCCCGAACTTGCCCCTTCGAAGGCGCGTGACCCACGCTGGTCCGCCATGGACGCACCCGACGCTCCGGTGCTCAGCGACCCCGCCGCCGACCGCCGGCTGCGTGACGAGGGGTTCGCCGTCCTGCCCCTGTTGTCCGCGGACGAGGTGGCCGAGATCCGCTCGGCCTACCGGGCGATGGTCGCCGATCCCGACGCCCGGGGGATCATGGAGTTCGACTACATGGCCGAGGACCGGACGGCGATGCGGCTGGTCGCCGATCTGCTGGCGCCGGTCTGGGCGCGCCACGTCCCCGAGGTCTTCACGGACCACGAACCGGTGTTCTCCACCTTCGTGGCCAAGCACCCCGGGCCCGTCTCGGGCATGTTCCTCCACGACGACCGGACCTACCTCGACGAGCGCCACCAGCGGGCGTTCACGATGTGGGTGCCGCTGGTCGACACCAGTCCCGACCACGACAACGGCACCCTGTGGATCGTGCCCGGCAGCCATCGGGTCTTCAGCGCGTTCAGCGGCACCGGCACCCCGGACTGGATCCGCCCCTACGAGGAGTACCTCGAGCGGTTCCTGCAGCCCCTGAGCATGCAGGCGGGCGAGGCACTGGTGTACGACACCAAGACGGTGCACGGCTCGACCCCGAACCGTACGAGCGAGACCCGTGAGGCCATCGCCACCGCCGTCGCGCCGAGGGGTGCCGACTTGATCCACGTCGTCGCCGATGGCGTCACTCGTCGGCGGGTGTACCGCATCGACCGCGACTTCTTCATCGATGTCCACCCGCACTCGATCGCCAGCCACGGGATGCCGGCCCGGTACCCGATCATCGAGGAGTACGAGGAGACGGTGCTCGAGGCGGACCCGGTGGCGATCGCCGCCATCTGTGACCCGAACGACGTGCCCGTTCCGAAGCACCTCGCGGAAGGCTACGTGCCCCGCCAACCCGAGCCCCCCGGTGAGCGCGAACGGGCCGACGCCGCACGCCGGCAGGCCGAATCGGCCATGGCGGTGGCGCCGCCGGTGGGCCCCTCACCCGGTGCCGAGGAGGGCCACGGGGAGGCAGAGACGGATTCGGATGCCGCCGGGGCAGACCCGGAGGCCGCAGGCGCAGGCGTGCCCGGGCGCGGCGACGGTTGGTGGGACCGGCTACGACATCGGTTCGCAGCGCGCTGACCGGCCCGCCCGCGTCCCGCGGCCATCCCGACCGTGGCGGCGCTCAGTCGTCGCCGCTCGGCTCCCGGCGGACGGCGGCCGTCACCCGCACGCCGGGCTCGCCGTCACCGACCACGATCGGGCGGGTGCGCAGGCGAACGGTGGTCGTCGCCTCCTGGGTCTCGTAGGTGGCGATCCGATCGAGGAGGTCCGGTGACGTCTGGACCGTCTCGTACCCTGCCGGCCGGCCGTAGAACGAGACCAGCAGCACCGCGAGGTCGGTGAAGGCGCGTCCGGTCACGTCGGTGGGCAGGTGCAGGAAGTTCGCGCCGGGGGGGTCGGCTCGGATCACCTGATCGTGCGCGTCCATCTCGATCGTGGCCACGGGTCCGCCCTCGGCCCAGGCCGCCAGGGCCTCCTGGTCGTCATCGACCGCAGCGGTGCCGGCACCACGGATGGTCACGTCCACCTCGGGGAACTGCTCGTGGGCCGGGCGCATCCAGACCGGCTCCCCGCCGTCCTTGGCGCGGAGCTGTGAGCGCATGCGGCTGAGCTGGTCGTCCCACACCCCCCGGTTCCGACGCAGGTGGCGCTGGGCCCAGTCGTCCTGGTCCTCGAGGCGGGCCACCACCTCGGCCAACTGGGGCCGGGGGAGCCGGTAGAGGCTCAGCGTGGCCGGCGTGGTGACCGTGTTCACGAACACGTCGAGGTCCCGTTCGTCGGCGAAGGCCAGGAAGTCGCCGAACTCCTCCCAGTTCTCGGTGAGCAGGCAGTACGTCACGGCCAGGTAGGTGCCGCGTTCCCGGGTGTACCGCTGGAAGCGGTCGAGGTTGGTGAGGATGCGCGACAGCTCGGCGCCCTCGCGCACCTTCGCGACCGTTTCGGGCCGAATCCCGTCCATCGACACGGCCAGCGACGTCGGCAGGTGCTCGAGGACCCGCTCCACACGACTGTTCCAGATGGTCCCGTTGGTGGTCACGTGGATCGGTGTCTCGAGGCCGCCGGCGATCATGAGCTCGAACACCCGGTGGTGCTCGTGGATGAGGAAGGGCTCGCCGCCCAGGAACTTGACTTCGCGGAGGTGCGGCAGCACCTCGACCAGCTCGTCGAAGAACCGGTCGGGGTACGCACCGGCAAGCGCGGGGAAGTGCTCGCGGTGTCGCCGTATGGACGACGATTGCGCCCCACTGCACATGATGCATTGCAGGTTGCACCGGTTGCTCAGTGCGAGCTCGAGATGGACGGGCCACTCCGGTTCGCCGTCGGGGAGCGGCAGCTCGTCGTAGATGCGGGCGAAGGCCTGCTCGCTGGACCCCGTGTCGGCCTGCCACGAGCACACATGGCAGCCGACACCCCATTCGCCGTCGCGGAACCGGCGGCGCAGGTCCTGGGCGACGGGGCCGTGCCACAGCTCGCGCAGGGTGCTGGTGGCGACGTTGCCGAGCGCCTGGGCGTTGTACATGGCGCAGACCCGCGCGAAGCCCTGCTGATCGAGGTGGAGCGATGCGAACGGCGCGTGGCAGTTGACCGTTCGACCGGCCGTCTCCGTTCCCGTGCTGCTCACCGCGCAAGCGTACCCATCGCGGTGTGGCGTCCCCTTCGGGGTCGGGGTGACCCATCGAGCCGTGCGACCCTACGCGGTACGCTCGCCGCCGTGACCGATGTCCTCGAGCGGCGTTCTGCTGTGCTGAACGCGGGCTGACGTGGTTGCGGGTGTGAAGGGCACAGGTAGGTGATCACGTGTCGGAGATGATCGGTCAACCCGTCGAGATCCACACGAAGGGCCGTCCGCCCGATCCGGCCGGCGCTCGCGCGCCGGCCTGCCGGGCGCCGTTCGCCTCACTCCACCTCGACCAGTTCGGCGACGCCCGGGCGTGTTGCCAGAGCGACCTGGTCCTCGGCAACGTCGCCCGGGAGTCGCTGTTGGACATCTGGCACGGCAAGCCCGCCGAGCGTCAGCGGGCGGCGATCGCGGAGGGTGACTTCTCCGTCGGTTGCAGCTATTGCGACTGGGCCATCGGCAATGCCAGCGCTGAGTTCGCCTACGCGCGGAACTTCGATCGCTGCACCATGCCGGAGCCGGGCGCAGGGCCGTCGCAGCTCGAGATGGCGTTGTCGAACTCGTGCAACCTCCAGTGCACCATGTGCAACGGCGACTTCTCATCGTCGATCCGTACGCTGCGCGAGGGTCGCGCCCCGCTGCCCACCGTCTACGGCGAAGCGTTCTTCGACGATCTCGCCGAGGTGCTCCCCGAGGTCGATGAGGTGCATCTGCTGGGGGGTGAGCCGTTTCTCGGCCATGAGCCGCTTCGGGTCATGGCCATGCTCACGGAGTTGGCGCCGAACGCAGAGGTGACGGTCACCACCAACGCGACGGTGTGGACGCCACGGGTCGAGAAGCTGGTCGACCGGCTGGCGATGAACCTCGTCGTCTCGGTGGACGGTGCCTCCGCCTCGACGTACGAAGCGATCCGCATCGGCGCCAGTTGGGACACGCTGATGGAGAACCTCGTGCGCCTCCGCGATGCGGTCGAGGCGAAGGGGCGGCGACTGTTCTTCGCGCACTGCCTGATGGTCGAGAACTGGCACGAGTTCCCCGAGCTGCTCGCCCTGGCCGCGGCGTTCGAGGCCGAGGTGTTCGTCAACACCGTGTTGACGCCAACCGACTCGAGCCTGCATCTCCTCAGCCCGCCTGAGCTGAGCGTCGTCATCGCCACCCTCGAGGCCCGCGACGCCGAGGTCGTGGCGCTCGGAGAGCCATGGCTGACGACCTGGAACACCCAGATCGAACGGCTCCGTGAGGCGCGTGACGACGCTTCGCGTGGCGACGTCGAGACCTATGTCACCGGCGGGGACAACCCGTTGCGCCCGGTGGGGGGCGACGAGGAGGTGTCCGCCGAGTCGCTGGCCGCCGACCCCTCGAGCAGGGTCCTCGTC
Source organism: uncultured Microthrixaceae bacterium (assembly GCA_964470715.1). Taxonomy (GTDB): domain Bacteria; phylum Actinomycetota; class Acidimicrobiia; order Acidimicrobiales; family DATDAH01; genus JAEUJM01. The sequence goes on along the minus strand of CAYYDZ010000006.1, from coordinate 33,275 downwards.
CTCGACGTCGATCGCGACCTTCGCATCGCGGGCGTCGAGGTGCGCTCGGAGGGCCAGGGCCTGCCGCCGCTCGAACCCGCCGCGCTCATCGGTCGGTCGTCGCGGTCGTTGCACGACCCGTCGGTGATCCAGTTGGCCCACACGACCTACCGCAGGAGCAGGAGCCTCGTCGACGACGAGCGCCTCTTTCGTTCCGGCGACCAACTCCTCGTCGATCGTCGGGTGTACCGGGACGACGGGGCGGGATGGTTCACGCTCACCGTCCGCCAGCAGCGGGTGCTCCCCGAGTCGGAGATCGTCACGGCGGTGGCCGCAGACGCGGGCCCGGGGATGCCGGTGGTCATCCTCGACGCCGACTCGGAGACCCGGATCACCGGCGTCGGGCCCTCAGCCGACGCTGCTCGCCTCGTCGGGCTGGCGGTCGAGCTCGGAACGCGCCTGGTCACCTTCGACGCGATCGTGGATCCGACCCTCGCCGCGCCCGGTCTCTCCGTCGAGGTGACCGGCATCGACTGGATCACCAGTCGACACCGGGTACGCACGCCTGCCGGGCTCGACCTCTCCGCGTGGACGCGCCTGCAGTTCGACTTCGGCGTCTTCACCGGCTTTCGCATGTTCCTGACCGCCCGGTCGCTTCCCGAGGTCGGCTGAGGCGGTCGCGCCGCTCCATCTCGCAGTGGGTGGGCCCGTCAGGTCGGCGGGGGTGGCCCGTCAGGGGGCGGGGTCCAGCACCGCGTCCGCTTGGACGGTGGCCCCGGCGGGGACGGTGACCA
>CAYYDZ010000006.1:17921-32402 GCA_964470715.1 uncultured Microthrixaceae bacterium | reverse complement strand
GCGGGGTCCAGCACCGCGTCCGCTTGGACGGTGGCCCCGGCGGGGACGGTGACCACGGAGGCGTCGCCCCACCCGGTGGCGCCGTCGTACCACTCCCAGCGGTGTTCGCCGGTCGGATCCACCACGATCAGCTTGTAGTTCCCCGGGGCCAGGTCGGCGACGGTGTAGTGGCCCGAGCTGTCGGTGACCGCGGCCCGGGTGGCCACCCCCGTCGAGGTCACCACCGTCACCCACCTGCCGCCGAGCGGCGACGTGGCGTCGGTGACCGTGCCGGCGATGCTCCCGGGGGCCAGGTTCGATCCGCCCACCGTCACGTCGACGGTGACGGTGGACCCCGCGGCCACCACCACGTCGTCGCCCGGGTCGATGGTCGTGCGATCCTGGTGGTACTCGAACGCGTGCGCACCCGTGGGGTCGAGGACGCTGAGCGCGTAGCGGTCGGGAGCGGGGACTTCGATGTCGTAGTGGCCGGCGGGGTCGGTGAGGTCACCCCGCAGCACCGCGGGATCGGCCCGGTAGTCGACGGCATGCACCATGGCTCCCGCCACCGCGCCGCTGTCGTCGGTGACCGTGCCCACGATGTGCGCCCGCGCCGGGGCGGTGAGGGTGAAGGTGTCCACGGTGCTGCCGCCCACCGAGCGGAAGGTGCCCGTGAGGGAGGTCTCGCCGGCGTCGATGAAGAGCGCACCGTAGTCGGCGTTGTAGCGCGTCTGGCTTCCCGCAACGGGGGCGGTGAAGCCGTAGGGCGTCTGGCCGCCGAGCCCGTTCACCACGTAGGTCAACGGGCTGCCGTCGTTGTCGTCGTCGCGGAGGATGCGCTCGTAGGTGTGGTCGTGGCCGTTCAGGACGAGGTCGGCACCCCAGGCTTCGAAGGGCCACTGAAGGGCCGCGTTGCTGCCGTGACCGCTCGACGACGAGAAGGCCGCGTGGTGGAACACGACGACGTTCCACGGGGACGGCGAGGCCGCGAGCCCCTCGCGCAACCAGGTGGCTTGGGCCGAGCCCGAGGTGCGTCCCGAGGGCTCGGACGGGTCGCTGTTGACGAAGAACAGGTGGACCGGGCCCTGGACGACGTCGTAGTAGCGCTCATTGCCCGACGGCCGCAGCGAGGTGATCCCCGCGCCGGGCAGCGTGTAGAAGGACAGGTAGCCGGGCAGGCCGCTCCCGTCGCTGATGTCGTGGTTGCCGAGGGCGGGGAAGAAGCGGTTGGTGGTGCTACCGGCGCCGTAGGCGCCGCTGTAGGCGCCGATGAACGCGTGGTAGTACTGGCCGACCGCGACGTCCTGGCCGGCTGCGCCGTAGGCGTTGTCGCCCACCGTGGCCACGAAGTCGGGGTCGTCGGCCGCCACCATCGCGGCGACCGCAGCCTCGTGGGAGTTGTCCGACCCCATGTCGCCGACCACCGCGAAGTGCACCGAGGCCGGTGTCGAGGCCGGCGGCGTGTCGGGCCCGGGGGAGCGCCGGGCCACCGCCACGGTGGTGGCCAGGGCGGCGGCGGCGAGCAGCCCCACCAGCATCCTGCGCTGGGCTCGGGTGCCAGAGCTCCCCGTCGCTGTGCCCGTGCCCACGCGCCAACGATAGCGAGCCGACCGGGACGCGCCCCGGGCACCCGCCCGCCGCTGCCGCGGCGAAGCGGGCGCCCGGCCCGGGTGGGGCCGCTGGGCTACTCGGTGGGCTCGGCGCCGACGCGGGCGGGGAGGTCGATGCCGCACGCCTCGGCGGCGTCGCGGAAGGCTTGGATCTGCTCGTCGGTGGGGCGTTCGCCGCGGGCGGGGCGTTCGATGCCCTGGTCCTGCAGGCACTGGCGCTGTTCGGCGGTCAGGTTCCGGAGGAAGCGGCGGACCGGGCGCGGGCGGGCGGGGAGGTCGATGCCGCACGTCTCGGCGGCGTCGCGGAAGGCTTGGATCTGCTCGTCGGTGGGGCGTTCGCCGCGGGCGGGGCGTTCGATGCCCTGGTCCTGCAGGCACTGGCGCTGTTCGGCGGTCAGGCGTGGGCGGCCGGCGTGCCCGGCGCCCGCGCCGGGCTCGGCGCCGGCCGGGGCGGCGAACAGGGCGGCGACGACGGCGACCGTGCTCACGGCGAGGGTGGCGAGCAGGCCGGCCCGCTTGGCTCGGCGGGCGGTGGGTGTGGACATGGTGGGTGCTCCTCGTTCGAGGTGGTGGATGGTCCATGGCCGGGTCGGCCACCTCTGCAGTGTCGACGCGGAGTCTGAACGGCGTTCCTCACGTCGGTTGAGAATCGCGTGAGAACTCGAGGTGGGCGGCCGTGCCGGGACCGCCGTCGGTCGGGTCGTCGATCCAGGCACGGCCGCCGTGGTCGGCGGCCACCTGGGCGACGATGGCCAGGCCCAGCCCGGAGCCCGGCACCGACTGGGTGTCGCGGCCGCGGGCGAAGCGCTCGAAGACGCGCCGGCGCTCGTCGGCAGGGACCCCGGGCCCGTGGTCGCGCACCGTGACCGTCTCGGCGGCCACGGTCAGCTCGATGGGTGTCCCCACCGGGTTCCACTTGCAGGCGTTGTCCACCAGGTTGGCGACGGCCCGCTCGATGGCCGCGGGGTCGCCCACGATGCTGCTGGCGTCGCTCGTCACGTCGATCACCTGGCCCGTACGGAGGCGGGCTCGGGCGGCCACCGCGGCAGCCACTTCGGCGAGGATCACCGGACGGCGCTCCTCGGGGCGGCTGCGCACGTCGGTGGCGAGGTCGACGAGCTCGCTGGACAGGTGGGTCAGCTCGCCGAGCTCGTCGAGGGCATGGTCGTAGAGCTCGCGGCGCTGCTCGGGCGGCAGGGGGTTGGCGGGGGCGGTGCCGTCGGGAGACCGGTCCGCGCGGCGCAGCAGCTCGATGGTGGTGCGCAGGGAGGTCAGCGGCGTGCGCAGCTCGTGGCTGGCGTCGGTCACCAGGCGCTGTTGCTGGGCGCGGGACGTGGCGAGGGCCGCGAGCATCGTGTTGAGGCTCTGGGCCAGGCGGCCCACCTCGTCGTGGGTGGGCGGCACCGGCACGGGTGCGGTCAGATCCTGGTCCCGGGCCACTCGTTCCGCGGCCTCGCTCAACCGGTCGATGGGCCGCAGTGCCCGTTTGGCGACGAGGAGGCCGAGCAGTGCGGCGCCCAGGACGCCGACCGCCGCCGTCGTCGCCAGCACCACGGCGAGGGCGCGGAGGGTCCGGTCGGTCTCCGTCACGGACCGGGCCACCTGCACGGCCCCGCCGCCCGGGACCGCCTGTGTCGCGACCCGGTAGTGGACGCCGTCGACGCGGGCGTTGCGCACGAACGCCCCTTCGCCGGCGGCCGCGGCGTCGAGGTCACGTGCCCGCACGTCGACCTCGGTGCCGGCGAGGCTGGTCATCCGCCCGTTCTCGCCGATGAGCTGGATGCTGAGGTCCTGGATCAGCGCCAGGCGGACGCCCTGGACGTCGCGCACGGATCGCCCGCGGGCGCTGCCCACCACGGGCGAGGGACGATGCACGAACTCGGCGACCGTCGGCAGCTCGGCCAGCGAGGCCGCCCGGTCCTCGAGGGCGTCGTCGACCTCGGCCCTCAGGCGGTGGTGGGTGAAGAGGAAGGCGACCCCCAAGGCGACGAGGACGGCGGCGGCAACCGCGCCGGCGACGACGACCGCCAAGCGAACCCGGAGCGTCACTCGGGCTGTTCGCGGGCCACGAAGCCCACGCCCCGCACGGTCTGGATGAGGCGGGCGCCGCCGTTCTCCTCTGTCTTGCGGCGCAGGTAGCCGATGTAGACGTCGAGCGAGCCGGCGGTGCCGAAGTCGTAGCCCCACACCCGGTCGGAGATCACCTCTCGGGTGAGCACCTGGCCGGCGTTGCGCAGCAGCAGCTCGAGCAGGGACCATTCGGTGCGCGTGAGCTCGATGGGGTGGCCGTCGCGTCGGACCTGGTGCGCGCCGACGTCCATGTGCAGGTCGGCGAGGACCAACTGCTCGTCGACCGCCGCCTCCACGCCGTGGCGGCGCAGCAGGGCCCTGACCCGCGCCAGCAGCTCTTCGAGGGCGAAGGGCTTGACCAGGTAGTCGTCGGCGCCGGCGTCGAGGCCCGCCACGCGGTCGGCCACGGCGTGGCGGGCGGTGAGCACGAGCACCGGGGTCTTGTCGCCGCGGGCCCGAAGGTCACGGCACACCGAGAGGCCGTCGAGGCGGGGCATGGTGACGTCCAGCACCACGACGTCGGGCCGGTCGGCGGCGATGGCGGCGAGGGCGGCCACGCCGTCGCTGGCGGTGGGCACGGTGTACCCCTCGAACTCGAGGGCACGCCGCACCGAGAGCAGGATCCCCGGGTCGTCGTCCACCAGCAGCACGCGCACCACTGCATGGTGGCACCGGACCTTGAGAGTTTCCGAAGATCGGCGTCCCGCCAGACAGGTGCCACCATGGGCGCGGTGGATCACGGAGACCCAGCGCGCCGGGGACACGAGCACCTCCCCATCGACCCGGATCTCGGCCCGCGCGACCCAGGTGAGCCCGCGTCGACCCACATCCCGCGGGCCGCCGACGCACCGCCGCCACACCGTGCGGACCCGGCGGTGCTGGCTGCCATCGCTCTCGGTGGCGCGCTGGGCGCCCCCGCCCGATACGCGGTGGCCGAACTGGTGGGATCGGGAGAAGGTGGGTTCCCCTGGGCCACGCTCTGGACCAACGTGGCCGGGTCTCTGGCCTTGGGCTTCGTCCTCGTGGTCGTGCTGCGCCGCTTCCCGGCCTCGCGCTACCTGCGGCCCTTCGTGGCCACGGGGTTCCTCGGGGCCTTCACCACCTTCTCGACCTTCGCGGTCGAGACGAGTCGGCTCATCGACCACGGCGACCTCGCCACCGCGGTCTCCTACGTGACGGCCAGCATCGTGGTGGGCATCGGCGCCAGTGCGCTCGGCATCGCCGGAGGTCGGCTGGTGCCGGTGGCGGAGCGGCCTGGATGAGCGTCGTCGCCGTGGTGGGCATCGCCCTGGCCGGATCGATCGGTGCACCCGCCCGCTATCTGTTGGACGGATTCGTCCAGGACCGCAGCGTCGGCTCGTTCCCCTGGGGGACGTTCGTGGTCAACATCAGCGGGTCGTTCGTGCTCGGGGTCATCTCCGCGATGGCCGTCCGTCACGGGTTCTCGGGCGCCCCCCGGCTCTGGCTGGCCACCGGACTGTGCGGTGCCTTCACCACCTTCTCCACCTTCTCGTGGGAGACGGTCCGTCTCCTGGCGGAGGTGGAGTGGCGTCAGGCGGCCGTCAACGTGGGCGCCTCGGTGGTCGTGGGCGTCGCGGCCGCGGCGGCGGGCATGAGCGCTGTCTACCTCGTCGGGGGCTGAGTCGAGCCCCTTCCCGTCCTCTCCGCGCCGGAACTCCGTCGTCAGCGCGGGGTGAAGAAGGGGTTCTCGGGGTGGTGACGGGCCTCGAGCACGTCGGCCAGGAGGGGCTGGCGGGCGCGGCCCGCCAGAAGGGCCTGGAAGGTGGCGGCCCGGTTGTTGTGGAAGACCAGGTCGGCGTCGGCTGCGTTCGGGTCGACCCACACGGCGGCGATGAGGAGCACGCGGTCGGCCTCGGCGTCATCGAGCGCCAGTTCCACCGCGGCGTCCGCCACCCCGGCGGCGACGCCGGCCTGGGCGGCACCCCACGTGAGGCGGCCGTGCTCGCCGGACGCGATCGCAGCCTTGTTCACGAACAGGGTGAGGGGCTTGGTGGGAAGCCCTGGACGCAGGACGGCGACGAAGGGGGCGTGACCCGCCGACGGCGTGGCCAGGGCCGTCGCCCAGGCCGTCCCCACGGGGCCCTCGCGGTCGCCCAGCACGGTGTTGACGTGGGCGGCCTCGGCGCCCGAGCCCACGAAGCTCTCGCCCACGTCGATCTCGCTCACGCGACCCGCCCGTAGCGCACGCGTTGCAGGCTCTCGGAGCTGCGGGTGCCCGAAGCGGTGTCGTAGCCCAGCAAGGCGACGTGGCGGGCCCGGTCGCCCTCGACGGTCGACACCCGGTGCAGCGAGCGTCGACCGGCGAACAACAACAAGGTGCCCGGCTCCATCGCCACCACCCGCACTCGGCCTTCGGGGTCGCCGTCCATGACCGCGGCGACACGCTCGTACTGCTCGTCGTGGGCGGTTCGGATGAGCTCGGCGCACTCGAAGTGTCCGCCCCGCTCGCTCGATTGGAGGGCGATCGACACCACGAAGTCGGTCTGGTCGAAGTGCCAGCCCAACTCGTCCCCGTCGGTCATCACGGCCAGGTTGAGCGCACCGAGGGGGTCGGCGTAGCGGTGCAGGACCGGCTCGTCGAGCAGGCGTCGGATGAGCTCGCGGAGGGGGTCCCACTCGTAGAGGGAACGCAGGCCCGAGCCGGACGGGAACTGGTCGTAGGCCACGACTGCGAGCGAAGTGGGCCAGAGCGACCGTCGCGGGTGACCCGACGGAAAGGAGTCGTCGGGCGGGGCCAGGTAGGCGGTGCCGACCACCCGAGAGCGATGGGCCAGGGGGACGAGGGTCTCGGCCTCCGTGACGAGGGCGGTGACCCCGTCGGGGTGCAGGAAGCCGGGCAGAGCGGCGAAGCCGCGATCGGACAGGGCCCGGCGTCCCTCGGCGACCACCGTCAGGCTCCGGGCACCGTCGAGGTCGTCGAGGGGATAGCGCTCGAGGTCCACCAACGGGGTCGTCACCGCGCCGCTCGCTCCTGGGACGATCAGGGAGTGACCGTCGGGGCAGGCGCAGACGGTGTGGCGCCCGGTGCGAGGGTCGTGGCGGGCTGCTCGGAACCGGCGGGGGCGGCCGGTGTGAGCCCCGCGGTGAAAGCCGCCAGTGCCTCGCTGTCGACGGCCATCGTGGAGAGGGCTCGGCCGATGGCTTCGGCGTCGGCGGCGTCGCGTGCCTGGGCCAGGAGTTGGACGAAGTAGGGGTCGCCGTTGTTGGGACTGGCGGCCACGAGCACCCAGGCTCGCTCCTCGCCTCCGCAGTTCACGAAGAACTGCGCCTTGCCGGTGAACTCCCCCGTGGCGAGCTCACGAACCGGGAGGGCCTCGCAGTCCTCGGAGATGGTCGCGCCGTCGCGGGGATCACGCGTGCCCGAGGAGAGCGAGCCGTCGGCGGACTGCTGGATGAACCCGGTGAACCCGGGCTGGGTGGGGAATTGCGTGCCGCCCACCGTCGCCGCCAGGAAGGTGATGATGGGAGCGGTCTCGACCGGAGCCTCGAAGTCGGTGGATGCCCGCACAGCGGCCTGGCGCTGGTCCAAGGGCGAGGGGCCGACGTCTCGATAGGCGGTCGGCACCTCCATGGTGGTCACCCCGGCGTTGTCACAGCGCAGTGCGTAGTCCTCGTAGGGCGTCGCTTCGGTCAGCGACGCCTGGCGGATCAGGTTGGTCACCAGCACGTCGATGCCTGTGGGAACGGCGAGGTCCTCGGTGGCCTCCTCCTTGCACAGCACACGGGACACGGTGCCCTTGGGCAGGGAGATGACGGTGGTGCTGGTGCCCCCGTCGCCCGCGGATCCAGCGTCGCTACCGCACGCGGCGGCGAGGGAGGCCACCGTGAGCGCGACGAGGGCGGTGAGCGAGGCTCGGCGAACGTGTGCGCCGACCTGGCGTGTGTTGAGGCGAGGGCGAGGGGACACGTGCGCTGACGCTACTCAGTTCGGGGCGCCCGTTGACAGCGCCATCCGTGTTCAGGGCCAGTCCCCGGGGAGCGGGGCCCGAGCACCCACCGCCCCCGGGCGCGATGCTCGACCCCATGCACACCATTCGTTTCGGCGTCCTGGGCGCCGCGGCAATCGCCCCGAACGCCTTGGTCAAACCCGCGGCTGCCTCCCCGGACGCGGAGGTCGTCGCCGTGGCCGCCCGTGACCGCTCGCGGGCCGAGGCCTTCGCCTCCCGCCACCGGGTCCCACGGGTGCACGAGACCTACGAGGACCTCCTCGCCGACCCGGAGGTCGACGCGGTGTACAACCCGCTGCCCAACGGCCTGCACGGCCACTGGACCGTGGCCGCTCTCCAGGCGGGCAAGCACGTCCTCTGCGAGAAGCCCTTCACGGCCAACGCCGCCGAGGCGCGCGCCGTGGCCGAGGTGGCCCGCGGTACCGACCGGGTGCTCATGGAGGCGTTCCACTGGCGCTACCACCCGCTCGCCGCCCGCCTGATCGAGATCGTCCGCAGCGGCGAGATCGGCGAGCTCCGTCACGTGGCCGGCAGCTTCTGCTTCCCCCTGCCCAAGAAGGGCGACATCCGCTGGTCGGTCCCGCTCGCCGGCGGGGCGCTCATGGACGCCGGCTGCTACCCGGTCCACTGGGTCCGCACCATGGCCGCGGCGGCCGGCGCCGGCGAGCCGGCGGTCGTCTCCGCCGAGTGCGACGAGGGGTGGGGCGGCGTGGACCGTGCCACCCGGGCGACCCTGGCCTTCCCGGACGGGCCCACGGGCGCCACCGGGGCGGTCACCTGCTCCATGTGGTCGCGGCGGGTGGCGGCCATCTGGCTGCGCATCGAGGGGAGCGAGGGGACCATCAAGGTGCGCAACCCGCTCATGCCCCCGCTGCTCGGGCGGATCGCGGTGCAGACGCCGGTGGGGCGGCGCGTCGAGAAGCCGTGGCCGGGCACCACCTACGCGCACCAGCTCGGCGCCTTCGTGGCCGCCGTGCGCGACGGGACGCCCTTTCCAACCGACGTCGACGACGCGATCGCCAACATGGCGGTCATCGACGCCATCTACCTTGCCGCCGGCCGCCAGCCGAACCAGCCCACCCCCGTCCCCTGAACACCGGGTCAGGAGGGGGTGCAGGCGGCGAGGAGGGTGTCGAGGATGAGGGCGCGCACCGCGTCGGCGTCGACGGCCTCGGCCACGTCGCAGGTGGCGGCGTCGGCGGGGGCGTGGTCGCGGGTGTCGACCACCGTCGTGCCCCGGGACCCGCCGGCCAGCTCGACGTGGACCGGCCGGCTCGTGTGGGTGAACAGGTGGGGGTGGGTGACGGCCAGCACGGCGAGGGGGTCGTGCATGGGGCTGCCCGGAGCGGCGCCCGGGGTCGCGGCCCGTCCGTGGCGGCCGTAGTAGGCGAGCAGGTCGGCGAGGAAGGCGCCGCGTGCGGTGCCCGTGGCGCGGAGGGCGTCGCCGTCGGCCGCGGTCATGCGCACCTGGTGGGTGACGTCGAGGCCGGCCATGCGCAACGGGACCTGCGCCCCGGCCTCGAACACGATGGCGGCGGCCTCGGGGTCGGCCCAGACGTTGAACTCGGCGGTCGGGGTGACGTTGCCGGTGCGGTCGCCGCCGCCCATCAGGGAGATGCCGGCGATGCGATCGAGCAGGCTGGGGTCGAGGCGCAGGGCCAGGGCGACGTTGGTGAGGGGGCCGACCGGGACCAGCCAGCAGCCCGGCCGCGCCCGGGTGGCCTCGATCAGCACCTCGACGGCGTGGGCCGCGCCGGTGGTGCGGGTCGGCGCCGGCAGCGACGTGCCTCCGAGGCCGGTCTCTCCGTGGACCGCGGGCGCGTGGCGGGCGGGCGCCACCAGCGGTCGGGGGCTGCCGGCGTGGACGGGCGCGCCGATGGCGAAGAGCTCGGTGACGGCCAGGGCGTTGCGGGTGACGTCGACCAGTGGGGCGTTGCCGCTCACCGTCGTCACCGCCACGAGGTCGGTGTAGGCGGCGGCGACCACCAGGGCGACGGTGTCGTCGTGCCCCGGGTCGCAGTCGATGATCACCGCCGGCCGCTCACGCATCGTCGCTCCCTCCTCGCCGCGCACACGCTCCCGGATCGTTCTGGGTCCAGATCTCCCGGCTCACCGGTCGATTCCTGGTCCCAGAACGGGGAGGTGGGGGGTGTCACGAGGCATCCGATCCGGCCGGCCTGGCCAGGAGGGCATCGATGGCGGCGGCGGTGGGGGACGAGCGGGCCCCAGGTCGGGTGGCCGCCAGGGCACCGGCGGCGTTGGCCCGGCGCACCGCCACCTCGTCGTCGAGGCCGAGGGCGAGGCCGGCGGCGAGGGTGCCGCAGAGGGCGTCGCCGGCGCCGACGGTGTCGACGGCGTCGACCCGGTGGCCGGCCACCTCGACGGGGTCACGGCCCGCCGCCGCCCACACCACGCCGGCGGCGCCGCGGCTGACCAGCACCGCGCCGGGGTCGTTCCCGCCGCCGCCGCCACCGCCGCCGCCGGCGAGGGCGGTGGCCCGCGCGACCACGGAGCCGGTACCGGGATGCAGCGCGTCGAGCTCGCCCTCGTTCACCACCAGCACGTCGACGAGGCCGAGAGAGCCACGGACGGCGGCCTCGTGGCCGGCGTGGACCGGCGCCGCGTTCAACACGGTGCGGGCGCCGGCGGCGCGGGCGCGCTCGAACAGCGCGGTCACCGCGTCGAGGGGCGCCTCCAGCTGGGCCACCACCACGGCGACGCCGGCGAGGTCGACGCCGTGGGCCGAGGCGTGGCGGTTGGCGCCGGGCGCCACCGCGATCTGGTTCTCGCCGGCGGCGTCCACGCAGATGAGGGCGGTGCCCGTCGCCGCCGTGGCCCGGGTCACGTCGTCGACGCCCACCCCCTCGCCCGCCAGCACCGCGAGCACGTCGTCGCCGTCGGCGTCGCGGCCGACCGCGCCCACGAAGCGCACCGCGGCGCCGGCCCGGGCGGCGGCCACGGCCTGGTTCCCGCCCTTGCCGCCGTGGTCGCGGCGCAGCACGCCGCCGCTCACCGTCTCGCCGGCGCGGGGCAGGTGGTCGAGCACGACGGTGACGTCGACGTTGACGCTGCCCAGCACCAGCACCGAGCCGAGGGTCACGGGGGTCACGCCTGCGTGGTCGACGCGACGGGTTCGGGGCCCGAGCCGAGGTCGAGGCGCCGCAGGGCGGCGACGACGTCGCCGAAGTGGCCCGGATCGGGGTGGCGGTTGTTGACCAGGCTGACCGTGGCCCGGGGCAGGTCCACGCCGGCGGCCCGTTCGGCGAGGCGCGCCGCGATGGTCGGCCGGGGGCCGACCACCGCCACCGCCTCCATCAGCTCGTCGGGCACCAGCGCGCTCATCTCGGACCAGCGGCCCTCCTTGGACAGCCGGTTCAGCTCGGGGTGCAGGCCCTCCCACCCGTGGGCGGCGAGGGTCGGGACGTAGGCCGGGGTCGAGCCGTAGAAGGCGAGCTGGTCGGCGAGGGAGGCTCGGGCCCGGGCCTCGCCGTCACCGTCGCCCTCGTCCCACGTCACGACCATGGTGACCAGGACGACCTCGAGGTCGTCGAGGGTGCGGCCCGAGCGGTCGAGGCCGCGCTCCAGCGCCGGCAGGGTGAGGGTCCGCAGCGAGCCGGGCGTGTGGAAGGGGTGGACGATGAACCCGTCGGCGACCTCGCCGGCCACCTCGGTCATCTTCGGGCCGAAGCCGCCGGTGAACACGGGCGGTGGCCCGAAGGGGTTCGGGCCGGGGTCGAAGGCCGGGATCATGAGGGTGTGGTCGTAGAAGCGGCCCCGGAAGTCGAGGGGGCCCTCGCCCTCCCACGTGGCCCAGATGGCCTTGACGGCCCGGACCATCTCGGCCATGCGGGCCGCCGGGTGCGACCACGTCTCGCTGAAGCGGTGCTCGATGTGGGGCCGCACCTGCGAGCCGAGGCCGAGGACGAAGCGGCCCTCGGTGATCACCTGGAGGTCGTAGGCGACGTTGGCCAGCACCATGGGGTTGCGGGCGAAGCCGATGGCCACCGCGGTGCCGAGGCGCAGCGCCGACGTCGTGGTCGAGGCGAGGGCCAGGGGTAGGAACGGGTCGTGCTTCGACTCGAACGAGAAGGCGGTGTCGTAGCCCAGGGCCTCGAGCTCGGCGAACAGCGCACCCGAGCGGCGGGGGTCGCCCGTGGGCACGGTGGTGGCGAGGCGCATGCTTGCTTTGTCCCTCCTTCGTCGGAACGCCTTCGGCATCCGCTCTGTCGGTGCCGCTGCTCCGCTCCGCTGCGCAACGTAGACGGTGGCGCCGGCGCTCAGCCGAGCAGGTCGGATCCCTCGGCGGCGTAGAGCGGCAGGGTGTCGAGCGGTGCCTCGACGGTGCGGGTGGCGGGGCCCTCGACGACGACGTCGTGGTCCCACCAGTCGACCCACCGGCCGGGCGGGAACCAGACCTCGCGTTCCCGGGCGCCGCTCTGCCAGACCGGCGCCACCAGCAGGTCGTCGCCCAGCAGCCACTCGTCCCAGCGGTCGAGGGCGTCCGGCTCCTCGGGCCAGGCGAAGGCGAGGGGCCGCACCGGGGTGAGGCCGGTCTCGTGCTCCTCGGCGGCGAGGTCGGCCAGGTAGGGCGCGAGGCCGTCGTGAAGGTCGGTGTAGCGGCGGTAGATCTCGGTCATCGCGGTGTCGTCGCGTGGCGTGGTCGGCATCTCCCACGGCAGGTCCGTGCCCTTCCCGTGGAAGCGCATCAGCGGGCTGGCCGCGCCCACCTCGATCCAGCGGGCGAACACCTCGCGATCGGCGAACTCGCTGTAGCCGCCGATGTCCGAGCCCCACAGGCCGAGGCCGAGGTAGGCGGCCCGCTGGATGCTCACCAGCACGCTGCGCAGGCCCAGGTCGGTGGACGGTCCCGTTGCCGGCGTCTCGGGGATCTGGAACCCGTCGCGGCTGTGGGTGTCGCCGCCCCAGGTCATCACGAGCCCCGCGGTGCCCGTGTACGCGGCCCGGGCGATGGCGAAGCCGGCGTCCGGCCGCACTTCGTCGAGCACCTGGCGCACGTTCTGCTGGAACAGCACCGGGTAGGCGTTGTGCACCTCGGCGCCGGTGCGGCCGTCGGCGTAGACGTCGCTCGCCTCGCTGGGCACGTCCGGCTCGTCGCTGCGGTCGAGGAAGAGCCCGTCGACGTAGCGCCCCTCCGGCCCCTCGAGGAAGGCCCGCAGGTCGTCCCGGAACCACGCCGCCGCGTCCGGGTTCGTGAAGTCGATGGCCCGGTCGCTGCCCGGCGCCAGGTAGCCGAGGCGGCGGGCCTCCTCGCCCCGGGCGCCGATGGCCCAGTTCGAGATCCACACCGTCGGGTGCCAGCCGCGGTCGTGCAGCACCCGCAACATGTCGGCGGCGTTGGGGAAGCGCTCGGGGTCGAACGCGAGCGCGCCGTAGCCCTCGGGCCCGGTGGCCCACGGTCGGTCGAAGTGGTATACGCCGGGCGACGACAGCCCGCGCTCGTCGTACTCCTGGATCTCGGCGGCGACGGTCGGGTTCATGGCCACGCCGTCCACCTCGACGGGCTCGCCCGGCGGGATCTCGTCCCGTCCCCGCCAGTGGCGGAACACGACGTCGGGCGCCGTCGGCGGCCGGCCGGTGAGGGCGGTGTACCCCTCGAGGATGGCCGGGCCGTCGGGACCGTGGAACAGGAAGAAGCGCCCGCCGCCGGCGCCGGGCTCGGCGGCGAACTCGAACTGCAAGCGGTCCGGTTCGGTGGCGCCGACGTCGTAGGTGCCCTGCATGGTGCCGTCGACCAGCAGCCCGTAGCCCGCCGACGACTGGTAGAAGGGCGCGTAGGCCGAGATCGTGGGCGTGACCGACATGGTCACCACCTCCCCGACGCGGTTCAGCGTGCCCTCGTCGGTGGGCACGACCTCGGAGTCGATCAGGTCGCTGTTGATCCGCTCGGTGAGCCCGTAGATCTGCTCCCGTGGCGACAGGTCGAGGCGCTCGCCCCACGCGGTCACGTCACCGGCGTCGTGCGCCCGCAGCTCGACGCCGACGGTGCCCGCCGTCTCGGCCGTCAGGGTGACGGCGCCGCGCCCGCCGTCGGCGAAGCGCACGCCCAGCTCGACGGCGTCGGCGCCCAGGTGGCGGACCCGCGCCCGTTCGACACCGACCTCCTCGCCGCCCCGGACCACGTAGAGCCCGTCGCCCTCGACGAAGAACGAGGCCCGGTTCTCGACTGCGGCCGACCCGTCCCCGCCGGCGGCGTCCATGCGGAACGGGTCCAGGAAGATCCGGACCCGGAACGCGCCGGTGGCCACCTCGAGCTGCCCATCGCTCTGGTCGAGGACCGTGAACCCCGCGGGCGCAGCGGTCGTGGTCGGACCCCCGGCGTCCCCGTCACCCGAGCCGCCGCCCGACGAACAGGCCGCGGCGAGCACCAGGATCGTGAGTCCCGTCGTCACCGACCGCAGCGCCACCCGGGTGCGTCGCACGCCCCGATCCTCGCAGCCGAGGCGCCTACCGTGGAGGCGGTGAGCGCGCCGCGGACCTTCTCCATCCGCCAGCACCCGGCCATGCGGGCGATGGCGTGGCCACTGGGAGGCGCCCACGGCGCCGCGGTGGTCGACGACGAGCACCTGACCGTGCGCTACGGCGTGATGTTCCGAGGTCGGATCCCCCGCTCGTCGCTCGGTCCGCCGGCGCGCTACGAGGGCAGGGTCTGGAGCTGGGGGGTGCACGGCTGGCGCGGCCGGTGGCTGGTGAACGGCTCGTCCCACGGCATCGTGGTCGTGCCCGTCGAGCCCCGCCGGCGGGCCCACGTGATGGGGTGGCCCATCTCGCTCCGCGAGCTGTCCATCAGCCTCGACGACCCCGACGGCTTCCTCGCCGCCCTGGCCTGATCGCTC
>CAYYDZ010000006.1:10845-17821 GCA_964470715.1 uncultured Microthrixaceae bacterium | reverse complement strand
CCACTAGCGTCGCCGGCGTGAGCGACGTCGGCGGTGGGATGGACCCAGGGGTGCTCGAGGCACGCCTCGCGGCCCTGGAAGAGCGGGTCGACGAGCTGTCTCGGCGTCTGTTCTCCGACCTGGCCCCGCTGCGGCCGGCGCCGGTGGCGCAGACGACCGTCGGTGCCGACCTCGTCGAGCTCGCCGCCAAGGGGGGCGATGTCGGCCTGGCCAAGGCCGTCCTCGAGCACGTGAAGCGCACCGGCGCCGACCTGACCGTGGCCGAGCAGGCGGTGCGGGCCGCCGCCGGCCTGCCGGCCCGACCCCCGGCCTGAGGCCGGGTCGAACGAAGGGAGGGAGGCCGATGGACGCCACCGACTGGGATCGCCGCTACGAGGGCGCCGACTACGTGTGGGCCATCGAGCCCAACCGCTTCGTCGCTGAGCAGGTGCTGCCCCTGACGCCCGGTCGCGCCCTCGACCTCGGCGCCGGCGAGGGGCGCAACGCGGTGTGGCTGGCGGGGCGGGGCTGGGGCGCCACCGCGGTCGACTTCTCCGCCGCGGGCATGGCCAAGGCCGACCGCCTCGCCGCCGACCACGGCGTCGCCGTCACCACGGTGGTGGCCGACGTCCTCACCCACGAGGTCGAGGCGCAGGCGTGGGACCTCGTCCTGCTCTCCTACCTCCAACTGCCCACCGTCGAGCGCCTCGACGTCGTCCGCCGGGCCGCCGGTGGTGTGGCGCCGGGCGGCACCCTGCTCGTGGTGGCCCACGACCGCACCAACCTCGAGCGGGGCCACGGCGGCCCGCAGGACCCCGACGTGCTCTACGACGCCGACGAGACGGTGGCGGCCATCGCCGCCGCCGAGGTCGACGACCTGGTCCCGGTGGTGGCGACGGTGGTCGGCCGCCTGGTCCGCCCGTCGTCCGAAGGAGACGACGACGGCGGGCACGTCGCCCTCGACACCCTGGTGGTCGCTCGCCGCGCGCCGTCGTCGGCCTCCGCCCCGCCGCCGTGCAGGTGACCGAAGGCCCTTCCCGGTCCTCTCGGTCCGGCGCACGATGAGCGGAGAGAGCAGCCGGAGCCGGCGCTCCGACGGTGTCCGCAGAGGAGGCAGCGCTGATGACCGAACTCCGGACCTTGGTGGTCTTCCACAGCGACGAGGGCCACACCACCGAGATCGCCGGCCGCATCGCCGCCCGGATCCACGAAGGCGGGGTCGGTGCTGAGCTGCGCAGCGCCGAGGACGCCCCCGACCCGGACGGCTACGACGGTGTGATCCTCGGCGACAGCGTCCACCGGGAGCGGCACAGCCACGAGTTGTTGGAGTACGTCCGCCACCACCGCAGGAGCCTCGAGGCGCGGCCCTCGGCCTTGTTCCAGGTCAGCCTGGCCTCGGCGACGGCCGACCGCCCTCACGAGCTTCAGGCGCACGAGCAGGTGCAGCGCCTCGCCGAGCAGACCGGATGGGAGCCGGATCTGGTCGGCCTCTTCGCCGGTGCCCTCGCCTACACCCGCTACGGCTGGTACCGACGCCACGTGGCCCGCCGACTCGCCCGTGAGGTGGGTCTCGACGCGGATGACGCCACGGACCACGACTACACGGACTGGGATGCGGTCGACGCGTTCGCCGACCACTTCGTCAACTACGTGCGCGAGCATGCGACCGGCGCCGCCGAGGCGCCGCCGGCGGGCTGAGGGGCTCAGTCCTCGAGTTGCGCGGCCAGCGCCTCGACGGCCTCGATGAACTCGTCGACCATGTCGAACACCACCTGGCGTGAGGTCTTGGAGACGTTCATCGTGCCCACCACCTGGCCCACGAAGTAGTTCGCCAGCTTCTCGGCGCCGGGGTGGCGTTCGGCGGCGCGGTTGATGCGGTACTGCGCCTGCGCGGTGAGGATGGGTTGGAGGGGCATGCCCAGCGGGTCGGGCGTGTCGGGCCGGTCCCACTCGTCGGTCCACGACGAGCGCAGCATGCGGGCGGGCTTGCCGGTGAGCGAGCGTGAGCGCAGGGTGTCGGCCGACGTCGCCGCCAGCATCTTGGCCTTCACCACGGGGTGGGTCTCGGCCTCGGCCGTGGTCAGCCACACCGAGCCGCACCAGACGCCCTGGGCGCCGAGGGCCATGGCCGCGGCCATCTGGCGGCCCCGGCCGATGCCGCCGGCGCCGAGCACCGGGACGGGCGCCACCGCGTCGACCACCTCGGGGATGAGCACCATCGAGCCGATCTCGCCCGTGTGGCCGCCCGCCTCCGAGCCCTGGGCCACGATCAGGTCCACGCCGGCGGCCACGTGGCGCTCGGCGTGCACGCCCCGGCCGGCGAGGGCGGCGACCACCCGGCCGGCGCCCTTCACCTGGTCGATCATCTCGGGCGGCGGCGGGCCGAGGGCGTTGGCCACCAGGGCGGTGCGGTGGGCGAGGGCGATCTCGAGTTGCGGCCCGGCCCGGTTGGCCGAGAAGGGGGCGTCGCCGCCGCTGGTCTGCCACCCGGCGCGGCCGGGGCCCTCGTCGTCGGCGGGGAGGTCGGGGACCTCGTAGCGGGCGAGGATGTCGTCCACGAAGGCCCGGTGCTCGGCGGGGATGAGCTGGCGGATGTCGTCGAGGGTGAACCCGCCCTGGTCGTCGCCGGCGTACTTGGCGGGGATGATGAGGTCGACGCCGTAGGGGCGGTCGCCGACCTGCTCCTCGATCCACTTGAGGTCGATCTCGAGGGCCTCGGGGGTGTGGGCGACGGCGCCGAGCACGCCCAGGCCGCCGGCCTTCGACACCTCGGCCACGACGTCGCGGCAATGGCTGAAGGCGAGGACGGGGACGTCGATGCCGAGCATCTCGGTGACGGCGGTGTGCATGCGCGCAGGCTACGCCCTGGTCGTCGCCGCCTCGACCGCTCCCAGGTGGAGTGGTGCCAGCGCACCTCGGCACGGCGAGCGAGGGACGAGCGAGCCACCAGCGAGCTCGCGAGCTGGCGACGGCAGGCGATGCGACGAGGCGTCAGCCGAGGCGTGATTCAAAGCGGCTGACCACCTCGACGTGGCCGGTGTGGCCGAAGAGGTCGAGCACCACGGACTCGACGTGGGCGTACCCGGCGCGCACCAGGGCCGCCGCGTCCCGGCCCAGCGACCCGGCGTCGCAGCTCACCAGCACGACCCGGGCGGCGCCGGTCTCGACGACCTTCTCGACGCCCTGGCGGCCGAGGCCGGAGCGTGCCGGGTCGGCCACCACCACGGCGGCGGGGCTCACCCGCCAGCGCTCGACCGGCTGTGAGATCACTCGCACGTCGCCGGCCAGGTGGGCCAAGTTGACCCGGGCATCGGCGGTGGCGGACTTCGAGCGCTCGACCAGCACCACGGGCCGGTCGCCGGCGCAGGTGGCGGCGAAGAGGCCGATGCCGCCGTAGAGGTCGACGAAGGGCCCGTCGGGCGCGCCGGCGACCTGCTCGCGGACGACGGCGACGAGGGCCTCGGCGCCCTCGGGTCGCACCTGGAGGAACGAGCGGGCCGACACCCGGAAGTCGTGGCCGGCGATCCAGGTGGTCAGCCAGCGGCGGGTGCCCTTGTCGAGCTCGTCACCGCCGATCACGGTCACGTCGTCGGGGGCGTGGACGCCCTTGGCCGTGGGCTCGGCCACGACCAGGCGGTCGGTGGCGGTGCCGGCGGCGTCCGTGGCCACCCGGAGGATCAGCTCGCGTGCTCGGCCGGGGTCGAGCACGCCGGGGGCCAGCAGCTCGGCCAGTGCCGGGTGGGCCACCAGGCAGTCGTCGACGGGGACCACCTCGTGGCTGCCCTCGGCCCGCAGTCCGAGGCGCCCGCCGACCACCGCCGCCCGCAGGGTGGTGCGGGAGCGCTCGGCGGCGATGGGCGGGCCGGCGCGCACGACCGGGTCGTCGAAGCGGCCGATGCGGTGGAGGGCGTCGGTGACGATCTCCAGGCGCATCGCCCGCTGGCGCTCCGGCGTGGCGTGCTGCCAGTCGCACCCGCCGCAGCCGAGGGCCACGAACGGGCACGGCGGCTCCACGCGGTCGGGAGCCGCCTCCAGCACCTCGACCACGTCGCCGTGGAGTGCGCCGCGGCGAACCGCGGTGGTCACCGAGACGCGCTCGCCGGGCAGGGCGCCGGCGACCAGCACGATCCGGCCGTCGTCGTCCCGGCAGAGGGCGAGGCCGCCGGGCACCATGCGCTCGGCCCGCACGGCCTGGAGCCCGCCGGGTGTCTGCATGGACCGACCGTAGGCGCGCCGGCCACCGCCTCCACCCCGGCCCGATCGGGGGCGGGCGGTTCGGTACCATCGGGCTCGGCGCACCGGCGGTGCCCGGTGGCCCTGGGGAGGGTGTGTGGTGAGGCAGGCGGCGATGCCCGGCGGGGGTGCCGGGGGATCGAGAGGGCGGGGCATGAGCGGCGCCGACGGCCACGACGTCGAGCGCGGCGGTCGTGGGCGCACCGAGGGAGCGCCCCTCGACCCGCGCACCGCCGCCCTGGTGGAGCACCTCAGTGAGACCATCTTCCTGGTCGACACCCACGGTGAGGCTCAACTGCGCCTGGGCCCCTCGGTGGGGCCACTCGGCTTCGGCCTCGACGAGGAGGACGGCGGCCCCGTGCACGTGGCCGAACGGGTGCACCCCGACGACCTCCTCGCCGTGCTGGGCCTCATCGAACAGGTGCGCACCACCCCGGGGTTGCAGACGTCGGTGCGTGTCCGGGCGCGTCACAAGGACGGCACGTGGCGCATCCTCGAGGCGGCCATCACGTCGGCCCTGGACGATCCGCTGCTCGGTGGCGCGCTGCTGCGCATCCGCGACGTGACCGCGCCCGAGTCCGCTGCCGAGCTCGGGGACCGGTTCCGGTCACTGGCCGAGGCGGTACCCGCAGGGATCCTCTGCGCCGACGTCTTGGGAGCCGTGGTGTTCTCCAACGAGGCGGCCTGCAAGATCCTCGCACGCGCCGGAGGCCGACTGCTCGGCCAGGGATGGGTGGGGGCGATCGACCCGGAGGACCGCGAGGAGGTCGCCGCCACCGCTCGCGCCGTCCTGACCTCGGGGGCGGCGGAGGAGGTGGCGTTCCGCGTGGCCGACGGCGGCGGACATCGCTGGGTGCACGCCCACTTCGTCGCCCTGGGGGCCGAGCCCGAGAGGGTGGACGGCGCCCCGGCGGGCTGGTTGGCCGTCCTGGACGACGTCACCGATCGCCGCCGACTGGAGTCGCAACTGGCCCACCGGGCCACCCACGACCCCCTCACCGACCTGCCCAACCGTGCCCTGCTCGAGGATCGCCTCGCGCAGGCGTGCGCCCGCCTCGGGCGCGACGACGAGCAGGTGGCCGTGCTGTTCTGCGATCTCGACGACTTCAAGGACGTCAACGACCGCTTCGACCACACGGTGGGCGACCAGGTGCTGGTCGAGGTCGGCCGGCGCCTGCGCCGGGTGCTGCGCCCGGCGGACACCGTGGCCCGCTTCGGCGGCGACGAGTTCGTGGTGGTGTGCGAGCGCACCGACCCGACCGAGGCCGAGGAGGTGGCCGAGCGCATCCGGGCGGCGCTCGGGGAGCCCTTCGCCGGGGCCGACGGTCGGGGCCTCGGCGTCAGCGTCGGCATCGCCTGCGCTCGCGGTGCCGACGTGGATGCCGGCGACCTGCTGTTGCGGGCCGATCAGGCCATGTACCGCGTCAAGGACGGTGGCGGCGCTGGGTGAGGCGGGCGTGGTGCGCGCCGCCAGCGTGTGAAGACGGCGACGGCCCGCCACCGAGGTGGCGGGCCGTCGGTCCGGTCGGGGGGCCGAGGGGGGAGGTGGCTCCCCGACGAAGGGGGCCGGTCAGCCGTAGAAGCGGCTCCCGCAGTGGGGCCACTGGCCCAGGCCGGCACGGTCTTTCAAGATGTTGGCCCGGCGGATCTGTTCGATCCGGGAGTTCTGGTGGGGAAGGCCGGCGCCGCCCACCGAGCGCCAGGTCGAGGCGCTGAACTGGAGGCCACCGTAGAACCCGTTGCCGGTGGCAAGGTGCCAGTTGCCGCCGGACTCGCAGGCGGCGACCCGGTCCCAGTTGGCCTGGTTGGGCACCGAGTTGGCCACGGCGTTGAGGTAGACGGCAAGCAGGTACTGGCGGATCTGGTTGGCGACCGTCGCGTTCATGTAGTCGGCCAAGCGGGTCGCCTCGGCCAGCGTGATCTTGTCGCGGTGGCTGTTGTTCCACGCCAGCCTGATCTCGCGTGGCGTGTAGACGTAGGTGGCCTCGCGCAGGTTGGCGGGGCCGCGACGGTCGGTGGCCCGGGTTTCGGCGGCCTGGGTGAGCGCGGCCGGCGGGGTGGGCTCGGCGGTCACGGTGGAGGCCGGTGGCACGGTGGTGCTCGGCACGGGCGCCACGGTCGTCGAGGTGGTCGAGGTGGTCGAGGTGGTCGAGGAGGTGGTGGGGGCCGTGTCCACCGCGTCCGCCCCGGGCGAGGTCTGGGCCGAGGCGACCGACGGGGTCACGACGGCGGCGAGGAGCGATCCGATGAGGATCGTGAGCAGCACCACGGCGGTGGTGCTGCGGCGCATCAATGCTTCGGCGCCTTCTTCGTTCGCAGGCTGTTGCATGTCCGGTACTCCTTGTGTTGGGGGCGGAGCGCTCCGGTCGGCCACCACCTGGCCTGGCCGGATCGTGGGCGCAGACGCGCGTCACGAGGACCAGGATCGGGGGAGGCGTACCGGGTGCTGTGGGCCGCTCCGGCGGGCACCCCTCAGGGCACACATCACCGGGCAGCGCAGAGCGCGCTCTGGTTCGTTGATGACAGTGTCGTCACTTCCGTTACGGAATCGCAACATACAGCGCTGTGACTTGTGCCACTCCCGCGAGCGCGGCGCAAACTCTCACAAGCACGCGCGCTCTGCCGATCAGGCGCGGCCGTGCGGCGTGTAGAGTCTGCGCCCGCAGTACGGAGAGGTGCCGGAGTCTGGCTGATCGGGCTTCCCTGCTAAGGAAGTGTGCCTACGGGTACCGTGGGTTCGAATCCCACCCTCTCCGCCAAGTGG
>CAYYDZ010000006.1:9586-10745 GCA_964470715.1 uncultured Microthrixaceae bacterium | reverse complement strand
CGTCCTACGATGGCGGCGTGACGTCCGGGGGGATCACCGAGAGCGAGCGGCTGGAGCTGGCGCTCGAGCTGTGCGCCGAACCCCAACTGCCCGAGGTCCTGGCGGTGGCGCTTCCCGCCGACCTGCTGGCCACCGAGTCGTTCCGCGTGGAGACCGCACGGATCGTCGATCGCTCACGACCCTGGGTGGCCACCGACGGCGTCCAAGGGCTGGGGATCGGCCAGAAGATCACCGCGGGGACCGAGACCGGTGAGCTCGCCTTGCGGGTGTACGTGGAGGAGAAGCTGGCGAAGGGCCGGTGCGAGGCGCCCGTGCCCCCGACGGTGGCCCTCCCCGACCTCGGCGAGGTGCACACGGACGTGGTCGAGATCGGCCCGGTGCGCGCGGAGTCGTTCCGGGAGCGGGTGCGGCCGGTCCTGCCAGGGTGCAGCGTCGGTCACCCGGACATCACCGCCGGCACGCTCGGCGCGGTCGTCACCTACAAGGGCAAGCCGGGCCACATCCTCTCCAACTCGCACGTGTTGGCCGCCTCCGGGTCGGCCACCGTGGGAGACGCCATCCTCCAACCGGCACGCGACGACGGCGGCGTGCTCCCCAAGGACCGCATCGGCTCGCTGACCGCGTTCGTGCCGTTCGTGTTCAGCGACGAGGGGTTCCCCAACCGGGTCGACGCCGCCGTGGCGTCGGTGCGCAAGACGGCGGGGCCCGACCCGGCGATCCGCCTCGTCGGCCACCCCCCGGTGGGGGTGACCACCCAGGTCCGCCGGGGCATGCGCGTCCACAAGGTCGGTCGGACCACCGATCACACCTACGGCGTCGTCCAGGACGTGAACCTGCGCATCGCCCTCAACTATCCGGGTGGGCGGGTGGGGTTCCGGGATCAGGTGCTCTGCTCGCGCTACACCGACGGGGGCGATTCCGGCTCGCTCGTCTTGACCTCGTCGGACCGAGCCGTGGGGCTGCACTTCGCGGGGTCGCCGTCATCGAGCCTGTTCAACCGCATCGCGCACGTGCTGGCGGACCTCGACGTGGCGCTGGTCGTGGGGGACTGACGGTGGCCAGCCGGGCCCAGGTCCACCGTGCCCTCGACCTGTTCGAGGCCGAGCTCACCCGCTACCCCAACGTGGTCGGCCTCGGGATCACCTCGGCCGGCGGCGAC
>CAYYDZ010000006.1:3375-9486 GCA_964470715.1 uncultured Microthrixaceae bacterium | reverse complement strand
GTCGTGGACATCCATTGCCACAACTTCAACGCCGACGACGTGCCCATCCGGGGGTTCGTGCGCCACGTCGCCCTCCACGACCTGCCCTTCACCGACGACCTCGGCCGCTTCGTCGACCTCGTCGTGCAAGGCGCCGCCATCGGGTTCGAGGCCGAGAACGCCAAGCTCGACACCTTGCTCACGCGGGGCCTGTCGCCGCAGGCCGCGGTGGAGGCCGTCCCGCCCGGCCCGGCGCTGACGCTCGACGACGAGGCCGACCTCCTCCTCGCCCGCCTCGACACCCTCGACCCGGGACTCGTCCGGCGGGTCGGCACGCTGGCCGCCACGGGCGCGGCGCCGAGCCCGGCGGCCGCCCAACCCGAGGGCCTCGTCGACTGGTACCGCGCCGCGCACCGCCTCGCCCGGTGGGCGGCGCTGTTCGCGAAGGACCGCCTCGACATCACCGTCGCGTTGGTCGCCAACTTCGGTGGCGGCATCGACCTCTTCACGCCGCTCCTGGTCGACCTCGAGCCCGGCCTCGGCGACGTGGCGCCCACGTCCCTGCGCCAGCAGGTCGTGCTCCAGGAGAAGATCAGCCGGCTCTCGATGCTCGGGCTCCTCCCCGGCGCCCACCAGACCCACGTGCACCCCTTCGTGGGCTTCGACCCCCGACGCGAGTTGGCGGCGCGGCGGGCCGGCCACATCGAGACGCCGCTCGACCTGCTGGAGACCGCGGTGACGCGCTACGGCGTGATCGGCGTCAAGGTCTACCCGCCCATGGGGTTCAAGGCCATCGGGAACGCCGGCAAGGTCGCCGACGGCGCCGCCATCGACGGCATCCTCCGCGACCTCTACCGCTGGTGCCAGACCGAGGCGGTGCCGATCACCGCGCACACCAACCCGAGCAACTACGCGCACGAGGACTTCAAGGACTTCGCCTCGCCCACCTACTGGGCCGGCGCTCTGAAGGAGTTCCCCGGCCTGCGGGTCAACCTCGGCCACTTCGGCGGGGCACACGACAAGCCCATCACCACCTCGGGCTGGCCGTGGAAGGCCGCCCGGCTGATGGACACGTACCCGAACGTCTACGCGGACGTGGGCAACCACAAGATCTACGACGCGAAGGTGCGGGCCACGTACCTCGGCCTGCTCGAGTCGATCTTCGCGAAGCACCCGGCGGTGGTGGACAAGGTGATGTTCGGCTCGGACTGGTACATGCTCGCTGCCATGCCCGAGGCCGACCGCTTCCTGGCCACCTACCGCAAGGCCTACCAGCAGGCGTTCGGCGCGGCGAAGACCCGCCGCTTCCTCGGCGCCAACGCGCTGCGCTTCCTCGGCTTCGACGATGCCCAGAACCCGAACAACCAGCGCGTTCGTGCCCGCTATGAGCGCCATGCGCCCGCCAACCTGCCGGCGTGGCTCGCCTGACCCGGCCGAAAGCGAAGAGCCCGCTCCTGTCCCCTCCCGCCGCGCCCCAGGACGCTGTCACACCGCTTGGGCATGATGTTGGCGATGAGGGTTCCTGCCGACGCCGCCGCTAGCATGCCGAGGCTTGTCGTGCGCCGTCCGGCTTCGGGCGGGCACCCAATCGAACCCTGCCCCGGACCGTCCGGGGCCCCGAGCCGGTACGGCCGGGTCCAGAGGGAGGTTTGCTGCTCGTGACACGAGCGTACGAATTGATGGTCATCTTCCAGTCCGATCTCGACGAGTCGTCGGTGTCGGCCCAGGTGAAGAAGATCGCCCAGACCATCGAGGCGGGCGAGGGCACCGTGGCCACCACCGACGTGTGGGGCCTGCGCCGCTTCGCCTACGAGATCAACCACAAGAACGAGGGCATCTACGTCGTCCTCGAGATCGTCACCGAGGCCCCCAACCTCGATGACCTCGACCGCCAACTGCGGCTCGCGGACGAGGTGGTCCGCCACAAGATCCTGCGCCTGCCCGAGCGCGAGGCCACCCGTCGTGGCCTGCTCGGTGACGGCGCGCCGGCCGAGGCTCCCGAGGAGCCCGCGGCTGAACCTGCCCCGGCCGACGCCGGATAGGAGCGAACCGACATGGCACCTGGAAACACCGTGAACATCGTGGGCAACGCGACCCGCGACCCCGAACTGCGCTTCACTCCGTCGGGCCAGGCCGTGGCCAGCTTCGGCGTGGCCGTGAACCGCCGCTGGCAGAACCGCCAGACCCAGGAGTGGGAAGAGGCCGTGAGCTTCTTCGACATCACCTGCTGGGGGCAGTTGGCCGAGAACGTGGCCGAGTCCGTCCAGAAGGGCACCCGCGTGGTGGTCGACGGCCGCCTCGACCAGCGCTCCTGGGAGACCGAGCAGGGCGACAAGCGCTCGAAGGTGGAGATCGTGGCCGACGAGGTCGCACCGAGCCTGCGCTGGGCCACCGCCCAGATCACCAAGAACGAGCGCCGCGATGGCGGCGACGGCGGCGGCTTCGGCGGGGGAGGTGGCGGCGGCGGTCAGAGCAGCCGTCCCGTCCCCAACGAGCCGCCGGCCGGCTACGACGACGAGGAGCCCTTCTAGACATGGCCAAGAAACGAGAGGTGCGCGGCAAGAACAAGGACAACGCGCGCCGCAGCAAGAAGAAGATCTCCCTCCTCTCCCAGGAGAAGGTGGAGTACGTCGACTACAAGGACGTGAACCTGCTGCGCCGGTTCATGTCCGACCGGGCCAAGATCCGGGCCCGCCGCGTCACCGGCAACGACGCCCAGCAGCAGCGTGAGGTGGCCCGCGCCATCAAGAACGCCCGCGAGATGGCGCTGCTGCCCTACACGAACCGCGTCACCACCCAGCGCGGTGGCGGCCGCGGCGACCGTGAGCGCGATCGTGGCCTGCCCCGTCCCGACGGGCCGCCCCCGCGCCCGACCGGCGACACGCCGCCGCCGCCCGTCGGTGGCGTCGGTGCCGACGCCGAGCTGGATCTCGATCTCGAGCTCGACGGCGGCAGCGCCGTGGCGGTGGTCGAGGCCGTCGAGACGGGTGTCGACGAGGCGGTCACCGAGGAGGGCTCGGAGTGAAGCTCATCCTGAAAGCCGACATCGCCGGCGTCGGCCACCGGGGCGACATCGTCGACGTGGCCGACGGCTACGGCCGCAACTTCCTCGTGCCGAAGGGCCTGGCCATGCTGGCCTCGAAGGGCGCCGAGACCCAGGCCAAGGCCATGCGCCGGGCCCGGGACGTGCGCGACGCCGTGGACCGGGAAGCCGCCGAGGAGGTGGCCAAGACCCTGGTGGCCACCACCATCACCATCACCGCCAAGGCGGGGGCCGAGGGCAAGCTCTTCGGCTCGGTCTCGGCCAGCGACATCGTCGCTGCGGTCAACCAGCAGAGCGGCGTGGCCCTCGACCGCAAGCAGCTCGTGCTCGACGAGCACATCAAGGACGTGGGCACCCACCAGGTGTTCGCCAAGCTGCACAACGACGTGTCGTTCCCGCTCACCATCGAGGTCGTCCCGGCGTGATCCGGGGCGACCTCCCCGGGTCGCCGCACGTCACCTCCGGTGCCGCTTCTCCACAGGGTGGAGGGCGCGCGTCCACAGGTAAGCCCCAGGCACCGCATCTACCACCCCACAGGGCGGATGGGGGAAGGTAGAGCGATGTCGCAGTCGACCGACGACGCCCCGCCGCGGGCCACCCTCACCGAACGCCCCGGCGCGAGCTCGGGCCCGCACCAGGCCATGCGAGTGCCGCCTCACAACCTGGCCGCCGAGGAGTCCCTCCTCGGCGCCATGTTGCTGTCCAAGGACGCCATCGCCACCGCGGTCGAGCTCGTCGACGCCGATGACTTCTACAAGCCCGCCCATGGCCACATCTTCGAAGCGGTGGCCTCCCTCTTCAGCGCCGGCGAGCCCGTCGACCCCATCACCGTGGCCGAAGAGCTCAACCGGGCGGGCCTGCTCGACGGCGTCGGCGGCCCCGCCACCCTCGTCAGCCTCCAGGCCAGCACCCCGGCCACGTCCAACGCCGCCCGCTACGCCAAGATCGTCGAGGAGCACTCGCTGCTACGCCGCCTCATCCGGGTGGCGGGCGACATCGCCGAGCTGGGCTACGAGCTGCCCGACGACGTCACCAAGGCCGTCGACCTGGCCGAGTCGATGGTCTTCCAGGTGGCCCAGCGCCGGGTCACCGACTCCACTGCCCCCATCCGCGACCTCCTCGGCGGCACCCTCGACCGCCTCGAGCAGCTCTACGAACGGGGCGACGCCCTCACCGGCGTGCCCACCGGCTTCATCGACCTCGACGCCCTGCTGTCGGGCCTGCAGCCCAGCGCCCTCATCGTCGTCGGCGCCCGCCCCAGCGCGGGCAAGACCGCCTTCGCCCTCGGCATCGCCAGCCACGTCGCCCTCACCGCGGAGCGCCCGGTGATGTTCTTCTCGCTCGAGATGAGCCACCTGGAGCTCACCCAGCGCATCATCTGCTCCGAGGCCCGGGTCGACTCCACCCGCATGCGCAACGGCCGCCTCAACGAGTCGGACTGGACCAAGATCAACAGCGCCATCGGCCGCCTCGCCGAGGCCCAGCTGTGGATCGACGACAACCCCCAGCTCACCGTCATGGAGATCCGGGCCAAGGCCCGCCGCCTCAAGAGCCGGGTCGGCGACCTCGGGCTCGTGGTGGTCGACTACCTCCAGCTCATGACCGGCCGCTCCAATGCCGAGAGCCGCCAGGTCGAGGTGTCCGAGATCTCCCGTGGCCTCAAGATCCTCGCCCGCGAGCTCGAGTGCCCGGTCATCGCCCTCTCCCAGCTTTCCCGCAGCCTCGAGATGCGCGCCGACAAGCGGCCCATGCTGGCCGACCTGCGCGAGTCGGGTTGCCTCACCGCCGACACCCAGATCGCCGCCATCGACCCCGACACCGGCGGCACCCGCCGCATCACCCTCGGCCAGCTGCTCTCCGCCGGCGAGCGCGACGTCCCGGTGTGGACCCTCGACGAGCACCTGCGCTTCGTCCCCGGGGTCATGACCCACGTCTTCTCCAGCGGCATCAAGGACACCTTCGAGCTGCGCCTCGCCTCGGGCCGGGTCGTCGCCGCCAGCGCCAACCACCCCTTCCTCACCGTGGACGGTTGGGTGCCCCTCGGTGACCTCGCGGTGGGCGACCGCCTCGCCGTGCGCCCCACCGGGCCCGACGACCCCACCTCCAAGACCATCCCGCCCGAGGTGGCCACCTACCTCGACAAGGCGGCCGCCGAGCGGGGCCTCGACGCCGGCGCCCTGCTGGCCGAGGCGGGCGCCTCCGGTGCCCGCGCCGGCGTCGCCCGCCGAGCCCTGCGCCAGGTCACCGAGAAGGTGGACGACGCGTGGCTCCACGACCTCGTCGAGGCCGATGTCCTGTGGGACACCGTGTCCGAGATCGTGCCCCTCGGCCCCAAGCCCGTGTACGACGCCACCGTGGTCGGCACCCACAACTTCGTGGCCAACGGCATCGTGGCCCACAACTCGATCGAGCAGGACTCCGACGTCGTCATGTTCATCTACCGCGACGACATCTACAACGAGGACTCGCCCGACCGCGGCACCGCCGAGATCATCGTGGCCAAGCACCGCAACGGCCCCACCGACAAGGTCCGCCTCGCCTTCCTCGGCCACCACACGCGCTTCGAAAATATGGCGAGAGGCGCCTAGCACCGGTTCGTCGATTCTCGACGCAAGAGCTGTCGGAATCCGATCGCCATTGCGTCGAGTTCGGGGGAGCGCCGGCGGTTTGATTGCGTCGGCACGCGAACGCCACGCCGACGTCGGCCGGCGATCCTGCCGGAGTAGGGTCCGCGCCGGGCGGGGTCGACCCCACCCCTCCCGCGTGTCGCCGGCACGGAACCCCTCCGGGTGGGAGCCGACCGGGCCTGGCGTGCCCCGCGCGACCGGGGAACGGATGAGCCGAGCACCGCGGGACACCGGCAGCCACGGCGGCGCCACCACGGCCTGGCCGCTGGTCGGTCGTGACGGCGAGCTCGGCGTACTGCGCCGCTCGCTCGACGAGGGCGCGGCCGGGGTGGTGATCAGCGGCGAGCTGGGCGTGGGCAAGAGCCGGCTGGCCGCCGCCTTCCGGGAAGGGCTCGTGGCCGAAGGATGGGCGAGCAGCCTCCACGTGGCCAGCGAGGCGCGCCAGGCCATCCCCTTCTCGGC
>CAYYDZ010000006.1:0-3275 GCA_964470715.1 uncultured Microthrixaceae bacterium | reverse complement strand
GGGCGAGCAGCCTCCACGTGGCCAGCGAGGCGCGCCAGGCCATCCCCTTCTCGGCGTTCACGGCGCTGCTCGACGACACCGGCGACGTCCGCAACTCTCTCCAGCGGCTGCTGGACGGCGCCGCCCGGCTCGACTCGGGGTCGGCGCCGGTGCTGTTGCACGTGGAGGACGGGCAGTGGCTCGATGACGAGTCGCTCGCCTTCGTCCAGCAGGTGGCCGAATCGACCAGCGCCACCTTGTTGCTCACGGTGCGTTCGGGTCACCCGGATGCGGGCCGGGTGCTCACCCTGGCGAGGGCGCTGGGGCTGGTTCGCCTGGAGGTCCAGCCGCTGAGTCGGGCGGAGGTGTCGGAGCTCCTCGCCTCCCTCGTCCCGGGCATGAGCCGGACCGAGTCGCATCGGCTGTGGGAGGTCACGGCGGGCAACCCCTTGTACCTCCACGAACTGGTCACCCGGTCGCTCGAGCAGGGTGGCACCAAGGCGACGGACGAGGGCTGGGTGCTCGCCGCGGTCGACCACACGGGCCTGGCCGACGTCGTGGGCGGACGCCTCGACGAGCTCGAGGCGGGCCAGCTGGAGGTGCTCGAGCTGCTGGCCGTGGCCCCGGGCGCGCCGCTCGACCTGCTCTACCGGTGCGCGGGCACCGAGGGCGTCGTCGACCTCCAGCGCCGCAAGCTGGTCGAGGTGACCGAGTCCGGGCATCGCCTGATCGCGACGCTGGGCCACCCGATCTACGCGGAGGTCGTCACTGCCCGCATGGGGGTCGCCACCCAGCGCCTCCGCCGCCGCCAGGTCCTCGCTGAGGTCGACGGCCACGGATCGCGCCGCGGTTCCGACCTCGTCCAGAGCGCGTTGTGGGCGACCGAGCAGGGCGACTCGGTGGATCCCCAGCTGCTGCTGGCGGTGGCGCGGCGACTGTCCGGTTTCGGGTCCGACCTCGAGGAGGGAGCGCAGGCCGCCGCCCTTTCGATGCGGGGACTGCAGGCCAGCTCGCTTCGTCTGGGCAGTGCCGCCCGTCTGGCCAAGGCGGCGATGGGCGCCGGCGGTGGCTTCGAGGCCGCCGAGACGTGGTTCAAGTCAGAGGCCCACATCGACCCCGTGTCCCGGGCCACCGCGGAGGCCCTCGCCGCCATGCACGAGACCGCCGAGACCGAGGAGGAGCACACGCGGGCGGCCCTCACGACGACCGGCCTCGAGATGCTGCTGGGGCGAACCGCTCCGGGTGAGTCACTCGGCGACCTCGACGCCCTCCGGCGGTCGATGACGAGCGCGGCTGCGGTCCGCGCCGTCGACGCCCGTCGCGTCATGTTCATCATGATGCAGGGCGATGACCAGGCGGTGGTCGATCTCGGCCGGGAGGTGCTGGCGGACCCGGCGACCACGCGACCGGATCGGCTGTTCCTCGGGGCGTCGCTGGTGGGCTGCCTGCTCAAGGTCGGGAGCACCGAGGAGGCGGTCGCGACCTCTGGTCAGCTGATCGACGAGCTGGAGGTAGACGATGACCAGTCGGATCTCGGCACGCTGCTGGTCTCCCGCATCCTCGCCCTGATCTGCATCGGACGGGGTGACGAGGCCGAGGCGCTGGCGGGGCAGCTCATCGCCGTTTCGGAGGCGACCGGCAACGACGCCGGCGTCGCCCTGTTCGGTCTCACCAACGCACAGCGTGCGATCCACGAGGGGCTACCGGAGGACGCGCTGGCGATGGCCTCGATGGCCATCCACGCCCTGGTCCAGAAGGAGCAGTCGACGAAGCTCGACCTGCACGGGCCCGCCCATGCGGCCGCCGCGTGGGGCCACGCGCTGCTCGGGCATCGCGACGAGGCGGCTGCGTCGCTGGCTCGCATGGTCCAGGTCCCCCAGGAGAACATCATCTTCCCGGCCTTCTCCGTGCAGGCGACGGCGTGGGTGGCCGAGCTCGAAGGTCGTCGCCGTTCGGCGGTCGCCGCCCTCCGGGCCGGCGTCGAGCAGTCCATCGGAGGCCTCCCGGCCCAGATGATGTACCTGCGCGATCTCCTGCGCCTGGGCGAGCGGGGATGCGGGGCCGAGATGCGGGCCTTCCTCGACGCCGGCGCGGACGGCGCCTTGTGGGAGGCCTTCGCCGCCCACGCCGAGGCCTTCGACGCGGACGACGGCGCCGGCCTCGATGCCGCGTCGGTCGAGCTCGAGCGCCTCGGCCACGTGCTGGCGGCGGCCGAGGCGGCCGCCCAAGCGGCGACCTGTCACGGGACCGCCAGCGACCGCGCCGCCGCCGTGGCGTCCCGGGAGCGCAGCCGCGCCCTCGCCGAGCGCTGCCAGGGAGCGCAGACGCCGGCGCTCGCGGTCAAGGCGTCGGCGCTGCGGGACCTGGCGCCCCGTGAGCTCGAGGTGGCGCGCCTGGCGGGGCGGGGGGCGTCGAACAAGGAGATCGCCGACGAGCTGGGCATCTCCGTGCGCACCGTCGAGACCTACCTTTACCGCATCTTCTTCAAGCTCGGCGTCGAGTCACGAGCCGAGCTCGCCTCACACCCCGAGCTCTGACGGCGGCGGCGGAGCGTCCGGCTCGTCGGTGGCCAGCAGGGCCGCCAGTTTCAGCCGTCCCACCTCCAACAGCGTGGCCACGGCATCGAGGGGGAGCTCCAGCCGCTCGGCGACGGCGGTCGGGTCGAGTCCCGCGGCGTCCAGGGTCAGCGCCCGGGCGTAGGGCTCGGGCAGCGCTTCCAGGGCGGCGACGGGATCCACGCGGTGACCGTACGGCGGATGGCCCGACGGCGAGTCAGTGGCCACCACGTACGTGGTCGGGCCGTACGCGGCGTCCGTGTAAGTAGCCGCCACTGACTACAGGTGCGGCCGCCTGTCGGACACTCGCCGGTGGCACCCGACGCGCACCGACTCGAGGACTGACATGCACCGCAGGCGGACCCGCACCATCGCACGACTGGCCGTGATCGCCCTGGTGGCGGCGACGCTGGCCACCTTGGCCCCCCAGGCAGCGTCGCCTGTCGCCGCCGACGGCAACGAGGCCCCCGGGGCACCGCTGGCCTTCCGGTCGCTCACCGCCGGCGCCAACCACACGTGCGCGTTGTTGGACAACGCCACCGTCAAGTGCTGGGGCGACAACGGCTTCGGGCAGTTGGGGCAGGGCTCGACCGCCAACCTGGGTGACGGGGCGGGGGAGATGGCGGCGTTGCCGGCGGTGAACCTGGGCGCGGGGCGTACCGCCACCGCCGTGACCGCCGGCGCCAACCACACGTGCGCGTTGTTGGACAACGCCACCGTCAAGTGCTGGGGCGACAACGG
>CAYYDZ010000005.1:0-51972 GCA_964470715.1 uncultured Microthrixaceae bacterium | reverse complement strand
CACCCGAAACTGCGCTGCGCCAGCGAAAGACCTCGGAATATCAGTCTTCGTACTGCGTCCAATCCTCCGGGTTGTCTTCGACGAACTGGTCGATGACCTCGCCGTCGACGCCGTCGATGATCACCAATCCCCGCTTCGTGGGCGGTTCGTCGGCCGAGTACAGCAGGACGCGCCAGGTGGGGCGGCTGCGCAGGCCCCGCCAGCCCATCTGAGCCGAGGCGTGGCCCACGGGGAATCCCACGGCGTGGGTGGCCCCGACCAGGGCGTCCTTCTCGTCGAGCTCGAGGGTGACGCCGGCGAGGAAGTGGTAGAGGGCCACGACGACCAGGGCGACACCCGCGTAGAGCACGCCCGCGTTGACCAGAACCGGGTCGCCACCCCGGGTCACCCCCCACACGAGGATGCAGAGCGCCCCGAGGCCCAGGTAGATGTAGCCAGGGATGCGCCGGCGGTTGTTGTTGGGGAACTGGTAGGGCCCGACGAAGGCCGAGACGTCGAGGTCCTCGGGCAGCTCGTCGCCGGCGACGGGGAGGTCCTCGTCGGGGGCGTCGCCCGGTGTCGTCTCGTCGGCCATCAGCGACGACCGTACCGGGGTGCGGCTCAGGAGGGCCAAGCGGCCCTCAGCCGCTCCCAGCTGACGCCGAGCGGCTCGGGCAGGACGCGGGTCTCGGCCACGGTGGTGATGAAGTTGGTGTCGCCGAACCAGCGTGGCAGGCAGTGCACGTGGAGGTGGTCGGGCACGCCCGCTCCCGCGGCATGCCCCAGGTTCATGCCCACGTTGACCCCCTGGGGCGCGTAGGCGGCCTTGATGGCAGCCACCGCCCGGGTGACGGTGACCCACAGCTCGGAGGACTCGTCGACCGTCAGGCCCTCGAGGTCGGCCACGGCTCGGTTGGGCAGCACCATGAGGTGCCCGCTGTTGTACGGGTACGCGTTCAAGATGGCGAAGGTGTGCACACCCCGGTGCAGGACGTAGGTGACGTCGTCGGGCTCACCCGAGTGCAGGATCCGCTCGAAGAGGGAGCCGTCGTCGCCGTGCGCCGACGACGGGCTGTCGGCGTCACCGGCGAAGGCGCTGGTGATGTAGTCGCTGCGCCAGCCCGCCCATTGGCGTTCGAGTGCGGGGCCGGCCCGCTCAGGCACGAGCGACCACGTCGGCGGCGAGATGGGCGACGAAGTCGTCCACGACCACGCCTCGCTCGACTTCGCCCCCGCGGGGATTGACCCCGACGGTGCCGTGCTCGACATCGTCGTCGCCGACCACCAGCACGTAGGGCAGCTTCTCGACCTTCGCCTTGCGGATTCGGGCGCCGAGCTTCTCGTCGGCGCCGATCGCGTCGGCCCGGAAGCCCTCGCTCTGGAGCCGGTCGACCAGGCGGTGCGCGTAGGTCTCATGGTCATCGCGCACGGGGAGGACCCGCACCTGCACGGGGGCCAGCCACACCGGGAAGGCGCCCGCGAAGTGCTCGAGCAGCACGCCGAAGAACCGCTCGACGGACCCGAACAGGGCGCGGTGCACCATGATCGGCTGGTGGCGCTGGTTGTCGGCGCCGACGTACTCGAGGTCGAAGCGCTGCGGGTTCTGGAAGTCGACCTGGATGGTGGACAGCTGCCAGCTCCGCCCGATGGCGTCGCGCACGTCGACGTCGATCTTGGGCCCGTAGAAGGCGCCGCCGCCCTCGTCCACCTCGTAGTCGAGACCGGCGAGCTCGATGGCCGAGCGCAGCGCGTCGGTGGCCCGCTCCCAGTCCTCGTCGGACCCCAGCGACTTCTCGGGCGGCCGGGTCGAGAGCTTGGCCTGGAAGTCCTCGAAGCCGAAGGCCCGTAGGACCGACAGCACGAAGTCGAGCAGGCTGGCCAGCTCGTCGGGGAGCTGCTCGGGCGTGACGAAGATGTGGCTGTCGTCCTGCGTGAAGCCCCGGATGCGGAACAACCCGTGCAGGGTGCCCGACCGCTCGTACCGGTACACCGTGCCCAGCTCGAACAACCGGTAGGGCAGCTCGCGGTAGGAGCGCTGGTTGCTCTTGTAGATGAGGATGTGGAACGGGCAGTTCATCGGCTTGGGGTAGTACTTCACCCCGTCGTCCAGCTCCATGGGCGGGTACATCGCGTCGGCGTAGAAGCCGAGGTGCCCACTGGTCTCCCAGAGCACCGACTTTGCGATGTTGGGCGAGTAGGCGAACTGGTACCCGCCGCGCTCGTGGCGCTCTCGGCTGTAGTCCTCCATGAGCTTGCGCACGATGGCGCCCTTGGGGTGCCAGACGGCGAGGCCGGGCCCCAGCTCGTCGGGGAAGGAGAGCAGGTCGAGCTCGTGGGCGAGGCGACGGTGGTCGCGCTTCTCGGCCTCCTCGAGCATGGTGAGGTGCTCGTCGAGCTTGGCCTTGGACTCCCAGGCCGTGCCGTAGATGCGTTGGAGCATGGGGTTGCGCTCGTCGCCCCGCCAGTAGGCGCCGGCGACCCGCGTGAGCTTGAAGTGCCCGAGGTGGCTCCCCGTGTCGGGCACGTGCGGGCCCCGGCAGAGGTCGATGAAGCGGGGCGGGTTCTCGTAGGTGCGGACGAGGCCCGACTCCGTCGCCGACGTCGGGTCGTCGGCCGCGCCCCGGATGATCTCGCACTTGTACTTGTGGGCGGCGAAGAGCTCCAGGGCCTGCGCGTCGGGGATCTCGTCGCGCAGGAAGGGCTGGCGCTCCCTGATGATCTCGCGCATCTTGGCGTCCAGGCGCTCGAGGTCCTCGGGGGTGAAGGTGCCCCCGTCGGCCAGCTCGAAGTCGTAGTAGAAGCCGTTCTCGATGGGAGGCCCGATGGCGAAGGTGGCGCCGGGGAACAGCTCGAGCACGGCTTGGGCGAGCACGTGCGCGGTCGAGTGGCGGATCGTGTAGCGGCCCCGCTCGCTGTCCGCGGTGATGATCGATACGGCGTCGCCGTCGCTCAGGGGGGTGACGAGGTCGCGTTCCTCGCCGTTGATCTCGGCGATCACCGCGGCCTTGGCGAGGCCCCGGCCGATGCTCGCGGCGAGGTCCCCCGCGGTGGCGCCCGGCTCCAACACGCGCGTGGAGCCGTCCGGCAGGCCGATGCTGATCTGTGCGCTCATAGGTACCGCTCTTGGCGACGTCGTCGCCGGGCCCCTAGGGCCACCGCTTCGCTCATGTCCTGAACTTACCGGCGGACCCGCGACGCCCCGTAGTCCATTCCCGGGAGGTCGGCGGGCTCAGGCCGAGTTGAGCACCGATGCGGACGAGCGTCGCTCGGGGGCGTCGGTCGTACCGCTGTCGCTCCCGTTGGCAACCGAGCCGTTGGCGGCCAACCCCTCGCTCGTGATGACCCCGGCCGTCTTCGCCGGCATGGTCTCGTCGGTCTTCGTGGCGTAGTGGTCGACGTAGTCCTGGCCCGAGAGGCTGCGGATCTCGAACATGACCTCGTCGATCATGCGGCGCAGCGCGAGCCGGTCGCTCTCGCGGTCCCGGTAGCGAGCCGGGTCGATCGGAGCCCCGATGTTGACCCACACGGGCATGAACGGCTTGGGGAACTTCGCGTCCGGCGGCTGCACCTCGCGGGTCCCCACCAGGCCCACGGGGATGATCGGAGCCCCAGTGCGGAACGAGAGGCGCGCCGGCCCGGTGTGGCCCTTGTGCAACACCCCGTCGCGGGAGCGGGTGCCCTCGGGGTAGATGCCGAAGAACTCCCCTGCCTCGAGCACCCTGGCGGCGGCGTTGAGGGCTCGCTCGCTGGCCGAGCCACCGGACCGGTCGATGGGGATCATCCCCATCGCGGGAAAGAGGAACTTCGTCTTCCAGTCGTCCATGTACTCGGCCTTGCCGACATAGGTGATGCGTCGCGGCAGCACCAGCGGAAGGAAGAACGAATCGAGCACCGACGTGTGGTTGGGGCAGAAGATGGCGGGCCCGACGTCCGGCACGTGCTCGATGCCGCGCACGTACATCCGCCAGTTGAAGCGGAAGACCGGCGACATCACCGCGCGAGCCAGTGGGTACAGCCGGCCTGCCTCTCGTGCCACGTGCCCCCCTCCCTCGCTCGTCGTGTGCTCCGCGGCAGGCTACCGCGGGCCTCGCTCACGTGGTGGCGACCCTGCGGAGGACGGCGCCTGCCGGCCGACGAGTCGGATTCGGGACACGACGTCGGTCAATCGGTGCCCCGGACCGGTGCGCCGGCCCCACTCACCGTTGTCACTGTCAGACGGCGAGGTGGACGCCCAGCAGAGCGGAGGCGTCGCTCACGCCGTGGCCGGCCGCCGCCGCGGCGTCGATGGCGGCGACCGCCCGGGGCGTGTCGAGATCGTCGTCGAGGGCGGCTCGCACCTCGTCCAGGCCCCCGTCACCGTCGCCCGCCGCGACCCACCGCTGGAGGCGTGCCGAGGCCTCCGGCATCAACGTGGCGTCCCACTCCCAGGAGTCGCGGTAGTGGTGGGACACCACTGCCAGGCGGATGGCTCGCGCATCGTGGTCCTCGAGGAGATCGTGGACGAACACGAGGTTGCCGAGCGACTTCGACATCTTCTCACCGTCCATCCGCACCATGGCCTGGTGCATCCAGTGGCGGACGAAGGGCTGGCCGGTGGCTGCCTCGGACTGGGCCGCTTCACACTCGTGGTGGGGGAAGATCAGGTCGGCCCCGCCGCCGTGCAGGTCGATGGTCGTGTCGAGCTCGCGCAGCGCCAGTGCCGAGCACTCGATGTGCCAGCCGGGTCGACCGGGCCCCCACAGCGACTCCCAGGCGGGCTCGTCGTCCGCCGACGG
The DNA here is from genome assembly GCA_964470715.1 of uncultured Microthrixaceae bacterium. Taxonomy (GTDB): domain Bacteria; phylum Actinomycetota; class Acidimicrobiia; order Acidimicrobiales; family DATDAH01; genus JAEUJM01. Next base: position 47,218 of record CAYYDZ010000005.1, on the reverse strand, counting down.
CTGCCAGAGGATGAAGTCGAGGGGATCAAGCTTGTGGGGATCATCGGGGTTGCCGCCACGCTCGGCGGCCAGCACCAGCATCTCCTCACGGGAGAGGTGGCTGATCTGGCCGAAACGGGGGGACGACGCCACGTCGAAGTACACGGCCCCGCCGGACTGGTAGGCGTGCCCCTGGTCGAGCACCATGCCGATGAAGCCGCGGATGTCGGCGATGGCCGAGGTGGCGCGCGGCTCGCTCCAGCACGGCACGACGCCGAGGGCGTCCATGTCGGCATCGAACTTCGTCATCTCGGCGGCGGCGAGGTCGAGGTAGTGCACCCCCAGCTCTCGGGCCTTTCGCAAGATGTCGTCGTCCACGTCGGTGACGTTGCGAACGCAGCGGGTCTCGTGACCTCGGTCGCGCAGGCGGCGCTGGAGGACGTCGTAGGCGAGGTACACGGCGGCGTGGCCGAGGTGGGACGAGTCGTACGGCGTGATGCCGCACGTGTACATCGTGACGATCGGTCCCGGAGTGAAGTCGACGACCTCACGCCGAGCCGTGTCGTACAGCCGCAGAGGCGCCTCGCCCCCCGGCGTGGTCACTCGTCGATGCCGGTGAACTTCACCGCGGCCCGCGTCTTGTAGCGCACGTTGAGCTGGAGCAGCACTGCGGCGAAGGCCTCGATGGGGGCGGCGTTGGACAGCTCCCCGGCGTCGAGGGGACGCATGTCGGCGAGCTTGCGGACGATCTCGGCGGTCGTCTCGGTGGCCGAGGGGTGGTCCGAGCAGATGAGCACGTCGCTCTCGACCGGGTGGTCGAGGTCGCCGAGCTCCTTGGCGGGCACGTGGTGGAAGGCGGCCGCCACGAGCGACTTCGGCACGGCGGCCTGCACGCTCGCCGCCACCGAGCCGCGGGGCGGCACCAGCGGCTGGAACTCGTGGCCGACCTTGGCGAGGGCGTTGGCCATGGAGATGACCACCTTGCCGCGCAGCTGGCGCGAGACCGAGGCCGCTGTGGACGCCGCGGCATCCCACGGCGTGGCGATGACGACGACGTCGGCTGAGGCCGCCCCCTCGTTGTCCTCCGAATCCACGGACAGGTTGCGGTCGGGCCACCGTTCGAGCAGGCGATCCCGCTCTTCCATGGCCCGGTAGCGCGAACGCGACCCGATGACGACGTCGAACCCGCCGGACGCGAGTCGGGCCGCCATCGCCCGACCGGCCGGACCGGTCCCTCCCAACACTCCGATCTTCACGGCCGCGAGGTTATCGGTGGCCCCTCCCGACCCGCGCATCCGCCGTGCGCCGTACTGTCTCGGTCATGGGCCTCCTCGACGGCAAGCGTCTCCTCATCACCGGTGTGCTCACCGACGCGTCGCTCGCGTTCGGGGTGGCCAAGCTCGCCCAGGAGGAGGGCGCCGAGGTCGTCCTCACCGGCGCCGGCCGGGGGATGCGCCTCACCCAGCGCACATCCCGCAAGCTTCCGACCGAGGCCGACGTCCTCGAGCTCGACGTCACCGACGACACCCACCCCGCGGCGGTGCGCGACGCCCTGGCCGAGCGCTGGGGCACCGTCGACGGCGCCCTGCACGCCATCGGCTTCGCCCCCGAGACCTGCCTCGGCGGCCAGTTCCTCGACACCACCTGGGCCGACGTCTCCGTCGCCGTGCAGGTCTCCGCCTACTCGCTGCGGGCGGTGGCCGACGCGGTCGTGCCCCTGATGAGCGGGGGCGGCTCCATCGTGGGCCTCGACTTCGACGCACGGGTGGCGTGGCCGGCGTACGACTGGATGGGCGTGGCCAAGGCCGCCCTCGAGTCGACCTCGCGTTACCTCGCCCGGGACCTCGGGGCGCAGCAGATCCGGGTCAACCTCGTGGCCGCCGGGCCCGTCAAGACCCTGGCCGCCCGCTCGATCCCCGGCTTCTCGGCCTTCGAGGACGTGTGGGACGCCCGTGCCCCGCTCGGCTGGGACGTGAACGACAGCTCCGCGGTCGCCAAGGCCTGCGTGGCGCTGCTCTCGGACTGGTTCCCCGCAACGACCGGCGAGCTCCTGCACGTCGACGGCGGGTACCACGCCATCGGAGCCTGACACTGGACCGACTTCGTCGGTGCGGCTTCGTCGCCGCGGTCGGGTCAGCGCCTTCCGACCCGCGCGCTGCTGTCACTCGAGGTAGCGGGGGTTGGCCACGGCCAGCTTGTCGCGCACCGTGGCCCAGACCGCGGCCTTGACCTCGTCGTAACGCCCGTCGAGCTCGCCCGAGCGGATGGCGGCGGCCAGCTCCGCGTCGTCGGCGTAGCCCAGGGCCCCGAGGCGCACGGCGTGCGCCTCGGCCATGGCCGCGCCCGACTCGATCTCCCGCTGCACCTGGCCGAGCACGTTGATGGCGACCCGGGTGTGGAACTGCACGCGACCCTCGGTGGCGCCGAGCACGTCGTTCTCGAGGAACTCCCGGACGGCCTCGACCAGCTCGGCCGCCGTCGGCGAGTCGTGGGGGGCGGTCACCGTGCCCCCTCCGGGCCACGTCGTCGGGCGGCCTTCGTCATGGCAGCAGCGCCAGGACGTCGTGCTCGTTCTCGCAGGTGCGCCGGCCGATGGCCGCCAGCTCCACCGAGCGCGAGACCCGTCGGGTGTGCGACGCGGCCTGGATGATGCACATGACCCCCCACTTCACCGTGCTGAGCACCTCCCACCAGCGCACCACCTCGTGGTCGACGCCATCGGGCAGGCCCGCAGCGTCGGCGTACGCCGCGAAGAGGTCCTCGTACTCGCCGAAGCCACCCACGGGCGGGGTCGCACCGAAGCGCCAGGCCTTGACGCACAGCCAGCCGAGGTCCTCCATGGGGTCACCGAGGTGGGCCAGCTCCCAGTCGAGCACCGCCCGCAGGCCCTCGGGGCCGACGATGAGGTTGCCGTTGCGGAAGTCGCCGTGGACGACCCGCGTCGGCCCCGTCGGCGGGCGGTTGGCCTCGAGCCAGCGGAAGGCCAGCTCGAAGGCGGGGTGGGGTTCGCCCAGGACGTCGAGGAGGTTGCGGAACTGCGTGATCTGGTCGAGGTCGTGCAGCCCGAGGGACTCGTCGACGGGGATGGCGTGGATGCCGGCGAGGGCCCGACCGCACTGGGCGGCGAGCTCGCCGCGGGCGCCCGCGTAGCGCTCGTCTCGCAGGATGCGCCGGGGGATGGTCTCGCCCTCCAGGCGCTCCACCACGAGGTACGCGGCGGCGAGTGGCTCGCCCTCGGCCTCCCCCGGCCTCGGCACCTCGGCGGGGCCGGTGACCACCACCGCGGGCACGGGAACACCTTGTGCCGCCGCCGCCCGCAGGAGGCCGGCCTCGGTGCGGGTGCCGCCGCCGGTGTTGATGGCGCCACCGGGGCGCTCCCGCTGGAGGATCAGCGGGCGTGTGGAACCGTCGGGACCGACCGCGTCGAACGCGAAGGTCTCGCGCGACGCGCCGCCCGACAGGCGGTGCAGGTCCTCGACCCGCACCGGCGGTTCGAGGGCTGCGACCAGGACGTGCTCGAGCGCTGTCGCCAGCGCATCATCAGCAAGCTGCGGCAACGGTCGGGTACGGGTTGACCGGGGCGCCCCCACCCGGCCAGATCTCGAAGTGGAGGTGGTTGATGCCGTTGGCGTTTCCGGTGGCGCCGACGAAGCCGATGACCGTGCCCGCCACGACGTGACCCGAGGCGGCGTAGCCGCTGAGGTGGGTGCCGAAGTAGGTGTTGCCGTTGTCGCCGTAGAGGAAGAACGAGAGCCCGCCGAGGCTCACTCCCCGGTGGGAGACGTCGCCGTCGACGGGGGCGTAGATCGGGGTGCCCGCCGACGCCATCATGTCGACCCCCTGGTGGCTGCGGCCCCCCGAGCGGGGGGCGCCCCACGAATCGATGAAGGTCGAGCCGGGCACGGGGCAGAGGAACTCACCGTCGCTGGCGGGTGGCGCCGGCGCACTGCTCCCGCCGGCAGGCGTGCTCGCGTCGGGGGTCTCTCCGGGAGCAGGCGCGGCGGCCGCGGCCGCGGCTGCGGCTGCGGCTGCGGCTGCCTCCCGCCGCTGGCGCTCCTCCTCCATGCGCCGGCGCTCGGCCTCGATGCGGTCCCGCTCGAGGTCTTCGAGGCGGGCCACCTCCGCCTGGAGCTCGGCGTTGCGCTGTGCGAGGCGCTCGACCGCGGCGGCCTGGTCGGCACGCAGTTCGTCGAGCTCGGCGGCGGCGTCCTCCAGATCGGCCCGCTGGCCGGCGTAGGCGTCGATGGCGTCGGTGTCGCCCTCGGTCACGAAGCGCGCCAGCTCGTTGCCGAGGAGCTGGTCGCCGACGTCGGCGTCGAGGGGCACCAGCGCAGGCGGCTCACCGGCCCGCATGTACTGGTCCACGGCGATGGTCTGCACCTCGGCCTCGAGGTCCTCGATGCCGTTGGACGCGACCTCCACGCGGTGCTCCACCTCGGACATCTGCTGCTCGAGGCGGCCCAAGTCCCCCTGCGCCTCGTCGAGCTCGCGGATGGTGGCCTCGGCGCGCGCGCGGGTGTCATCGACGTCCGAGGCCGACGCGTCCGTGACGGCGGCCACGCTGCCCACCGCCAGGGAGGCGGCTACGAGCACCTTCGTCGCCATCCGCACCCGCCCGAGGCTACCCACTGCCGCCGGCTGCGGCTCGGCATCGGGGCTCACCCACCCGAGGTGGCCCCGTCCGGGCCGGCCTCCGCCCCGGACTCCTCGCGGTCGGACTCGTCGCGGTCGGACTCGTCGCGGATGTCGCCGACGAGCTCCTCCACCAGGTCCTCCAGCGTCACGAGCCCGGTGGTGCGCCCGCTGGCGTCCCGGGCAATCCCGAGGTGTCGGCGGCGCCGGCGCATCTCCAGCATCGCGTCCTCGACGGTGCCACCCTCGTCGAGCTCGACGAGCTCGGTGCGCAGGAGACGCTCGGGCAGCGGGACGTCCCGGGCGTCAGGACGAAGGGCGAGCAGGTCCTTCGCGTGGATGAAGCCGAGGACCTCGTCGAGGTCGCGGCCCACGACCGGCAGTCGGCTGTGCCCGCTGCTGCGGATCACCGCCTCGATCTCTGCCGGCGTCTGGTCGCGCCGGATGTGCACCACCCCGTCCCGGGGCACCATCACCGTCGACACCGGCGCGGCCCCGAAGTCCAACGCGCTGGCCAGCAACTCGTGCTGGTCGTCGGCGATGAGGCCTTCCTCGCGGGACGCCTCGAGCATCGTGGCCAGCTCGGCGGCCGAGTGGAAGTCCGACAGCGTGTCCTTGCGCTCGACGCGCAGGAGCCACACACCGGCGTTGGCCATCGCGTTGAGGGCGGCGATGACCGGTCGCAGCACCGTGGTGAGGGCCCGGGTGGGGATCGCCAGCAGCCGCAGCGTGCGCTCCGGGGCGGCGAGGGTGAGGTTCTTCGGCACCATCTCGCCGATCACCATGTGGGCGAGCACGACGATCGACAGGCCCGTCACGAACCCGATGGTGCGGAGCACGCCCTCGGGCAGTGTCACCACGCTGGAGATGGCGGACTCGATCAGGTGCGACACCGCGGGCTCGGCCACGTAGCCCAGCAGGAGGGACGCCACGGTGACCCCGAGCTGGGCGCCGGCGAGCTGCACGGAGAGCTCGTCGATGAGCCCGATGCTCACGCCGGCGGCACGGCTCCCGGCCTGGCGCTCCTGCTCGAGCTTCGTGCGGCGCGCGGTGATGAGCGCGAACTCGACGGCCACGAACCACCCGTTGAGGGCCAGCAGCGCGACGGTGAAGAGCAGTGCAGGGGCGTCCATCACGGAACGTCCTCGGGATCGGGCGGCGCCACCGGCGGCACGAGTCGGAGGCGGTCGATGCGGCGGCGGTCCAGCTCGACCACCTCGATCTCCCAGCCGTCGTGGGTGACCCACTCCCCTGGCACCGGGAGGTGGCCGAGGCGGTCGAGGACGAACCCGGCGACGGTCTCGTACTCGCCCTCGGGCACCTCGAAGCCGCACGCGTCGCGCACCTCGTCGGGGTGCAGGCTGCCCGAGAGGAGGAACGCTCCCGAGGGCTGGACGACGGACAGCTCCGGCGGCTCGGGATCCCACTCGTCGTCGATCTCGCCGACGATCTCCTCGATGAGGTCCTCCATGGTGACGATGCCCGCGGTGCCCCCGTACTCGTCGACGACCACGGCGAGGTGGCTGCCGGCCTCGCGCAGCTCGACCAGCAGCGAGCTGAGGTCACGGCTCTCGGGCACCACGAAGGCGTCGGTCATGACCGCGGAGACCGGTGTGGCCGCCCGCTCCTCGGGAGAGATCTCGTAGACCGATTTCACGTGCACCACGCCACGCACGTCGTCGAGGTCGGTGCCGTAGACCAGGAAGCGCGAGAACCCGGTCTCGAGGCTGCGCTCGGTCAGCTCCGCAAGCGTCGCCTCGGACTCGAGGGCCTGGAGCGCGGTGCGAGGGGTCAGGGCGTCGTCCGCGGTCTTCTCGCCGAAGCGGATCGAGCGGGTGAGCAGGTCGGCGGCCCGCGGCTCGAGGGTGCCCTCGGCCGCCGACGAGCGGAACAGCAGTTCGAGCTCTGGGAGCGAGCGGACGGCCGAGAGCTCCTCCTGCGGTTCGACGCCGAGCTTGCGGACGGCCCAGTTGGCGGCACGTTCGGAGAGCGAGATCACCGGGCCGAAGACGACGGCGTAGGCGCGGAACGGGGCGGCGAGCCGCAGCGCCGAGCGGGTCGGGCGGGCGATCACGACGTTCTTCGGGATGAGCTCCCCCACGACCATCTGGAACACGGTGGCCAGGCCAAGGGCGATGGCGACCGAGACGCCCTTCGATCTGGCCCCCACCAGCGGCTCGACGACGGGCTCGATGAGCGCGGCGATCGTGGGCTCGGCCACGAAGCCGAGCACGAGGGACACGACGGTGATGCCGAGCTGCGCCCCGGAGAGGTGGAACGACAGGCGGCGCAGGACGCTCAGGGTGATCTTCGCCCGGCGGGAGCCCTCGCCGGCCAGGTGCTCGACCCGACTGCGGTCCACGGCGACGAGCGCGAACTCGGCCGCGACGAAGAACGCCGTGGCCAGGATCAAGAGCAGGACGGCCAGCAGGCCGAGCGCGGTGGTGAGCAGGGTGGGTCCGAGGGCGTCGATGGGTCCCGATCACGCTACCCGGCGACCGGTAGCGTCCCGTCGGATGGGTGGCGCACCTCCGACCGCACCTCCGGCGGGCGCGCCGTCGCTGCGACTTGACGCAGTGGGGCTCGCCGTCGACGGGCACCGGGTGCTCGCCGACGTGTCCTGGTCGGTGGCATCCGGCGACCGCTGGGTCGTGCTCGGCCGCAACGGCTCCGGCAAGACCTCGCTCCTGCGCATCGCCTCGCTCTATCTGCACCCCACCGAGGGGACGGTCGAGGTGCTGGGCGAGCGCCTCGGGCGCACCGACGTCCGGCGCCTGCGCACCCGTATCGGCGTGGCCAGCGCGGCGATGGCCGACCTGCTGCGGCCGGGCCTCAGCGCGGCCGACGTGGTGATGACGGCCAAGTACGCCGCCCTCGAGCCGTGGTGGAACACCTACGAGGCGGCGGACCGCGAGCGCGCACTCGTCCTGCTGGACCGTCTGGGGTGCGCGGCGCACGCCGACCAGCCCTTCGGCACGCTCTCGTCGGGCGAGCGCCAACGTGTGCAGCTCGCCAGGACGCTGATGGGCGACCCCGGTCTGCTGTTGCTCGACGAGCCGACCGCCGGCCTCGACCTCGGCGGCCGGGAGGACCTGGTCCGCCGCCTCGGCGACCTCGCCGCCGACCCGACCACGCCGCCGGTGGTGCTGGTCACCCACCACGTCGAGGAGATCCCGACCGGCTTCGGCCACGCGCTGTTGCTCCGCGACGGACGGGTCCAGGCAGCCGGGCCCATCGCCGACGTGCTCACGGCCGAGGCGCTGTCCGAGTGCTTCGGCCTGCCGCTCGACGTGGCAGAGCGGCGAGGCCGGTGGACGGCACAGGCGGTCGAGGAGGAGGCTGGCAGGTGATGGAGGTCCACCACCCGTTCGACGAGATCCCGCCGGGCCGACTGCGGGTGTGGTTCCGACCCCTGCTCGGCGTCACCGTGGTGGTGGGCGCCGCCCTGCTCCTGCTCGACCCCGGCGGCGACGGGATCGTCGGCCTCGAAGTGGCGGGCAGTGTGGCCGCCGCCCGCGAGGTGATGGCGGTGTGGGACGACCGCGACGTGATCCACGCCGCCTTCGGGGTGGGCCTCGACTACCTGTTCCTGCTCGCGTACTCCAGCACCATCGCACTGGCCTGCATCTGGGGCCGGCGCGTGTTCCGCCACGCCTGGCTGGTCTCCCTCGGCGGCGCGCTCGCCTGGGCCGCCTGGGTGGGCGGCGCCCTCGACGCGGTCGAGAACATCGCCCTGCTCGACATGCTGCGCGGTCCCGTCGAGTCGCCGGCGCCCCAGGTGGCGGCGATCTGCGCGTACCTGAAATTCGTCCTCGTCTACGCCGGCGTGATCTACGCCCTCGGCGCGGCCCTCACCCGCCTGGCGCGCCGCGCCCCCTGACGGCCGGCGTCGTTCTCGGAAGCCTCGAACCGCCGCGAGCGACGCGCCACATCCCGGGACTGGGAACCCGAAACACCGTCGCGTCAGGACTCGACGGCGGCGGCCAGGCGGGGGCGGCTGTGCTCGACCTCGTCGCGCAGCATGCGCTCCAGCACCGGGCCCCACAGCCCGCCGCCGTAGTGCAGGCGCATGGTGAGGCGGGCCCCGTCGCTGGTGGCCTCGACGGAGGCGTCGAGCACCCAGGGCGAGTGGGCGCGGCCGTCGAGCTCTCGACGCTCGAACACCGCCCGGTCCGGCGGATCGTGCTCGGTGCGGACCATGCGCAGGCGCTTGGCGCGCGACAGCGGCCCGAGGCGACCCTTGAGATCGATCGACCACGCCGGCCCCGGGTCCCCGTCGTCCGGCGCAGCGGGCTCGGCGCTGGTGACGATGTCGAGCCACGCGGGATAGCGGTCCAGCGTCTCGACCCACGAGAACAGCGCCTCTGGTCGGCACGCCACCTCGAGCGTCTCGGTCACGTCCATGCCCATGCGCCTATTCCACCGGTTGACGGCCCCGATGGCACATCAACGGCCTTGACCACCCGGGCCGGCACGAACCTGCCGCACCCGGCGCGCGGACGGGGGTCCGGCGGACGTGGGCCGTGATTCGGGACGCGGCGGCCTCGATGTCGACCGGGGGGCAGGGGGCTCACCCCGCCACCCTAGGAGTGCGCCTCAGCGCCGGGCCACGGAGCTGTCGCTGCCGCCGTCGAGGGCATCGACGACCCGGAGCAGGGGCGTGGGGTTCACGGCCGGCCCGTTGTTCGGGTGGATCTCGAAGTGCAGGTGCGAAGGGGTCGTGGCGGCGTTGCCCGTGTTGCCCACGTAACCGACGACGTCGCCCGCCTCCACCACCATCCCCTCGTGGATGCCGGGCGCGTAGCGCAGGAGGTGGGCGTAGTAGTAGGTCGTGCCGCTCTCGCCGTAGAGCCAGAGCTTGATGCCGCCGAGGCTGTTGTTGCCCACGTTGGTGATCACCCCCCGCTCGGTGGCGTGGAGGTTGGTGCCCGCGGCGGCGAAGATGTCGGCGCCTTGGTGCTGGCGGCCACCCGAGCGTGGCGCGAGGAAGCTGTCGATGAAGTTGTGCGGGTCGCCGACCGGGAAGTGCATGCCCGTCACGAAGATCTCGCTGCCCGCCTCGAAGGCCAGCAGCTGCACCCGGGCGTCGAGGACGTCCTCCCGCATCGCCTTGTCCCAGCCCTTGGCCTGGACGAGGTCGCCGAGCACCTCGACGCGCTGGTCCGCCAGGTCGACCAGCTCGGCGGACACCGCCCGCCGGGCCGCGCGGTAGTCGCCGACGGCGTCGTTGTCGGCCTCGAGGACACTCTCCATCATCGCCTCGTTGCGGCTGGCCTCGTTCGGGTCGTCGGCAGCGAGCGTGGCCGAAAGGTCGCCCAGGTTCCCGCGGATGTACGCATCGACGGCACGGTTGGCCAGGACGTTCCGCGACTCCTCCACCCGCTTGACCGCCTGGCGCTGCTCGTCGGTGAGGGCGAGGATCCGAGCCTCGACGTCGGCCAGCTGCCGGTGGAGGTCCTCCACCCGCACGCGGGCCTCCTCGGCTCGGGCCTCCGCGGTGGCCATGCGGTCCCGCGCCGACGACAGGTCGCCGACGATGGCGACGCTGTGCACGTGGGGGCCGTCGTCGGGGTCATCCGGCGGTGGCACGGTCAGGTCGCCGTCGGGGACCACGCCGCCGGTCACGTCCCCGCTTGCGCCCGGGTCGCCGGGTGACACCGTGGTCGAGGTCGTGCTCGTGCTGGTGCCCGTGGGTGCCGTCGTCGAGGTGGTCGTCGACGGGGGATCGGTGGTCGTGGTGGTGTCCCCCGCGGGGTCGTCCACGAGCGCGCCGGTGTGGGGTCGGCGCTCGGCCATCGCCGGCGGCGCCAGCAGGACCGTGGCGCCGACGACGACGAGGAGCGCCCGCGAGACGTGGCGGGACATCGTTGTCGCTATCGGCAGGTCGGCGACCCACCTGAGGGCCGCCGGCTCAGCGCGGCTGGACGGCGAGCAGCACGCCTTCACCGACGACCACCCACGCATCGGTGCCGGTCAGCTCGTTGCTGACCCCACGGGTCGATCCCGCCGGGAGATCGTCGCCGTGGAGCCGCCAACGCAGACCCTCGGTGTGCACCTTGCGGGCCACACCGTGCATCGGCAGCAGCGTGACCACGTCGCCCGGCCGGCCCCGCAGCCCGCGCGGCTGCGACCGGACGACGACGTAGCGGGCATCGGCCGTCGTGGCGTCGATCTCCACGCCGGCGAACGCCGGCGAAGCCAGCAGGAGCAGGTTCGCGACGAGGTGATCGGGCCGCCCGCCACCGAGACCGACCACGAGGAGGCGCGCGGCACCGAGATCGCCGGCGGCTTCGAGGGCCAGGGCGAGATCGGTCGCGTCCTTGTCGCTCGGATGCTCCTCGATGGCCACCCCGGCAGCACGGGCACGCCGCAGCGCAGCCGGCGACACCGAGTCGAGGTCGCCGACCACCCGGTCGACGGTCAACCCGAGCGCCTCGGCGTGGTCCAGGCCCGAGTCGGCGGCCACGACCCACTCCCACGACCCCTCCCCGAGGAGGTCTTCGGCCCTGGGGGCGTCACCGCCGGCGATGACGAGGGCGCGCCCCGCCGGGCGGTTCACCACCGGCTCGTCCCGGCGCTCAGCTGCCGATGCCGTCCATGCGGGCGATGGTGCGCAGCATCACCTCGTCCGCCCCACCCCCGATCGACCACAGCCGGCTGTCCCGGAAGTACCGGGACGCCCAGGTCTCGTCCATGTACCCGATGCCGCCGTGGAATTGGAGGCACGTGTCGGCGATGCGACGGGCGAGCCGCGGGACCACCAGCTTGGCGATGGTGGCGAAACGGGTGGTGTCCTCGCCCCGCAGGTAGGCGTCGGCGCAGGCGTAGTTGTAGTGGCGGACGACGTCGAGCTCGGCCACCAGCTCGGCGAGCTTGAACTGGATGTGCTGGCTCTCTGCCAGCGGCCTGCCGAACACGACCCGCTCGCGGAGGTAGGCGACCGTGCGCTCGATGGCCAGCTCCATCGAGCCGACGGCCAGGTAGTTGGCGATCATGCGCTCGTTCTGGAACTGAGCCATCTGCTGCTGGAAGCCCCGACCCTCCTCGCCGATGGTGTTGGCCACCGGCACCCGCACGTCGTCGAAGCTCAGCTCGGCGGTGTCCGAGGACCACATCCCCATCTTCTTGAGGCTTCGACTCACCCGGAAGCCCGGGGTGTCGGTCGGAACGATGATCTGGGAGATGCCGCGCGAGCCCCCCTCGTCAGAGGTGCGAGCCAGCAGGCAGAGCCAGTCGGCCTGGGTGCCGTTGGTGATGTACAGCTTGGTGCCGTTGATGATCCAGTCATCGCCGTCTCGCACCGCCCGGGTGCGCAGCGCGGCGACGTCCGAGCCGGCGTCGGGCTCGGTGACGGCGATGGCCGCCACCGCCTCGCCTCTGATGGCGGGCACCAGATAGCGCTGCTTCAGGCCCTCGGACCCGAACCGGGCCAGCGAAGGGGTGGCCATGTCGGTCTGCACCGAGATGGCCATGGGAACCCCGCCGCAGTGGATGCGCCCGAGCTCCTCGCCGAGGATCACGGTGTACGAGTGGTCGGCGCCTTGCCCGCCGTAGGCCTCGTCGTACTCGAGGCCGAGCAGACCGAGGGCGCCCAGCTTGGCGAACAGGTCATGGGCCGGGAAGATGCCCGCCGCCTCCCACTCGTCCACATGGGGGTTGATCTCACGCTCGACGACGTCCCGCACGGTCTTGCGGAACATGGCGTGGTCTTCGGTGAACTCCATCAGAAACGGTCCTCTGCGTGTGGTCAGCGGAAAGCGGACAGGCCGGTGATCGCCTGGCCGAGGACAAGGGTGTGGATCTCGTTCGTGCCCTCGTAGGTGAACACCGACTCGAGGTTGTTCATGTGACGGATCACCGGGTACTCGAGGGTGATTCCGTTGGCGCCGAGCACGCTACGGGCCTCCCGGGCGATCTCGAGCGCCTGGCGCACGTTGTCGAACTTGCCGAAGCTGACCTGCGCGGGCGACAGCTCGTGGGCGTCCTTGCGCCGGCCGAGGTGCAGCGCCACGAGCGCGCACCGGTTGACCGCCACCATCATCTCGACCAGCTTGCGCTGGGTGAGCTGGAACGAGGCGATGGGCCTGCCGAACTGCACCCGCTCGATGGCGTAGTCGAGGGCCGCCTCGTAGCAGGCTCGGGCCGCCCCCACCGCACCGAAGAGGATGCCGAAGCGAGCCTCGTTCAGGCACGAGAGCGGCCCTCGCATGCTGGCCACCCCGGGCAGGACGGCCTCGGCGGGCAGGCGCACGTCGTCCATCACGAGCTCGGAGGTGACCGACGCCCGCAGCGAGACCTTGCGATGCACGTCGCTGGTGGAGAACCCAGGGGTGTCGGTGGGGACCACGAAGCCGCGGATGCCCTCGTCGGTGCGGGCCCACACCACCGCCACGTCGGCGATCCCCCCGTTGGTGATCCACATCTTCGTGCCGTTGAGGATCCAGTCCGAGCCGTCGCGCCGCGCGTTGGTGCGCATGCTCGACGGATCGCTGCCCGAGTCGGGCTCGGTCAGGCCGAAGCACCCGATGGCCTCGCCCGCCGCCATGCGGGGGAGCCAGTCCTGCTTCTGCTCCTCGCTGCCGTAGGCGTGGATGGGGAACATCGCGAGCGACCCTTGGACCGAGACGAAGCTGCGGAAGCCGGAGTCGCCGGCCTCGAGCTCGAGGCAGGCCAGCCCGTAGCTCACGGCGTTGGTGCCGGCGCACCCGTGACCTTCGAGGTGCATGCCGAGCAACCCGAGCGCCCCCATCTCCTTGGCCATCTCCCGTGGGAACGTGCCCTCGTCGAACCAGGCCCCGATGTCGGGGAGCACGCGGTCCTGCACGAACGACCGCACGGTGTCGCGGATCTGGCGCTCTTCGTCGTCGAGGAGGCCGTCGAGGCCGAGGAAGTCGCGTGGGTCGTCCATCGGGAGCGATGCCATGGGCCCAGTGTGCTCGGAAGCAGCCCGGGAACAAAGCGGGAGGGCGCGCGTGCTGCGGTGGCGGCCTGCGTACCGGGCAGACTGTGCGCGATGGCGGTGACACCACTCCAGGCGAACGATCCCCAGCGCCTGGGCGAGTTCGTGTTGACCGGCCGACTGGGCGCCGGCGGCATGGGGGTGGTCTACCTGGGGCAGGGCGCATCCGGCGAGAGCGTCGCAGTGAAGCTCGTACGCGCCGACCTCGCCCACGACCCGACCTTCCGAGAGCGCTTCCGGCGTGAGGTCGAGGCCCTCCGCCGGGTGTCGGGCCCACGAGTGGCCGCCCTCGTGGCGGCCGACACCGAGGCGACCCAGCCCTACCTGGTGGTCGAGTACGTGGATGGCCCGACGTTGGCCGACAGCGTCGCCAAGGACGGTCCCCTCGACGGCCTCCGCCTGCGAGCGTTGGCCGCGGCGCTCGCCGAGGCCCTTGTCCTCATCCATGAGGTCGGGGTCATCCACCGCGACCTGAAACCCACCAACGTGATCCTCGCCGCCGACCAACCCAAGCTCGTCGACTTCGGCATCGCCGCCGCCGCCGGCTCGATGCCGCTGACCATGGCGGGCACGGTCATCGGTTCGGCAGGGTGGATGGCGCCCGAGCAGGCCGCAGGTCAGGTGTCCACCCCTGCAGTGGACGTGTTCACGTGGGCATCGTTGGTCGCCTTCGCCGGCACCGGGCGGCCGCCCTTCGGCATCGGCGGACCCGAGGAGGTGACCATGCGGATCCTCTCCGGCGAACCCGACCTGGACGGCCTCCCCCAGGAGGTGCGTCCCTTCGTCGAGGCTGCCTTCCTCAAGGACCCACTCCAACGGCCGTCGGCCCGCGCGGTGCTCTCCGGACTCGTCGGCGGCACGGACGAGGCCTCGACCGACGAGCTCGTGGCGGGGACCACCAACCTCATCGAGCACACCTGGGTGCTCCCGGTCACCGGCTGGCCGACCACCGCTGGGGCCACCCCCGTCCAGCCTCCCGTCGACGCGCCGCCCCCGCCCCCTGCTCCACCGGTGCCGGCGGCCGCATCCGCGCCAGTGGCGCCGGCGCGCCCGCATCGAGTCTGGCTCGTCGTCCTCGTCGTCGCCCTCGTGTGCCTCGCGCTTGGTGCCGCCGCCGCCCTGCTGCTCGCCCGTGGCAACACCTCGGAGGAAGCGGGTGGCACCGCCACGCCTGGACCGACCGCCGCGATCCCCGTCCCCACGACGACCACCACCACCGAGCCTCCCCCGCCGCCACTCGACGCCACGGCGCGGCTCACCCTGTCCGCCGACGACCTCGGTGACATCCTGGGTCAGATCTTCACCGGGGACGCCGACTGCGTGCCGCCCGGCGCCAGCGTCGGGCTCGAGTCTGCGGACGGCGAGGTCCTGGTGCCGCCCACACCCTTCGCCGAAGGTGAGCAGGTCAGCGGGAGCAGCATCTTCGACTCGTGCGAGTACACCGTCGAGTTCTCCCAGGTGGCCGGCGCCGATGCCTACCTCGTGACGCTGTCCGACACCGTCGGCGAGATCCCGCCGGTGCCGCTGACCCGCGCCCAGATCGAGGCCGCCGGCGGGCTCATCGACCTGAACCAGCTCTTCGAGATCGACCAACTCGTCGACACCACGTGACCACCGGCCGCCGCAGGACGCGAAGAGGGGGCGGGCCCGAGGGCCCGCCCCCTTTCCGAAGCTCTTGCGAGCGGTCGATCAGCCGATCGAGGTGCCGACGCTCTGGAACTTGTTGGAGGCGTTCTTGCCGAGGACGGTGACGGCCGCGATGCAGACGACGGCGATCAGAGCCACGAGCAGCGCGTACTCCACGAGCGAGGCACCACGCTCGGAATCGGCGAAGCGGGCACGCATCCAGTTGGCGAGGAACTCGTAGGTGAGGATCATCGTTTTGTCTCCGTGTTTTTTCTTCTGGCACGGAATCCTTCTGGACCCGTGTTCTGACAAGGACTTGTATCGACGGCTGCATCGGCGAACGTGATAGGGCGATCGGCCCATTTCTCGTGAACGCCCCTGGCGGCCGAACGGCGTGATGAGCAGGTCCCTGACCGCCATCGGCAGGCCATCGGCTAGACCGGTGCCGTCCGACGGCACCTGAGGGGGACCATGGCCCACGACCCGATCACCGCTGCCACCACGCCGGTGGCGGACAACCGAGAGCCCCGCTTCGTGCACCCCGACCAGGAACGGGAGGTCGCCGAGAAGCTGGCGGCGCTCGAGGCCCGCACCGGCAAGAAGCCCAACGTGCTCATCGTCCTCATGGACGACGTCGGCTGGGGCGACTTCGGCTGCTACGGCGGCGGGGTGATGGCCGGGGCGCCGACCCCCCACATCGACCGCCTCGCCCGCAACGGCCTGCTGCTCACCTCGTGCTACTCCGAGCCGTCGTGCACGCCGTCACGGGCGTCGATCATGACGGGGCGCCTCCCCATGCGCCACGGCCTGCTCATCCCCCCCATGTACGGCATGCCCGGCGGCCTCGAGGGCGAGATGACCCTCGCCGAGAAGCTCAGCGACGCCGGCTATGTCACGCAGGCCGTGGGCAAGTGGCACATGGGCGAGAACATCGGTTCGCAGCCCCAGCACGTCGGCTTCGACGACTTCTACGGCTTCCTCAGCGTGTCCGACATGTACACCGAGTGGCGCGACCCCTACTTCTTCCCGGAGGTCGCCTACAGCGAGGAGCGCACCGAGTGGGTGCGCAACGAGCGCTTCAACAAGTGCTGGGTGCACGCCACCCGCGGCGGGGACCCCGAGAACGTCGAAGAGGTCACCATCCCGGTGCTGTCCACCCTCGACGACCGCTGGGCCGAGTACTCCGAAGCCTTCATCGACCGCATGGCCGTCGATGAGCGCCCGTGGTTCCTCTACCACTGCACCCGGGGCGCCCACTTCGACAACTACCCCCTGGAGAAGTTCCAGGGCTCGTCGCCGGCGAAGCACCCCTACAAGGACACCATCGTCGAGCTCGACGACATCGTGGGCCGCCTGGTCGCCCGCCTCGAGGCCACGGGCCAGGCCGACAACACGATGATCTTCATCTCGTCCGACAACGGCCCCGAGATGGAGACCTGGCCCGACGCCGCCTACACCCCGTTCCGGTGCGCCAAGGGCTCCACGTGGGAGGGAGGCGTCCGAGTTCCCGGCATCTTCTCCTGGCCCGGGATGATCGAGCCCCGGGCGTCGGACGGGCTGTTCGACCAGCTCGACCTCTTCGCCACGCTCCTGCACCTCGCCGGCGCCGACGACGCCGTGCCCGACGACCGGTTCATCGACTCCATCGACCAGACGTCGTTCCTGCTCGGCGACGACGCCCTCTCGAACCGCAAGTTCCACTACTACTGGCTCACCGCCACCTTCTCGGCCATCCGGGTCGCGGAGTACAAGTACATGATCGCGTCCATCTCGGACAACGACACCGACGTCGTGAACTCCGGCGGCTTCAGCGGCGTGATGCAGCAGTACGGATACGGGAAGATGTTCAACCTGTACCTGGACCCGAAGGAGCAGCACAGCTACCTGATCCGCAAGCTCGTCTACATCGAGCTGATCCAGTCGGCCATGGCGGCGCACCGCAAGACCTTCCACAAGTGGCCCAACCGCCCGCCCATGCTCGACCCGGCCGTGGCCGGTCGCTGAACCGATCGGTTGCGCCCGACCCACTACCATCGCTCGGCCCGAGATCTCCCGGAGGACCGTTCCCCATGCCTGCCCGCCCGACCCCCAACCGACGCCTGCTCGGCCTCGCCGCCGTGACCCTGTTGCTGGCCGGTCTGGGCCTCACCGCCTGCGGGAGCAGCGGCGACGACGTCGAGCTCGTGGAGGGCGTGACCGAGAACGTCGACGCGCTGGACAACTCCTTCGCTCCCGAGGAGATCACCGTCCAGGCGGGCACGGAGATCGTCTTCACCAACCGGGGCCGCAACGACCACAACGTCATCCCGGCGGATCCCGATGAGGACTGGGAGATCCCCGTCGAGGACTTCAAGCCCCGCTCCGAGGGCACACCGGTGCGCTTCACCGAGCCCGGCACCTACGACTACTACTGCTCGATCCACGGCACCGCCACGGCGGGCATGACCGGCTCCATCACCGTCGAAGGCTGACGGCCAGAAACCCAGGGGGAAACCTGCACATGTCCACCATCACGAAGCGGCTCTTGGTGCTGCTGCTCGCCGTGGTCTTCGTGGCCGCCGCGTGCGGCAGCGACGGCGGTGACAGCGACAGCGACGAGTCGGGCGGCGCCCCGGCCGCGCCGACCTGCGACCAGGAGGGCACCCTGAACGTGCCCGACGACTTCGACACCATCCAGGCGGCGGCCGACGCGGCCGCCCCGGGTGCGCTCGTCCTCATCGCCGAGGGCACCTACGAGGAGGCGGTCAACGTGACCTGCCCCGACATCACGCTGCGCGGCGTGGACCGCAACAACGTGGTGCTCGAGGGGAACTTCGAGCTCGAGAACGGCATCCGCATCCTCGAGACCGACGGGGTCGTGGTCGAGAACATGACCGCCCAGAACTACACCGGCAACGGCTTCTTCTGGACCGGCGTGGACGGCTACCGGGGCTCGTACCTGACCGCCATCCGCAACGGCGACTACGGCGTCTACGCCTACGGCTCGGTGAACGGCGTGCTCGAGCACTCCTACGGGTCGGGCAGCCCTGACGCCGGCGTCTACATAGGCCAGTGCGGCGACTGCAACGCCGTCGTCGACGACTTCACCTCCGAGTGGAACGGCCTCGGCTACTCCGGCACCAACTCCACCAACGTCACCATCATCAACTCCACGTTCCGCCACAACCGCTCGGGCATCGTGCCCAACGCCGGCAGCTACGAGGGGTGCGCCCCGCCCGTCCGCAACACCATCGTGGGCAACGTGGCCTCCGACAACGGCAACCTCGAGACCAGCGCCATCGCCGTCGCCGCCGAGTTCCCCGGCGTCGGCATCATCATCACCGGCTCGAACGACAACATCGTCGAGCGCAACCGGGTCGACAACAACCCGGTGGCCGGCATCCTCGTGGCGCCCACGCCCGAGTCGGACCCCATCGGCCCGCTGATCGAGGAGCCGGACCCGACCTGCGTCGAGGACTCGGTGCCGGTGTCCGACGCCGAGATCGCCCAGCTGCCCAACCCGCTCGTGTGGCACGCCCACCGCAACCAGGTGGTCGGCAACACCGCCCAGGGCAACGACGCCAACGGCGGCTGGGACATCATGAGCGTCGAAGGCGAGGACAAGGAGAACTGCTTCTCCGACAACGACGCCGCCGTGTTCAGCCCGGCTGACCTCGAGCAGGTGGCACCCTGCGGTGGTCCCTTCGGCGTGGTGAACGCGGAGTCGGCGGCGCTCGTCGGCCTCCTCGACACGCAGCAGGCCGATCCGGCGGACTTCCAGACCGTCGAGCTGCCCGACCCGGGTGACCTCGAGAACATGCCCGACGCGACCACGGCTCCGACCGAGCCCGCTCGTGGACCGGTGGGCGAGATCGACGTCGACTCGATCGAGGTCCCGCCGGCGCCGACGGATTGACCCGTCGCCGTACCGTCGTCCTGGCCGCGTCCGTCATCGCCCTCGTGGCGGTGGCGGCCGGGGTCGCGGTGCGGCGCACCTCCTCGTCCGACACGTCGGACGCCTCTGACGCGGCGGCCGACGCCGGCGTCGTCGCCCCCCACGACGGTCGCTTCGTGGTCGAGTGCACCTGGTCGAACTCGGCCCGGGTGGACCCGATCGTCCACTACGGCATGGCGGGGATGTCCCACCTGCACGAGTTCTTCGGCGCCGTCGGCGTCGACGAGTCCACCACGGTGGACGACCTCGTCGACGCCGACACCACCTGTCGCAACAAGGAGGACCGGGCCAGCTACTGGGCACCGGCCCTCTACGACGGAGACCGGCGCATCGAGCCCAGCGGCTCGAACGCCTACTACCGGGCCGCCCCCGGGGTGGATCCCACCACGGTCGTCCCCTTTCCCCTCGGACTGAAGATGCTCGGCGGCAACCAGTTCTCGACCGAGGAGCAGAACACCGACATCGTCGGCTTCTCGTGCGGCTTCAACCCACGGCGCCACGCCGCCCCGCCCGACTGCGGCGAGGGCTCACCCCTGCGGGTCCGCATCACCTACCCCGACTGCTGGGACGGCGAGCACCTCGACGATCCCGTCGACCACACCAGCCACATGGCCTACAGCGACGCCGACGGCTGCCCCGACAGCCACCCGGTGGCGGTGCCCCAGCTCGAGTTCATCATCGAGTACCCCTTCCACGGCGACGCCTCGAACCTCCGGCTCGCCTCGGGCGAGACCTTCACCGCCCACGCCGACTTCTTCAATGCCTGGGACCCCGAGGCCCTGGCCACCGACGTGCGCTACTGCATCAACGCCGACGTGGTCTGCGGCGTGGCCCAGCTCGGCCCCCACGGCTCCTAGCGGCGCTCTCGGCGCGAATCGCCCTCCGCCGTCCCGGCCTGCCCCGACTAGACAGGGCGGGTGAAGCGGGACGAGTTCCGGGCCGGGGTGATCGCGGTCACCCCGCTGCTCATCGGGGTCATACCCTTCGGCCTGGTCGCCGGCGCCGCCCCCGTGGACGCCCACCTCGGCGGGGGCATCGCCATCGGGCTGTCGACCATCGTCTTCGCCGGCGCCAGCCAGCTCGCCATGGTCGACGTGCTGGGCGGGGGCGGCTCGGTGGCGGTGGCCGTGCTCACCGCGTGGACGATCAACCTGCGCCTGATGCTCTACTCGGCGTCGCTCTCACCCTTCCTGGCGCGCGAGTCGCACACCCGACGGGCGGGCATCGCCTACGTCCTCACCGACCAGGCCTACGCCGTGTCGATCACCCGGTGGGCCGGCGGTGGGCGCGAGGCAGAGCCCGAGCGGCGGGTCCCGTTCTACCTCGGCGCCGCGCTGGCGCTGTGGGTGAACTGGCAGATCTGCACCGTCGTCGGCGTGCTCGTCGGCGGCGCCATCCCCGACTCGCTGCCCATCGAGTTCGCCGTGCCGCTGGTCTTCCTCGTCCTGCTGGTCCCGACGCTGACCTCGTCGCCCGCGGTCATGGCCGCGGTGTTCGGCGGCGCGGCCGCCGTCCTGTGCGCCCAGTTCGGCGACGAGCACCTGGCCACCGTGGCCGGGGCGGCGGCGGGCATCACCGCCGGGGTGGTCGCCGAGTACCGGCGCGACGGACCTGCCGCGAGCACGCCGGCGGTCGAGCCCCACGACGAGGGCCCGGGCGAGGACGCGCGCGGCGAGGATGCCTCGTGAGTCGCCTCTGGCTCGCCGTGCTCCTGGGCGGCATCGGGACCTTCTCGATGCGGGCCTCGTTCCTGATGGCGGCCCACCGTATGGCCGACGTCCCGCCCGTCGTGCAGCGCATCCTCCGCCAGATCCCGCCGGCGGCACTGGCGTCGATCGTGGTGCCGGCGTTCCTGCGACCCGACGGGCACTTCTCGCTCTGGACGCCCGAGCTCGCCGCCGGCCTGGTCGCCGCCACGGTGGCGTGGAAGACGAGGAACTCCATCCTCACCCTCGTGGTGGGGATGGCCGTCCTGGTGGCCCTCGACGCGCTCTGAGCCGCCTACAGCTTGAAGACCCGTAGGGCGTTCTCGCGCAGGAACTTGGGCCAGACGTGGTCGCGGAAGGGCACGTTCGGGAGCTCGGTGAAGATGCGCTCGAGGCTCAGGCCCATCGGGAAGTAGCCGGCGTAGAGGATCTTGTCGGCGCCGCGGGTGTTGGCGTAGTCGACGATCGCCTGGGGGTAGTACTTCGGGGCGAAGGCGCTGGTCATGTAGTGCAGGCCCGGCCACTTCAGCATCAGCTTCACCGCCAGCGCCTCCCACGGCTCGGCGCCGTGGCGCATGACGATGCGCAGCTCGGGGAAGTCGTAGCAGACCTGGTCGAAGTGCATGACGTCCTGCACGTCCGAGGGGAGGCGGGGCCCGGCGATGCCGGCGTTGGCCACGATGGGCAGGTCGAGGTCGATGCAGGTCTGGTAGATCGGGTAGTAGCGCCGGTCGCTCACCGGTACGGGCGGGTTGCAGCCCGAGGGGAAGGTGGTCACCGCCTTGAGGCCCCACTCCTCGTGGGCCTCGCGGATCTGGCGCACGGTGGCCGTGATCTTGTTGGGGTCGATCTCGAGGCTGGCCGCGAAGCGGTCGGGGTGTGCCCGCAGGGCGCGCTTGGCCGCGTCGGACTGGACGCCCACGAGGCCGATCTCGACGCCGCACTGGTCCATCGCCGCCAGGGTGATGGCCACGGCGTCGTCCTCGGGCTCCTTGTGGTCCGGGATGTCCTTGAACATGTACTCCGCGGGCATCTCCATCTCGGCCGACTCGGCGTCGCGGAGGTTCTTGCGGAGGTAGTCGTACTTCTGGCGGGACTCGGCCGAGGGGAAGCCGATCATGAGATCGATGGCACGGACGTCGGTGGGCATCATCGCCCGGCAGTGTGCTCCGGCCGAGCGGCCGCCGCCAGCGGGCCATGATGGGCGGATGGGAACCATCGCCATCACCGGATCGGCGTCGGGCATGGGGGCGGCCACCCGGGCGCGTCTCCAGGCGGACGGCCACACCGTCATCGGCGTCGACCTGCACGACGCCGACATCGAGGCCGACCTGGGCACGCCCGAGGGCCGCAAGGCCGCCATCGACGGCGTCCTCGCCGCCTCGGGCGGCGTGCTCGACGGCTTCGTGCCCTTCGCCGGGCTGGGGCCCCTCCCCGGCCGCCCCGGCCCCATCGTCGTCTCGGTCAACTACTTCGGCGCCATCACCCTGCTCGAAGGCCTGCGGCCCGCGCTGGCCGCCGCTCCCGACGGCGCCGCCGCCGTGGCCATCAGCTCCAACTCCACCACCGTGCAGCCCGGCGTGCCCGCGACCGTGGTCGAGGCCTGCCTGACCGGCGACGAGGCAGCCGCCCGGGCGGCGAGCGAGGCCGACGGGTCCTTCGGCGCCTACCCCGCCACCAAGACCGCCATCGCCCGCTGGTGCCGCCGGGCGTCCGTCACCGATGACTGGATCGGCGCCGGCATCAACCTCAACGTGGTCGCCCCCGGCATGGTCGCCACCGCCCTGGTGGACGAGGGCCTCGCCGACCCGATGCTCGCCCCGTTCCTGAAGGACTTCCCGTTGCCCGTGGGCCGGCCCGGGAAGGCCGAGGAGCTGGCTGCGTTCGTGGCCTTCCTCCTCGGTCCGGAGGCCAAGTTCTTCGTGGGGTCGCTGCTCTTCGTGGACGGCGGCACGGACGCCCTGCTGCGCCCCGACGACGTCCCGAACAACTGGGTGCTCTGACCAGGAGGGCCTGACGCCATGACCGACCTCCACGACGCCCTGCACACCGACCAGGCCCCGGTCGGGGCCACCATCCGCACCGGCATCGGGGCCGCCGGCCCCGTCACGGTGCCCGCCGACCGCTACACCTCCCGCGACTTCGCCGCCCGTGAGCACGAGCGCCTCTGGCCGCGGGTCTGGCAGCTCGCCTGCACGGCGGACCACGTCGCCGAGCCCGGGTCGGTGTTCGACTACCGCCTCGCCGATCGCTCGGTCCTGGTGGTGCGGGGCGACGACGGCGTGCTGCGGGGCTTCGAGAACGTGTGCCTGCACCGGGGCAGCGAGCTGTGCGCCGGCTCGGCCTCGGGCCTGGATGAGCTCCGCTGCCCGTACCACCGGTGGAGCTGGGACCTCACCGGCCGCCTCCGCGAAGTGCCCTCACGGAAGGGCTTCGGCGTGCTGCCGCCGGCCGACTACGCGCTGCGCTCGGTGGCGGTCGACACCTGGGGGCCGCTGGTGTTCGTGCACCCCGGCCCCGCCGATGCCGCCCATCCGAGCCTCGCCGAGTTCCTCGGTGAGGTGCCCGGCGACGTGGCCTGGGCCGGCCTCGACGACTTCCGCTGCCGCTACCTCGTGAGCATCCCGCTGGCCGCCAACTGGAAGACCATCATCGACGGCTTCAGCGAGACGTACCACGTGCAGGGCATCCACCGAGAGATGCTCGGCAGCGTCGACGACGTCGACGGCCCCCAGACCATCTGGGCGCACCACGGCAAGCTCGAGCAGCGCTACGGCCTGCCGTCGCCCCGCCTGCGCAACCGACCCGACGACGAGGTGATCTGGCAGTCGTTCGTGGAGGTGATGGGCGAGCGCATCGGCATCGCCGACAAGGCCACCGCCGGGCCGGCGCCCGAGGTGCCCGAGGGGTCGTCCCTGCGGCACGTGCTCGCCGCCCGCCTGCGCGCCCACAACGAGGCCAAGGGCCTCGACTTCGCGGCGTACGGCGACGACCGCCTTCTGACGATGTCGCAGTACAACCTGTTCCCCAACATCACCATGGTCGTGTTCCCCGACCTGCTCTCGGTGGTGCGGTCCCGCCCAGGGGCCACACCGGACGAGGGCGTGATGGACGTCTTCGTGTTCGACCGGGTGCCCACCGACCCGGCACCGCCCCGCACGCCGCCGCTGGACGTCACCCTGCCACCCGACGGCGACCTCCCCATCGGCCTGGTCCTGAGCCAGGACGTGGCCAACGCCGAGCGGGCCCAGCGGGGCCTGCACCAGCCCGGCTTCACCCGCGTCACCCTCTCCAACGAGGAGTGCCGCATCTGGAACCTGCACCGCAACCTCGAGCGATGGCTCGACATCTCCCCCACCGAGATCACCGGCCTCTGAACTCGAGGATCCACCGGCTGGAGACGGTTGGCCGACGCCCCTTCGACTCCCCGGGGACGGTAGGAGAGCCTGCGAACGTCGCGTCAGACGATGAAGTCGCGGAGGGCGTCGAGGTAACGGGCGTGGCCCTCGACGTGGGGCAGGTGGGCGGTGCCCGCCAGCTTCTCGAAGCGGGCGCCGGGGATCATCGCCGCCAGCCGCTCGGCCGCCACCCGCTCCTCCTCGGCGTCGGCGGTCGGTGACGCCGGCGTGCAGCAACAGGGACGGGTGGCCCGGAGCCCTCGTCGTCGTAGGCGATGCGGGCGGAGCCGGAGGGCGCGAACGAGGTCACGACCGGTCCCTACCTCACCCCATCTGGGACATGAACTGGTTCAGGTCGAAGTAGTCGCGCCAGGCGCTGATCTTGCCGTCGGCGTCCACCTCGAAGGTGCCCATCACCGGCAGGTCGATGCGCTTGCCGCCGGGGTACAGGAACGTGTCCACCCGCTCGGTCAGCACCGTCGAGCCGTTGGCGGCGATGGCGTTCGTGGCGAAGTCCACCCGCTCGACGCCGGCCGCGAAGTTCCTCACGAACTCACGGATGGCCTCGATCCCCACCACGGGATCGACGGGGATGTTGTGGTACACGCAATCATCACTCAAGAGCGACAGTGATGCCTCGATGGCATCGGGCGTCCCCCACGCATCACAGAACTGCTGCACGATCTCGATGGGCTCGGGCATGGTGCTCTCCTCTGGTCAGGGGGCGACGGAGCCGAAGTCGGCGAAGCCGGTGGGATCGTGGCGGCCGAAGGTGCCGTGCTCGAACATGCCCCAGCCCTCGACGGTGGGGCCGTCGCCGTCCGTGCAGGTGGCCCGGGCGACGTGGTCGACCACGCCGAAGGGCGTGCGGCCGACGACCGCCGGGTCCAACATGTCGAAGGTGAGGGTGTCGATGTGGTCCCGGCCGAACCACTGGCCGTGGTTCCAGTCGGGGTCGCCGCCGTAGCCCGGGCCGCAGTTGAGGGCCACGAAGCCGAGGGTCTCGACCTCGACGACCACCGGCGTGCCGTCTTGGCGGGCCATGGTCAGGCGGGCGCCCTCGGGGTGACGGGTGCCGGACGTGTAGCGGATGTCGACCCGCGGCCAGCCGAGCTGCTCGACCTTGCCGTCGGCGTACACCCGCACGGCGTCGTTGAGGGTGCGGTGGCCGTCGCCGTCCTCCTGGGCGATGAGCACGACCGCGAATTCGTCGAAGCGCAGCGGCACGTACATCCACCAGAAGCCGTAGTCCGCCGGGGTCTCGGCCGCGGTGCGACCGGCGGGCTCGGCCTCGCCCGTGGGGCGGATCCCCCACGACCGGTCGCGGGTGCCCAGCCAGAGGTCGTCGGTGACCGCGATCTCCTCACCATCGAGACGCAGCGTCCCGGCCCACGAGCCCACCTGGGCGAAACGACAGGCGTCGAGGATGACCTTGGGACCCTGGCGCATGACGTGGTGCGGCTCCTCGACCACGGGGAACGAGCCCGTCCACGTGAGGTCGAACCCCAGGCCGTGGTCGTCGGCGTCGCAGACGACCCGGATGACGTTGAGCGGCTCGACCACCTCGATGCGGTACGGGCCGACCTGCTGGTTCAGGCGGTCGTCGCTGATGGCGTCGGAGATACGCACGGTGTGCTGGCGGTTGCCCCGGCGGACCGTGGCGTAGGCGTCCATGGTCCCGAGGTTCGGGTAGTAGCCGAGCCCGGTGACGAGGAAGAGGTCGCCGGTGCGGTCGTGGGCGTTGAAGTAGCACCGGTCGTACGCGTTGCGGTCGCTGGTGGCGGGGTACTGGAGCGACAGCGGCGCCTGGTGCAGGGGGTACTCGTCCATGGAGATCGGCATGGCGGGCAACGTAGTGCCCTGGCCGGCGGCGAGAGGCACGACTCGCCGCGACCGCGCGAGGGTGAGGGCATGGCGGACGATCCAGCGCGGCCCGAAGCGGTTCTCTCAACGCCGTTGGCGCCCTTCGTCGACGGCCACGCCCGCCGGGCCCGGTTCTCGGTGCGGCCGGCAGCGCTGCGGGCCCTCCCGGACGAGCCCCGCCTGCTGGCCGGCGCCGCGGTGGCCGATCTGACCCCTCCACCGGGCATGCCCAAGGCGGGCTACTCGGCCAACGCGCAGGACGGGCAGGGCGTGCGCACCCGGCTCCGGGCACGGGTGCTGCACCTCCGGGCCGGCACCGCCTCGCTGGCCATCGTCCAGTGCGATCTCCTGGGCGGCTCGTCGGTGGTGCAGCACCTCGTGGCCAAGGCCATCGCCGACGGCACCGACGTCCCCCTGGCCGGCCTGATGATCGGGGCCACCCACACCCACGCCGGCCCGGGCCAGTTCCTCGGCACCGACTTCTACAACCGCTTCGCCTCGAACCGCGGCGGGTTCGACCCCGCCTACACCGACTTCCTCGTGCGCCAGATCGCCGGCGCGGTGATCGAAGCGGTCGAGTCCCGCTCCCCGGCCCGCCTCGCCACCGGCCGCACCGAGGTGTGGGGCCTCACCCGCAACCGGTCGCTGGAGCCGCACGTCGACAACGACAGCGTGGCCGACAAGCGCACCGAGCCCCAGCGCAAGTACGTGTCCGTGAACCCATGGCTCCATCTGCTGCGGGTCGACCGTGAGTTGCCCGACGGCGGCACCGAACCGCTCGCCGCCACCGTCATCTTCTCGGTCCACGGCACCGGCATCTCCATGAAGGCGCCCGAGTACAACGCCGACGTCTGGGCCTACCTGGTCGGCGAGCTCGACCACCGCATCGAGGAGGCGCACGGCACCCGGGCCGTGGTCGGTGCCATCGAGGGCACCCACGCCGACGTGGCCCCCGCCATCCGACCCGGCGTGCCCGGACCCCTCGAAGCGGCCCGGATCGGACGGGGCGTCGGCGCCGAGGCCGCCGCCCTCCACGAGTGCCTGGGCGACGAACTGCGGTCGGAGGTGCACCTCGCCGCCGCCTTCCGGGAGATCGACCTGGGCACCGACCGCCGCATCGACGGCATCGAACTGCCCGAGCGGCCTGCAGTCGGCGCCGCGTTGGTGGCGGGTGCCCACGAGAACCTCACGCCGGTGATCCACCGCCTGCCTCCGTTCAAGCCGGGGACGCCGAAGCGCTGGGGCAAGCCCAATCCGCAAGGTGAGAAATGGGTCCTCGGCACCAGGTGGCTCCAGCCCCTGTTCGTGCCGCCCCGCTCGTTCCCCCGCATCCTGCCGGCGCAACTCCTCATCATCGACGGCACCGCCCTGCTGGGGCTGCCGTTCGAGATCACCGTCGAGTCGGGTCGCCGCATCGAAGCCGCGACCGCAGCGGCCCTCGCGGCCGCCGGCGCCCCCGTCGAGCGGGTGGCGGTGTCCTCCCTGGCCAACGAGTACTCGGGCTACGTCGCCACGCCTGAGGAGTACCGCCGCCAGCACTACGAAGGCGGCCACACGCTCTACGGCCCCAACACCCAGGCCTTCCTCGCGGCCCAGGCGGCCCGCCTCGCCGCCGACCTGACTCGGGACGGGCAGGTCTGTGACGTCGCCACCGAGCGCCGATGGGACCTACGCGTGCACCGCTACCTGCCCGAGCCGGTCCCGGTGGCCGTCGAGCGACGCTGGGTCGGCCCGGCCCGCTTCGTGGACCCCACCTCCCGCAGCGACGGCTGGTGGGAGGCCGAGTGGGTCGACGTCGCGCCCGGCAACCTCGAGTGGCACCGGCCCCTCCTCCGGGTCGAGGCGTCCACCGGCAACGGCCCGTGGGCTCCCGCCCGCTACCGGGGGCGACCCGTGGACGACCAGGGGTGGGCGGTGGAGATCACCTACCTCCGCCAGGACGGCGACCGCCACCACTATCGGGTCCGCTGGCACGACCCCGCCTTCGCCGGCGATCGCCGCCACCGCTTCGTCCTCGAGGCGAACGCCGGCCAGCCCGAGCTCGCCTCCGAGCCCTTCGACTGAGACCGACGCCGCCGGGGCCTCAGGCGGGCGGCGCCTCGATGGGGTCCGCCGACACGACGGCATCCACGGGCAGCGGGCCGTAGAGGTGCGGGAACGCGTCCGGGTCGCCCTCCCAGCGCAGCTCGACGCCGCCGAGGCGATCGAGGTCGATCTCGAGACGCACGAGATTCGGGATGCCCCGGTAGAAGCGCGCCAGGGTGCCCGGCACCTGCGCCGCCGTCGAGCAGTGGATGAAGCCCTCCTCCTCGAGCGTGCGGTCGATGGTCGAGCGCCGGTACTCGCCGGCGGCGAGGGCCTCGGCCCAGTCGGACGCACGCGTGACGTGGAAGATGTTCTCGGGCACGCCACCAGCATGCCGCCTCGTTTTCACCCAGCTTTACGCCGGGTTCGACATCGTGGGCCCATGGATGCGAACCACCCCCACCCCATCCGGACCGAACGGGTGCTCGCCCGAGCTCTCTCCACCGCCCTCGACCCGACCATCTCGGGCGACGCCCGGGTCGACGCGGTCGCCCGCGTCGCCCACGGTGATCGCAAGGTCCTCGAGGCCGCGCTGCGCCGCCTGGACGCCGAGAGCGGTGGCTACCGGGGTCTCGCCGCCACCCGGGCGGCCACCTCCCTCCAGCTCGCCATGCTCGACACGGTCATCCACCAGAACTAGTCGTCCTTCCACGACCCCCGGCCCACCACCGCCCGGCGGGTTCCCCTCCCTCCCGCCAGGCGTCTCCGGGCCCGCCGAACCTATCGGGTGACCTCCCTCCCATCACCCGGTAGGTTCGGCGGATGCCCGACCACGATCTCAACGAGAAGCCCCACGTCTACGTCCCGCCGGGTGAGGCCCCACCAGCCGACCTGGTGATCGAGGATCTGGTCGTGGGCGACGGCCCCGAGGTCCAGCCCGGCCAGACCGTCAACGTGCACTACGTCGGGGTGGCGTGGAGCACCCGCCAGCAGTTCGACGCATCGTGGGACCGCGACGACATCTTCTCGTTCGGCCTCGGCCAAGGCCAGGTCATCGCCGGTTGGGACGAGGGCGTCGCCGGGATGAAGGTCGGTGGCCGCCGTCGCATCACCATCCCGCCCCACAAGGGCTACGGCAAGGCCGGCGCCGGCGGCGTCATCAAGGGCGGCGAGACCCTCGTGTTCATCGTCGACCTCCTCGGTATCGGCTGATCACCGAAGGGACCGGCGATTCCCGAGCTGCCCTCTCACCACTGGTGGGCGACGTCCAGGACCAGCCGGTGGTCGAGCTTGACCACCCGGAACGGCAGGCGGGCACGGGTGGACAGCCCGATGATGGTCACACCTTCGAAACTGCCCCCGTAGCGGGCATTGCGGAACGTCCGGTAGCCGGCGAGGTCGACCCGTGGCAGCCGAGCGCCCTCGACGCCATCGTAGGTGGCGTGACCGTGCACGTCGTTGGCGGGTGCACGCAGCACGATTTCGAGGCGGGCGCCCCCTCCGAGCGGGAGCAGGGCACCCCGGGCCACCGTGTAGACGTGGTTGACGTACTGCACGCGGTAGCCCGCCGCCGGTCCTTCGAAGTCGAAGACCATGCGGTCGTAGCACGCGTGGCGGCCCGTGCGGATGTCGGTCAGCGGCGAGAACGGACTGGTGCTGGGGCCAGCCGCCTTGGCGCCGCTGCCCCAAGTGATGCCGCAGTAGGCCTCGGGCGGCGGCGTCACGCCCGTGGGTGACGCCTGTGCGGCCGAGGTGGCCAGGAGGCCCAGGGCGACGATGGTGAGTACGGCCACGATGCGCTTGCCCATGACCAACTCCTCTCAGTTGTCTGGCCGAATACTACGACTCGGAGGCTGGCAAGTCAGCCCAGGTTCTCCGAGGGGACGTCGAAGTACTCCTGGTAGCGCCGGGCCCGCTCTCGCAGGGCGCCTTCATCGAGGCCCGTGTCGGCGAAGGAGTACTTGTGGGTGCCGTAGCCGTCGCCGGGGTGGGCGGCGAGGAACTCGCGCATGGCCACCTCCGCCTCGGCGGTGTACTCCATGCCGAAGCGGTCGTAGATGCCCCCGATGGCGCCGAAGGGGTCGGCCATGAAGTCGCGGAACTGGATGTCGACGATGCGGTCCGGCGCCACCGTGGCGTCCTCGCGGGCGGTGACCGAGCGATCGAGGCCCTCGATCACGTACTCGGCCCACTCCTCGGCGGCCTCCGCGATCTCGTGGTGGTCGCTCGTCATCTGGCGCAACGTGGCCAGCAGCGAGCCCAATGAGGCGATGATGCGCAGCGGGTCGCGGTGGGTCTGGATGAGCAGTGCGTCCGGGTACTCCGCCAACAGCGCGTCGAGGCACCAGATGTGCCCCGGCGACTTCAGCACCCAGCGCTCCCCCGGGTGGTGCCACTGGAGCAGCTGGAGCACCTTGCGGTGCCAGCGGTAGGCCGAGGACATGTCGGCCTCGTCGATCAGCCATCGGGCGTACGACGGCACCCGGAACAGGGTCGGGAACAGCAGGCTGCGGAAGTCACCGCAGGTGATGCGCACGCACTCCTGGGCCAGCAGGGCGCCCATGGGGTGGATGGCCTGGAAGCCCGGGATGAGCAGCTCGCTGGCGTCGCCCTTGGCCTGCGAGATCTCGATGCGGGGGTCGGTGGCGTAGGTGGCCGTCTCGGGCGGCGGGCAGGGCTGGTCGACCTCCCAGGTGAGGGGCACCCGGTGGGCGGGGTCCTGCGCCAGAAGGTCCAGGAGGATCGTCGTGCCGGTACGGCCCTGGCCGACCACGACGATGGGCGGGGTGACGTCGCGCTCGGCCATATCGGGGTGGCGCTTGTGCCAGTCCGTGACCTCGAGGCGGTTGGTCAGGTTCATGCGGGCATCGTCGGCGGCCACGAACACCCCGAGCTCGTGCAGGCGCGCCTCGGTGCGCAGGCTGTCGAGGAGCCGGTCGAGCCCCTCGCGCCAGAACGGCTCGCCGAAGTCGTCCAGGCCGGTCGCCTCGACCACCTCGGCGATGAGCGTCTCGGCGTCGAGCGTGCTCAAGTCCACCTGGGGGGCGCTCACGACGGCGTCTTCATCAGCTCGAGGCGGACCCCGTCGGGGTCCGAGCAGTACACGAAGTCGAGGACCCCGTCGGCCAGGGTCGTGCGGGTGTTCTCGTGCACCGTGCCGCCGTGCTCGACCACTGCGGCGGCCACCGCTTCGACGTCGTCGACCCGGAAGCACAGGTGGGTGAGGCCGAACTGGGTCATCGGCCGGCGCTCCTTCGACCCGCCCGGCTCCGGCACCGAGAACGAGAGCAGCTCGATGGCCAGGCCCTCGCGGCGCAGGAATTGCGAACGCAGCTGCACGGAGTCGAGCTCCATCAAGCGACCGAACTCGTCGCCGACGTCGAACGCCTCGGCCGCCTCGAACCCCAGGGCCTCGCAGTAGAAGCGCGTCGATCGCTCGACGTCGCTCACGCAGACCCCCACGTGTGACAGCGCTGTGCTCACGGTCCCCCCGTTGTCGTGTGGGCCAGGAGCCTAAGCCAGCCGGCGACCGCGCCGGCACGACGGTCAGGCCGGTTGCGGCTCGGTGGCGACGAGGAGGTCGGTGTCGGGTGCGACCTCGCTGGCCCGCTGGTGGGCGAGGCGGCCCCAGGCAGCGGCACCGAGGGCGCCGAACCCGCCGAGGGCAAGGCCGGCGCGGGCACCGAAGAGGTCGCAGACCACGCCGAGGATGGGGCCCCCGATGGGTGTGCTGCCCAGGAAGAGGATGGCCTGGAGCGCCAGGACCCGGCCCCGCATGGAGGGGTCCGACTTCATCTGGACGATGGCCGTCGAGGTGGTCAGGAAGGTGATGCTGGCGACGCCGACCAGGAACCCGATCGGGAAGGCGATCCAGAGCACCGGCGACAGGGCCAGCGCCAGCATGGCCAGGCCGAAGAACGCCGCCGACACGACGACGTGGGGCGTCTCGACCTCCGTGCGGCGGGCGCCGACCAGGGCGCCGACCAGTGAGCCGACCGACATGGACGACAGCAACAGGGTGAAGGTCGAGGGGGCACCGTCGAAGGTGCGGGTGACGAAGAGCGGCAGGACGACCTGGAAGTTGAAGGCCAGGGCGCCGATCACGCCCATCATCACCAGGGGGATGAAGAGGTCGGGGGCCCGGCGGGCGTAGCGCAGGCCCTCGCGCACCTGTCCTTTGGCCCGCTCGGCCACGACGCTCGGACGCAGCTCGGCCGTCCGCATCATCGCGAGGGCCACGAGCACGGCGAGGTAGGAGACCCCGTCGACCACGAAGGCCCAGCCGAAGCCGACGGTCACGGTGAGCAGTCCGGCGAGGGCCGGCCCGATGATGCGCGAGCTGGTCATCACCGCGGAGTTGAGACCCACGGCGTTGGGGACCGACTCCTCGGGCACCATCTCGACCACGAAGGCGCGGCGGGCGGGGTTGTCGAAGGCCATGGCCAGGCCGCCCAGCGACGCAACGGCGTAGATGGCGACCAGCGGCGGCTGGTCCATGAAGGCGAGGGCGGCGAGCACGAAGGACTGGGCCATGGCCCCGACCTGCACGATCATCAGGAGCTTGCGCTTGTCGGAGCGGTCGGCGATCAGGCCGGCCCAGGCACCGAGCAGCAGCACCGGACCGAACTGACAGGCCGCGAGCAGCCCCAGGGCGACACCGCTGCGGGTGAGGGACAGGACGAGCAGGCTCTGGGCCACCAGGGTGAGCCAGTTGCCCACCTGGGAGATGCCCTGGCCGATGAAGAAGAGCCGGAAGTTGCGGATGGACAGTGAGCTGAAGGTCTCGCGCGTGGCGAGCTCGAATCGGGTCATGAGGCGGGTCTTCCAGAGGCGGGTGCCTCGGCGTTGGTGAGCGCCTCCAGGACGTCGACGGCGTCGGCCAGACGGCGGACGTCGTCCTCGTCGAGGTCGGTCAGGCGGGTGGCCAGCCAGGCGGTGCGCCGGCGGCGGGCCCGCTCGAGGTGGCGACGACCGGCGGCGGTGATCGCCACGCGACAGACCCGACCGTCGTCGGGATCGGGGCGGCGGGCCACCAGGCCCTTGGCTTCGAGCTTCTGCACGGCTTTGGTGATGGTCGGCGCCGCGACCTGCTCGTGGGCGGCCAGCTCGCCGAAGGTGAGCGGCCCGGCCCGGCCCACGGTGGTGAGCGCGGCCAGCAGGGTCGGCGGCATGCCGCTCTGGTCCTGCTGGCGCAGGATGCGGGCGAGGCGGGCGACGACCACGCGCAGCTGGCCGGCCAGCTCGGTGGTGTCGGTGCTGCCGGGACCGCGAGCGTCGGCGACGTCGTCCTGGAGGGCAGCGGGAGTGGACACGGAAGTTAGTTTACCAAGCTAACTAGTTTCTCGCTCCCCTCCGCTTCTCGCCCGCTCCCGGAGCCAGGTCCGTGGCACCATCACGTCATGGAAGCGGGCTCGCGGTTCACGCTCGTCGATGCCGGCGGGACCGAGGTCGACCCGTCGTGGGAGGTGATCGCCCAGCACCACGACGCCGGCACCACCATCTGGCTCGACCTCCAGGCACCGGCCGACGAGGACATCGAACGCCTGGGCGAGCTCTTCTCGTTCCACCGCCTCGCCATCGACGACAGCCAGCGCTTCTCGCAGCGGGCGAAGTTGGTGGTCTACGGGGACCACGCCTTCGTCGTCGCCTTCGCCGCCAACGTCGACAGCGAGCACGACCGCACCGAGGTGCACTGCTACTACCGACCCGGGGTCGTGGTCACCATCCACCGGGACCCCTGCCCCGCCATCGAGGAGTGGCTGGCCAAGGGCTTCGACCACGAGTTCGACGCCCCCGGCCTGTTCCTGCTGTACCGGCTGCTCGACTCGCTGGCGTCGAGCTTCCCGCCGGTGCTCGACGAGATCGACGAGCGCCTGGTCGAGCTCGAGGACGCCATCCTCGCCGACCCCGACCCCAGCCACATGTCGGTCCTCACCACCCTCAAGCGTCAGCTCAGCCACCTGCGTCGGGCGGTCATCCCCGGACGCGACACGCTGGGTGGCGGCACCAGCCTCGCCATCGAGGAGCTGCCGGGGATGAGCGACGAGGCCCGGCGCTACTTCCGCGACCTCTACGACCACCTGGTCCACGTGGCCGAGCAGGTCGACAGCGAGCGCGAGCACGCCGCCTCGGTGATGGACGTCTACCTCACGACGGTGAACAACAAGCAGAACGACGTCATGAAGCAGCTCACCGCGGTCTCGACGTTCTTCCTCCCCCTCATGTTCCTGACCGGGTTCTTCGGCATGAACTTCGCCTGGATGGTCCGCCACGTCGAGGGGTCGGTGCCCTTCCTGACCCTGGGCATCGGCCTCCAGGCGATGAGCGTGGCCGCCGTGCTGGTGCTGTTGAAGCGGCGGGGCTGGTTCTAGGGGTCAGGCCGCGGTGCGGCCGTCGGCCTCGGCGAGGCGGGCCTGGAGGCGATCGCGCAGCTCGTCGGCGTCGTAGTGGCGCCACGCCCGACGCCGCCGCACCAGCACGTAGCCGGTGGCGGCCACCCCGACGAGGCCGGCGATCCCGAGGAGCTTCCAGACGCGCACGACACGTAACGTAGCCGTCATGTCCGCCCCGACGACCCTCACCCTCGCCGAGGCGGCCGACGTCA
Organism: uncultured Microthrixaceae bacterium; assembly: GCA_964470715.1. Classification (GTDB taxonomy): domain Bacteria; phylum Actinomycetota; class Acidimicrobiia; order Acidimicrobiales; family DATDAH01; genus JAEUJM01. The sequence continues at coordinate 12,492 of CAYYDZ010000005.1, read as the reverse complement.
CCTCCACGGGCGACCTCTGGCTCTTCCGGGGCCGCAAGGCCGCGGACCGCGCCATCCGGGTCGTCACCAACAGCCCGGTGAACCACGTGGCCATGGCCGTGACCATCGATGACCTCCCCCCACTGCTCTGGCACGCCGAGCTGGGCCAGTCCCTCCCCGACGCCTGGACGGGCCAGCCCCACCGGGGTGCGCAGCTCCACCGCCTCGAGGACGCGGTGATGACGTGGGTGCACAAGTACGGCCAGACGCCGTACTTCCGCCAGCTCGAGCACGAGGTGACGCGCGAGATGGAGGACGAGATCCTGCGCGTGGTCAACGAGTTCGACGGCCATCGCTTCCCGCACACCGGCACCCTGGCCAAGCACTGGCTGCTGGGACGGGTGCGGCGGGGGGTGCCCCTCGAGGACATCTACTGTGCCGAGCTCGTCGCCCTCACCTACCAGCGCATGGGCCTCCTCGAGGCCAAGCGCCCCGTCAACTGGTACGACCCCGGACGCTTCTGGAGCGGCGACGAGCTCGAGCTGTCCGCGGGCGCCCGACTGGGCGAGGAGATCCACGTCACCGTGCCGGCGCCGGCCGAGCGCTGGTAGCCGGCGATGTCACGTCGAGGCTGGTTGCTCTTCACCGCGATGTCGGTGATCTGGGGACTCCCCTACCTCTTCATCAAGATCGCAGTGGAGGACCTCGACCCCACCGTGGTGGTCGCCGGTCGCACCATGATCGCCTTCGTCCTGCTGCTGCCCGTGGCGCTCCACCGCAAGGCGCTCCGGCCCGTCCTCGCCCGGTGGCCGTGGCTCGTGCTGTTCGCCACCATGGAGATGGCCATCCCCTGGCTGCTCCTCACCGACGCCGAGCAGCGCCTGCCGTCCTCGCTCACCGGGCTCCTCGTCGCCACCGTCCCGCTCTTCGGCGCCATCGCCGCGCTGGTGCTCGGCGACCGGTCGGTCCTGGCCCCGCGGCGGCTGATGGGCCTCGCCCTCGGCATGGCCGGCGTCGGCCTGCTCGTGAGCTTCGGCGGCGACGGCGGCACGGTGGACGCGCGCAGCGTCGTCCAGGTGCTCATCGTGGCCGTCCTGTACGCCACCGCCCCCTTCGTGGCCGACCGCCGCCTGTCCGACGTGCCGACGCTCGGTGTGGTCACCGCCGCCATCGGCGGGGTGGCGTTCCTCTACCTGCCGGCGGCGATCGTCCAGCGTCCCGACGCGACCCCGCCCGCAGATGCGCTGTGGTCGCTGCTCGCCTTAGGGGTGCTCTGCACGGCCATCGCCTTCGTGGTGTTCTTCGCCCTCATCGACGAGGTCGGGCCCGCCCGCTCGACGCTCATCACCTTCGCCAACCCCGCGGTGGCGGTCACCCTGGGGGTCATCGTGCTCGGCGAGAGCCTGACGGTCGGCCTGGTCCTCGGCTTCCCCGTGGTGCTGGCCGGTTGCTGGCTGGCCGGCCGACGCGACGAGCCCGGCATGACCGAGCTCGACGCCGAAGCCGCCGTCGCCCCCGTCTGACGACGGCGACGTGGGCCGAACGCCCGTGTACGTGAGCCACGGCGTGGGCCACGAGCAGCAGGGGGCGCCCCAGGTGCGCTTCCTGGCGCCGCCGAACGTGGCCCTGATCAGGCTCAGCGGCGAGATCAGTCTGTGAGAAAGGTCAGGACGTCGGGGAAGGCCGTCGGGTCCTGGGCCAGGAAGGCGTGACCGCCCTGGTAGAAGCGGAGGTCGGCGCCGGCGATGCGTGAGGCGATGGCCTCGCTGTTGGCCGGCGGGGCGATGCCGTCGTAGCGGCCGCCAGCCACCAGGGTCGGGCACGAGATGCGGTCGAGGCGGTCCCAGACGTCGTGGTGGGCCCGGGCGCCCAGCTGCTCGGCCTTGCCCCGGGCCCGTTCCGGATCGTCGGGCTGGGAGCGGCGCGCCACCATCATCTCGACGAGGGCCTGGTCGCTCGGGTGTGACGCCAGCCATTCCGGCGTGAAGCGGGTGTCGAGGATGGCGAGACCGATGGCGGCCTGCTCGGCGGCCGGCAGGTCCCCCAGCTCGTGCAGCGGGTACGAGGGCCCGCCGGCGCCACCGGGCGAGGTGCACAGCAGGGCGAGGCGCTCGACCCGGTCGGGCCACGTGACCGCCAGCTCCTGGGCGACCATGCCGCCGAAGCTGATGCCGACCACCGAACAGTGGGCCCAGCCGACGTGGTCGAGCAGGGCGGCGGCATCGGCGGCGTAGTCCGCCATCGTGTACGGCCCCGGCGGGATGGTGGTCTTCCCGAGCCCACGCTGGTCGTGGGCCAGCACCTCGCAGCCGCCGGCGAGCACGTCGACCATGAGGCCGGCCTCCGCGAGGCTCGAGCCGGAGCCGTTCACGAAGAGCACTCGGGGGCCACTCCCCCGCTGCTCGTAGTAGAGCTCGATCCCGTTCACGGCGGCGGTGGGCACGGCCGTCACGCTAGGTCGACGGCCGCAGCCGGTGTTCTGGCGCCTGATCTACTGGTCAGGGCCAGCACATCGGGCGCCGGTACGAGCTGAGCGGTGAAAGGGATTCGCCGTGCCGAGGCGCTCCCGCCATGATGCGCCGGTGACGGAACCGACGACCGAGGCGACGGGCGCCCGCTGGGACCGGTCGGTCACCGCGCTCCTCCTGAGCGTGTTCTGCGCCTCGTCGGCGGCCTTCGCGGGCGTGACGGCGCTCGGTATCCAGGTGTTCGACCTGACCGGACGGGAGATCGACCTCGGCCTCCTCGGCCTCGCCGAGTTCGCCCCTGCGCTGCTGCTCGTCCTCGTCACCGGATCGGTGGCCGACCGCTACGACCGCCGACGCGTGACCGCGATGGGCGCACTGGCCGAGGGCGCCGTGGCCATCACCCTGGCCTGGTACGCCGCCTCGGATCCGACCGCCGTCGCGCCGATCTTCGTCATGGTGGTCGCCTTCGGCACCGCGCGAGCCTTCGTGGCCCCGACGTCCCGTTCGCTGCCCGCCGACCTGATGACCCCCGAGGACCTGCCCTGGCTCACCGCCCGCCACTCCGCGACCTGGCAGGTCGCCATCATCTTCGGCCCCGTGCTCGGCGGCACGCTCTACGCCATCGACGTGGCCCTGCCCTACGTGGCCATGGCCGTCCTGCTCATCACCGCCGCCATCTCGGTGAGCCTCGTGCGCCTGCGCCCGGAGGCGCACCACCCGGTCTCGGAGGCCGCCGAGGCCCAGGAGACGATGCTCCGAGGCGCGCCGCTCCTCGACGAGACGGTCGACGCCGCCGTGGTCGAGGCCCTCGAAGCGCCCGCGGCGACCGTTGCGCCGACCCGGATGGGCCACGAGGCCCTCGAGGGCCTGCGCTTCATCCGCCGGACGCCGGTGCTGCTCGGCGCCATCTCCCTCGACCTGTTCGCGGTGCTCTTCGGCGGCGCCATCGCCCTCCTGCCGGCCCTCGCCGAGACCCGGCTGGGGGTGGGCCCGGTCGGCCTCGGGTGGCTGCGCGCCGCCGGCGGCATCGGCGCCGGCGCGGTGACCTTGCGCTTGGCCCGCCACCCCCTCACCCGCAACGTGGGCCGCATCCTGCTGGTGGTCGTCGCCATCTTCGGGCTCGGCACCATCGTCCTCGGCGCCACCACGACCTACGCCGTCGCCTTCATCGCCATGCTGGTGCTGTCGGGCGCCGACGCGGTGAGCGTGTTCATCCGGGCCACCCTGGTGCCCCTCGTGACGCCACGCGACAAGCGGGGCCGGGTGTTGGCGGTCGAGAACGTCTTCATCGGCGGCTCGAACGAGCTCGGCGCCTTCGAGTCGGGCGTGGCCGGCCAGTTCCTCGGCGCCGGCGGCGCGGTGGTGCTCGGCGGCATCGCCACCGTGCTCATCTCCGCCGGGTGGTGGATCTTCTTCCCGGCCCTGCGCAACGTCGACGAGTTCCCCTCGGCGCCCGAGGAGTAGCCCGACCCCGACGCCCCCGGCCCACGAGGGGCCAGGAGCGTCGAGTGCAGGTCAAACGGTGGAGGGTCTCAGGCGGCCTTCTCGAGGATGTGGACGCCGCAGGCCGAGCCGAGGCCGATGACGTGGGCCAGACCCACCTTGGCGCCCTCGATCTGGCGGTCGCCGGCCTCGCCGCGGAGGTGGTGGCACACCTCCCAGATGTTGGCGATGCCCGTCGCCGCGATGGGGTGGCCCTTGGACTCGAGACCGCCGGACACGTTCACCGGGGTGCTGCCGGTGCGCCACGTGGCCCCCGACTCGAAGAAGGGCACGGCCTCACCGGGCGCGCACAGCATCAGGTTGTCGTAGTGGACCAGCTCGGCGGTGGCGAAGCAGTCGTGGAGCTCGACGAGGTCGAGATCCTCGGGGGCCACGCCGGCCTGCTCGTACGCCTGGACCGCGGCCCGACGGGTGAGGGTGTTGACGTTGGGGAGCTGCTGGCAGCCCTCGTCCCACGGGTCACTGGTGAGCACCGACGCCGACACCTTGATGGCCCGCCGGCGCTGGTCGGGGTCGAGGGTCTTGAGCTTGGCGTCGGACACCACCACCGCGGCGGCGGCGCCGTCGCAGTTGGCCGAGCACATGGGCCGGGTGTTCGGGTAGGCGATCATGATGTCGCCCATGATCTGCTCGAGGGTCATGGCCTTCGAGTAAGCCGCCAGCGGGTTGAGCGTCGAATGCGAGTGGTTCTTCTCGCTGATGCGGGCGAAGAGCTCGAAGGTGGCCCCGCCGTGCTCGTAGCCGTACTCCATGCCCACCTGGGCGAACACGCCCGGCATGATCTCGGTGCCGACGCGACCGTCGAGGCCGGCCACGGCACCGAAGCGACCCTTGGGCGTCCAGGTGTCGGCGTCCTCCTTGCGGCTGCCACCCGAGAGCAGGCCGGCGCCGGAGAGCTTCTCGACGCCGACGGCCAGGCCCATGTCGCACTCGCCCGCCTTGACCGCCATGATCGCCGTGCGCAGGGCGGTGGCGCCCGTGGCGCAGGCGTTGGCCACGTTGAACACGGGAATGCCGGTCTGGCCGATCTGCTTCTGGAGCTGCTGGCCGATGCCGGCGGCCGCGCCCATGAGGTTGCCGGCGGCGAGCACGCCCATGTCCTGGATGGTCACCCCACCGTCGGCGAGCGCCCCGAGCGCAGCCTCGGCGGCGAGGTCGACGACGTCGTCCTCCGGGCGCTTGCCGAACTTGGTCATGGTGATGCCGAGGATCCAGATGTCGTCACTTGCCATCAGTTCGCCTCCAGGGGTGCGAAGCCGAAGCCGATCGCTTCGGTGCCGGCGCTGTCCTCGCCGATCGGGAAGGTGGTGAGCGTGACCTTCATGCCCAGGGTGACGTGCTCGGGGTCGGGCTCGACGTCCACGACGTTGGCCCGCACCTGGGTGCCGTCGCAGTCGATGATGCCGGCCACGAAGGGCACGGGGATGCCCGGCGCCGCGAAGGCCACGATGGTGAAGGACCGCAGCACACCCTCGGTGGCGATGGACGCCTTGGTGAACTCGGTCTTGCCACACGAGGCGCACGCGTTGCGCCGATCGAAGAAGCGGGCACCGCACGCGGTGCACTCGTTCGCCTGCAGGTGGGGCTCGTCTCCCAAGACGAGGTAGTCCACCAGGGGGACCTGTTCGGCCACGTCCAACCTCCGGTCGTCGGGGAAACGCAACGTAGCCCACATCACACTGGCTCCTCGTCCCTCGGAGCGCCTTCGGCATCCGGTTCGGCGATGCCGCGACTCCGCTCCGCTCCGTCACGTTGCGAACGCCGGGCCGAGCCGGCGCCCAGGGGCGGTTGGGTGGCGGCGGCGCACCCGGGTTCGGCCATGATCGCAGCGTGCTGACCATCCTGTTGCCGCCCTCGGAGGGCAAGGCACCGGGCGGGCGGGGCGCTGGATGGGATCCGGCATCCGGTCGCTTCGGGCGCCTCGCCGACCAGCGGCGGGCCGTGGCCGACGCCTTGGTCGCCGCCGGCGGGGGCTCGGAGAAGCTTCTCGGGGCCAAGGGCGAGCTGCTCGAGCGCGCCCGCGAGGCCAACCGGTCCGTCCTCGGGGCGCCGACGCTGCCGGCGTGGCGGCGCTTCACCGGCGTGGTGTGGACCGCGTTGGGCGCCGCCGACCTGCCCGCCGAGCCCAAGGCGCGGGCCCGGTCCTCGGTGGTCGTGGTCTCGGCGCTCACGGGGCTCACGGCCTGGAGCGACCCCGTCCCCGACTTCCGCCTCAAGCTCTCGGTGGCCCCGCCGGGGCTGGGGCGTCTCGACGCGTTCTGGCGCGAACCGCTGTCCGCGGTCCTGAACCGCCACCTGGCGCGCCGCACCGTCGTCGACCTGCTCCCGCTGGAGCACCGAGCGGCCTGGCTGCCCGACCCGTCCCGCTACCGGCTGCTACGCCCGGTGCTCACCACCGCCGACGGCAAGCCCGGTGGCCACGGCGCCAAGGCGGCAAAGGGGGCGTTGGCCCGGGCGCTGCTCCTCGGTGACGACGCGGACCGGGTGCTGGCCGACTTCGACGCCGGCCCGCTGCTCCTCGACGTCGAGGAGATCAGGCCGGGGTGAGGCCCTCGCCGGGCCGCGTCACCAGGGTGGCGTCCACCGTCACGGGACTGGCGGGGTCGGTGTGGTCTTCGACGAGGCGGAACTCCGCGGTCCACTCGTCGGGGGTCAGGGTGTTCTTCACCCAGCCCCGGTGGCCCACCTCGGAGTAGACGATGTGGGGGTTGTTGGCGAGGAGCACGCCCTGGACGGCGGCGAGGGCGTCGCCCGACGAGCCGACGCCGGGGGCTACGAGCTCGACGCCCACCTGGTCGGAGCTCGGGTCGTCGAAGTCCTCCAGGAGGTTCGCGCCCCAGCTCGTGTGGACGTCGCCGGTCAGCACCACCGGGGCGCCGGCGGCGTCGGCGAGGTCGGCGAAGAGGCGCCCGCGGGCGGTCGGGTAGCCGTCCCACTGGTCGAGGTTCCACACCGTGTCGTCTCCCGGGCCGAAGCGCCACTGGTGCATCACGATCTGCTGCGCGAGGACGTGCCAGGTGGACTCCTGGCCGAGGCCCTCGGCCAGCCACGCCTCCTGGTCCTCGCCCATCACCGTGGTGGTCGGCGCCGTGCTGGTGTCGCAGCGCCGGCCGGCGGAGATGCCCGCCGCCGTCTCGCAGTCGAGCGCGGTGCGGTACTGGCGGGTGTCGAGCACGTGGATCGTGGCGAGGTCGCCGACCGCGAAGCGGCGGTTGATGGCCAGGTCGGGCCCGTCGGGCGGGTCGAGGCGGACGGGCATGTTCTCCCACCAGGCCCGGTAGGCGGCCGCCCGTCGCTCGAGCAGTGCCGCCGAGTTCGGGGACTCGCTCTCGGGGTCGGGCATGTCGGAGACGTAGTTGTTGGACACCTCGTGGTCGTCCCAGGTGACGATCCAGGGGGCGACCGCATGGGCCCGGCGCAGCTGCGGGTCCGTGCGGTAGAGGGCGTACTGGTAGCGGTAGTCGGCCAGGTCGATGGCGGTGATGACACCGGGGCGCACGTCGCCGCCCGGGTGCTCGTAGATGTAGTCGCCGAGGCAGAGGACGAGGTCGGGCTCCTGCTCGGCGAGGTCGCGGTAGGCGGCGTAGCGGGCAGCGTCGTACTGGGCGCAGCTGACCTGGGCGATCACGAACCGGTCGGGCGTCGTCCCTTCCGCGGGCAGGGTGCGGGCCCGACCCCAGTTGGAGGTGAACTCGCCGACCGAGAACCGGTAGCGGTAGGCCGTGTCGGGGTCGAGGCCTTGGACGTCGAGGTGGACGGTGTGGCCGTGGTCGGCCGGCGCGACGGTGACCCCCTCGTCGACGGTCCCGCCCCCGTCCGCGGTCTGGACCTCCCAGCGCACGGGGACGTCGACGCCCCGTGGCATGCCGCCGCGGGCGGCGAGTGGCTCTGGTGCGAGGCGGGTCCAGAGGATGACCGAGTCGCTGAGCGGGTCGCCCGAGGCGACGCCCAGGGTGAAGGGGTCGCCGGGCAGGTCGGGGACGGGCAGGGTGGTCGTGGTCGCCGCTGCTCCCTCGCTCCCGCTGCCACCGCCGTCGCTCGAGCAGCCGACCGCGAGCAGCGCTCCGGACGCGGCGGCGCCGGCGAGGAAGGTGCGACGGGAGATCCCAGGGGCGTTCGGGTTGGCCGCCATGGGCCGGGAATCTAGGGGCCGCGCCGCGTGCGGCGCCGGGATGTCGCGGGTTTGGCCGGGATTCCCGTCAGACCCCCTTCGTACGTTCGGGGCATGGACAGCCACCTCATCTCCCTCCCCGTCTCCGCCTGCCCCATCGCCGCCGCCGTGCGCCACCGGCTGTGGACGCCTCCGCCGGCGCAGTCCCCCCTCGTCGAGTGGTGGCGGCCGCTCGTGGCCTACGCCCGCCGCTGTCGGGCCGACGAGGTGCCCTGGATCATCTTCATCGAGGACTTCGACTTCCTCGGGTCCGTGGCCCGCGAGCGGCTGCCCACCGTGTCGCTCTACCGCCACCACGCCGGCGGCGGCGAGCTCTGCCTCGGCCCGGATGGCCAGCCCTTCCGCTTCGCGTGGGCGAGCGGCGGCCGCAGCGCCGGCCGCTTCGTCGAGTGCGAGGTCCGTGGCGCCCTCTGGCGCGCCGACCTGCCCACCTACCTCGACACCATGTGGCTCGACCGCTCCCTCCCCTACGACGACGACGAGCCGGCGCCCGTGGTCGACGACCCGCACGACGACCCGGTGGCGCCGGTCCGGTACCTGCGGGGGTTGTGAGGCGGCGGCGGGGGCGACCCGCTACGTGTCTTCTGTCCGCGTGCGGCGCACGAGCAACGCGGCGACGTCGTGGGGTCGACGTCATCGTCGACGCCCCACCACCGGCCGCCACCCCGGCCGCTGCACCTTCCCCCGCGGCAACGACCCACCACCCGAACCGGCACCGCCCCCTCCCGATGGACGACCCCGAGAACCCACCCGCTGCTGATCGGGGGTTGAACCATGCGTCGACGTCTGCGGTGGTTGTCGACCGTCAGTCGAGGAGGCCGGCGACACCCGCAGTGATGGGATCGATCAGCCGGGCTGCACCCCGGGGCGTGAAATGGAGGGCGTCGAAGTACCACCACGCACCGTCGCCCGCCGACCGGCAGTCGGGGTCACAGACCGAGGGCATGGTGTCGACGACCGCGTCGCCGGGATGGCCTTCCACGACGGCCCGTTCACGCGTCAGCATCGGCTCGAGCTGAGCCCGCGCCTCGGACGCGGGGAGCACGACGACCGCGTGGGACGCCGAGGTCAAGGCCTGCACGGGCTCGGCGGGGAGCTCCGGCGAATCCGAGACGAGCAGGGCGGGCACCCCCATCTCGTCGAGTCGATCGAGGGTGGCGTCGAGCTGCGCGGCCCAGTAGTCGAAGTCGTCCTCGGTGGTGTCGTTCGGAGTGCGGTTCGACAAGACGACGAGATCGGGGTCGAGCTCGTCGACCAGCTGGAACGCGGCCGCTTCCCAGTCCGCACAATCGTGGGGCACGTAGCTGCTCGGCACCAGGAACGGGCACGCGGCTCGCGTCCAGACCGCGGTGCGACGGTGCGCTGCGCTGGCGGCCTCGGTGGTGACATCGGCGAGGGCGGCGGCCTTGGAGTCACCAAGGAGCAACACCGTCCCCTCGCCGCTGGCCGCGCCGAAAGTGCAGTCCGACGCCGGCCATTCCGGTCCCCCTGGGTCGCCGAGGCACCCGGCACGGATGGCCGCCGTGCGCTCCGCGAGCTGCGCCGGGTCGGGGAGCGCGCCCTCCCGGTGGGGGTGGGCAGCAGCCGATGCCGTCTCCTCGGCCCGGACGGCGCCCGAGCGGACGGCGACCGCTCCGCCCACCAGCAAGGGAACCGCGAGGCAGGCCGCGGTGAGCCGGACCGCACGCCAGCCGATCACGGACCGCCGCTCGCGGAGGGGTCGCTCCACGAGCTGGTAGGCCAGCACCGCAGGCACGAGTGAGAGCAGGGCCGCTGCGGTGACCACCGGAGAATTGCCCGGCCAGAGCACACGGGCGAACACGATGCACGGCCAGTGCCAGAGATACCAGCTGTAGGAGCGGTCCCCCAGCCAGGTCAGCGGTCGCCATTCCAGCGGTCGGGCGACCTGCGCCGACGCCGCACCGGCCACGATCAACAGGACGGTCCCCCCCACCGGCAGGAGGGCCGCGATGCCGGGGAACGCGGTGTCGGCGTCGAAGCGCAGCGAAGCCCAGAGCACCAATGCGCCGCCGAGAAGCCCCGCGACCAGGCCGGTCCGCTCCCCGAGTGCCGCCAGTCGTCGACCGGCGACGGCCAACAGCACACCGCCGCCGAACTCCCACATCCGGGTGAGGGTCGAGAAGAAGGCGAACCGGCGGGGATCGGCGACCGGAATCGGACGGTGGCCGCTGGTGAGCGACCAACAGAGCGCCAGCGACCCGAACGACAGCGCTCCCATGACCACGCCGACCGCGAGGCGCGACGACCGGAGTGGCGCGACCCGTGCGCGGACACGGAGAGCGACGAGCAGCACGGCAGGCAGCACGAGGTAGAACTGCTCTTCCACCGAGAGGGTCCAAAGGTGCAGGAACGGGTTGGTCTCGGCGGCCGGCGCGAAGTAGCCGGCCAGGCTCTTGTACAAGTAGAGGTTCGCCACGAACGCACAGGCCGCCGCCGCAGTGCGAGCCGCCCACTGCTGTTGACCGAAGGGGCTGAGTATCCACGTCGAGGCGACCAGGACCACGACGAGCAGCAGCGCCAATGCCGGGAGCAGTCGTCTGGCCCGCCGGGCGTAGAACAAGCGCAGTCGTATGGATGCCGACGAATCGAATTCGCGCAGGAGCATGCCGGTGATCACGAAGCCGGAGACCACGAAGAACACGTCGACGCCGACGAAGCCTCCGGAGAACCCCCACCCGGCGTGGTAGAAGACGACCAGGAGCACCGCGAGGGCCCGCAGCCCCTGGATGTCCCGACGAAAGCCGCTACCGGCCGACGGGGCGAGGCGCACATGATCCACGGTAGTCACCACAGGTGACCGCCCTCACCGTGCGACTCCGCCTCGGAGCCCCGGGGCTCCGCGCGGCCCCATCGACTGCGGGACACCGCGATCTCGAGGCAATGGGGCGCTTCGGAAGCTCCTATGTCAAGAGGCGACCTGTAGGGCTGGTGCCTGAGCCGCCTGGCGGGCCTGGAGGTCGAGGGTCATTCGCCGGTAGACGACATCGCTGAGGTGTCGTTTGAGGATGCGCATGGCTTCTTTCTTGGTGTGGCCGCGCCGACGGGCGTTGTCGTAGATCTTGCGAGCGCGGGGTTCGCAGCGCAGCTGGGTCACGGCCATGCGGTGCAGGCACGCGTTGACTCGGCGGTTGCCGCCCCGATTGAGCCGGTGACGGACCGGCTCCCCGTCGCCTTCGGCTGAGGAGGCCGGTAGGGGCGCGGTCCCGTTGAAGCGGGCGAAGCCCCCCTCGCCGGTGAAGCGGCGGGGGTCCCCGACCTCCACGAGCAGCTCGGCCTCGATCCGTTCCGCGATCCCGCACAGCTCATGGAGCGTCGACCCTGCGACTCGGCCGAGGCGGCGCAGCTCGGTGGCCGCCTCTCGGTCCTGGGCGTCGAGGTCGGCGACCGTGGCGGTGTGACCGTCGAGCAGTCGGAGCCGCAATGTAGTCGCCGGATCCCAGGCCGCCGAGGCGTCACGGTGAGCGAGGGCTCGGAGCCGGGCGCGGACCTCGCTGGTCTCGGGCAGCTCCGCTCGCAGCGCTTCTGGCAGATCGTTGAGGAGGTGCTCAGCCTCGTTGAGGAGATGCTGGCGGGACTTGAGGATCGACCGTCGGGCGTTGTGCCACAAGGCCAACAGCTCGTGGGTCTCGTCGGGTCCGGCGTCGCCCGCGGCGCGTTTGAACGCGGTCGGCATGGCCGGGTCGGCCTGGGTCTCGCGAGCGACCCGCGCCGAGTCCAGCGCGTCGGTCTTGCCGTCGCGTCGCCGGCGGGACTGCTCCGCGGTGCGGTTCGGGCACACGTCACGGACGTCGTGACCCTGGCCGATCAGGTACATGGCGGTGTGGCGGCCGAGGCCACCGGCACCTTCGATCCCCCAACGGGCGATCGGTCCGAACTCGAGCGCCCAAGCTTCCATGGCACGGTGCCCGTCCCCGGACACACGGAACGTCCCGGTTCCCAGCACCCCGCCTCGTTCGTCGAGCACGCTCGCGGTCACGGTGTGCTTGTGGGGGTCGGCACCGACCACGTTGCCGGCATCGGGCACCCCGGCCATGTCGCGGGTGTTCCTGGTCGACTTCCTGTCCATTATGAGCTCCTCTCGGATCGTTAGGGTGAGAGGACCGGTCGACACATCCCCGTTGAGAGATCAACGCTCCTATCAAGTCAGACCGGTTCCGAAGGTCCGGGCCGAGGGCGACACTTCCGAACGAGGACACCCCGCAGGGGTCGAGATCTGAGATGGGTCAGCCCACGGCCCGGCCTTCGACCGTACGAAGCCGTCGCTCCGTGCCGGTGGACCCATCACAACACGGGGATCTGAGGGGGACTGATCGAGGCCGCACGCCTCGGGACCTCAGCAGATTCGGTGCG